>NZ_JBIWPO010000046.1:53122-61254 GCF_044768275.1 Streptomyces sp. NPDC101152 | reverse complement strand
TCTTTTTTTTTTTTGTGTTTTTTGTTTTTTTGGTTAGTCCGCCCCCCGGGGGCGCCGGCCGCGCCCCCCCCCGGGGGGGGGCGCCCCCCCCCGCTCCGGTGGGTCGGTTTCTAGCTGATATTACAGACGGATTTGATGTCGCAGCCTTCAAATCCAGTCTGGACGAAGTACGGGTCGCTGTCCAGGAGTCGGATTTCTGAAGTGAACCGGCCGAGGTCACCACCTGCGTTGGTGTTCTGCAAGACCGGAACCGCAGCCCGGCCGCAAGTCTCGTTCCAGGTCGGTATTGGGTAGTTGTTGTCCAGTTCCAGCATCCAGGAGCCGTCGGCCTGCTCGTGGGTGTACAGCTGGACGCAGTCCTTGCCCGAGTCGAGCGTCATCCCGCCGCTCTCACGTGACCTGGCGAAAGGGTACTCGTCGCAGCTTGTTCCACCCGCGTTAGGGTTTGGATTCCATTCCGCCACGGCGGTTAGACACATCTTGTTCTGATTTTCCTTGGCCTTCGTTTCGTCGGCCAGGCGATGCAGCGGCTTGTTGTACTTCTCGCTGCCTGGGTGGGATGCCAGCTTCTCCATGAGGACCCAGTAGTACGCGGAAGTGGCTGGGTACTTCTTCGTGTTCAGCTGCAGCGTCGGGGTGTACTTCGGGAATACACACCCCGTGTTCCCACCCACCTTGTTGTCACAGCGGACGTCGAAATTGTTGTTGCTCCACTTTGGGACCGCTTCGACCGTGGCGCTTGGTGTGGACCAGCTGGTGTCCCACGTGAAGTTGAGGAGGTCTTCACCACCGCTGACCTTGTTCCACGAGTAGGTGTTGGTGCGCGTGGCGACGTGCGGGTCCCCCGCAGTCCATGTCGTGCTGTCGGTCCAGGTGCCGTTGCTTTCGGCGCAGGCGGTGGTGGTCCAGCATTCTTCGTCGAACGAGGTCAGCGTGGTCGAGCTGATTCCCGTCATGTTGACCAGGGAGACCTCGGTCCACGTGGTGAACTGATTCGACTTGGGGTCGAGCCTGATCTCCTGGATGACCTTCATGGTCGCGTTGCCGACGGGAGCGCCGTTGTCTGTCGCGGTCAGGACGAGAAGCCCGCGCAGACAGCCTTCCGTCCTTGTCTGCAAGGCAGCCCCGTTGACGTCCTGGCACCATACGACGGGCCCTGTCGCCGCAGCGGCGGTCACGGCCGACTTGGCGGCCCCTGGCAACCTCGCGCCCTTTGCGTTCTTCTCGTTCAGTGGCTTGTACGTGGCGCACAGGGTGACGCTGTCACCGCCGGTCGAGCACGATTCCTTGCCCGAGCTGCTACTGAGCGACGAGGACATGAGCGACGACGTGGTGCTGACTTCCTTCGCGTTCTGCGCGGCCACGAAGTCGATGTCCGGGGCGTTCGGGTCCGCTGCTGGAAACGTGACGGCGTTCAGGCCGTCGTAGTCGCCGGGTACGAACGCGACGGCATCGTAGGCGACATCCTTGTCGGCGGTACCGTCCGATGTGGAGTTGGTCAGTTGTACCTCGGGGGCCTGGTCGTTGAAGTTGTAGGCGCCGAGGGAGACCCAGCTGTTGTTGTGGGAGTTCTGGTCGATGGTCTTGCTGACCGCTCCGAATGGCGTGATCACCTTGTAGGTGGCGTTGGAGACCTGCGCGCCGGTGTCCGGGATGTGCACGAAAACCTCGGCCTGTCTGCCGGAGATGGCGGAGTTCATTTTCCAGTCGCCCAGGATGGTCATGCGTCCGCTGTCGCCGCCCAAGTGATCAGTGTCGCGTGCATGGGTGAACCAGAAGTGACCGTTGTAGCCGCCGCCGATCTGGTGCAGGTCGGCTTTTGCGTCGTACTGACCGAGCCCTGGTCCGGTCGCGGCGGGGTCGGGGTAGAAGGTGAACTGGAACGATCCGTCGGTCGTGGTGGTGCCGCAGTCACTCCAGGTGTTGGTGCCTGCGGGCACGGACTCGACGACCTTCGCGCCCGAGGGTGCGCCGGAGCAGACGGGTGTGCCGTACTGGAGGCGGTAACCGCGCCCGGGCTCATTGACCGCGGTGACGTACTTGATGTGTTCGATGCCGCAGCTGGCGGCGCAGTCCGACTTCCAGGTGACGTTGGACTCGTGCCACCAGTACTGGGTGTAGCACCCGGCGGTGGGGCAGTTGGGCGGGTTGGCGGTGTCGCAGTTGTTCTTGGTGTTGCAGAACGCGTCGAGCGGCGGTGAGACGTGCACCCGGCGGTATTTTCCGCTGGATGGGTCGATGACCGTACCGTTGGTGCCGTTCCAGGAGGCGGGGTAGAAGCCGGCGGAGGAGAAGCCGGACTCGCCGGGCCAGTCCTGGCGGCCGGAAGTGGCGTAGGAGTGGCCGGTGTCCTGGGACCAGGCGGCCCAGCCCATCACCTTCTCCTCGTAGGGCCACTTCTGCGGCTGGGCGGCGTCCTTCGCGGCCAGCGGGTCCAGGTCGGTGTTCATGAAGGCCAGGCGGGATGCGGGGTAGACGGGGTTGGCGGGGTTGTTGTACCAGCCCAGGCCCCAGTTGCCGTTGGTTGCGGCGTCCGCTTTCTTGTTGAAGCCGAGGTTGTAGTTCCACACGGCGGTGAACCAGTTCTCGGGCTTGGCGGGGTCGTCGTTGTTGACGGTGATCGTCTGATCGCTCTGGTGAACCTCGTTCCATTTGTCGGCGAGGATGTAGAGCGACGCGGCGATGTTGGTGGTGTAGTCGATGGCGATCGCGCGCTGCGTGCTGACCGGGAGAGAGGTTTCGCCCGCCTTCTCGTATCCGGCTTTGCGCATGCCGTCGGTGACCTGGCCGACGCCGTAGCCGCAGTCGGACTTGTCCCAGTGGATGGTCCAGAAGTCGGCGAGGCTTCCGCCGGACTGGTGGCCGTAGTAGCCGTCGACAGCCGCGAGTGGGCTGCCCATCTGGCCGGGGATGGATCCGGATTCGGCCTGCCAGAGGTTTGATTCCTGGGCGAGGATGCCCAGTTGGACCTGTGCGGGGATGCGTCCGCCACCGGTCAGGGAGGGCCTGGGAAACAGGCCCTGCGGGTTGATGGTGGAGAGGCCGGTCTGTGATCGCCAGCCGCCCTGGGTGATGTAGCCGGAGGTCAGTTGGCCGCGTACGGCCATGTCCACGGCCCATTCGACCTGGTTCGGGGTCGGCTGAAGCGCCTGGGTCTTGACATCGTTGCGGGGCACGGAACACCAGGCCTCGGTGTCGACCGGGTCGTGTGCCCTGGCGTCGTCGTCGGCTGTGGTCATCCTGTTCGTCGTTGCCATCTGCGGCTTGGAGGAGCCGGTCAGTGCCGGCGACGGCCTGCCCCCCGCGGTGCTGCCGGGCTCGGCGACTTTCTGGTTGGTGTGTTTGCCGGTGCCTGGCACCGAGCCGTTGATGGTCAGGACGTGGCTGGTGCTGCCCGTCCTCGTCTCGGCTGCCGGTTCCTTGGTCACGGCGCCAGTGAAGCTGCGGCCGGCGTTGTTGATGTTGGCGACGCCCGCCCGCACGGCCGGGGATACGACCGGGTCGACGGCGAGGCGTCCGCGGGTGGAGAGGTCCGCGTCGGGTGAGACGTTCAACTGCTTGATGCCGCTGGCCGTGAAGATCTTGCCGCGGTTCGCCTTCCCGGCCAGGTAAACGGTGCCGTCCGTACCCTGACGCAGGTTCATCGAAGTGAGGCTGCCGCTCGCGACGGTCGCCTTCTGGCCGCGCGCGTACGTCTGTACGTTGGCGTCGGTGTCGCCCGTGCGGTCGATGTAGCTGACCGTGCCGTCACTGCTCACACGGATGGCATACGGGGCGTGTTTCGTGGTGGCGAGCTTGACTGTCCTGCCCTTGCGGTCGACGTGGACGAGCCGGTTTCCGGCGGCGGCGATGACGCCGTCCTTGACGGGGACGGCGGAGGTTACCTCACCCGTGGCGGTGGTGTCCGCGACCGTGGTGCCCTTGGTGTCGACCGTAAGCAAGCGCGTCTTGGTGTCGCGCAGTGCGGTGAAGGCGGCGGTGTGTGTGGCCGGGTTGCACGTGGGGTCGAAATAGGCCAGGGACGCGGTGAAGGGCAGCTTGGTGACGCTGCCGTTGTCGAGGTTGACGATCGCGGTGAACGCGCCGCCCATCATCAGGTCGGGCTTGTTGGCGAAGGTGCGGGGAGCGTAGACGACGGCCGCGTGGTGGTCGTCCATGACGCACTGGTTGCCGATCCAGGTGTCGGCCGGGAGCTGGGGCTCGCTGAGGACAGCAGCCGTCTTCCACGCGTAGGCATTCTTGCTGTCCGCGACCAGAAGATGCAGACCGTCGCTGTCGGCGGCGGCAGTCACAGCCCGGTCGGTCGAGGTCTTCCACCCCTTGCCCAAGGTGGTGTCCGGAGACGCGACGGCGCCTGTCGCGGCTCGAGGCGCCGACGTGGAAGCTGTAGGCGTGGGCTTGGGGCTGGGCTCCGCGGTGGCGGGCTGGGCTTGTATGAGTCCTGATAATGCGGCGGTGACGGCGAGGGCCGCAACCGTGCCTCGTCTATGACGGGTTATCACTTGTCCCCTCTTCTCTGCATCCGTGATGCAGACATCGATGTCCTTGACCGGAATGTCATCACGGCTCTCGGAGTTGATCTCCGTGGCGACCGTGACATTCAGCGAGCGGCCTCGCGGCCGCTGTTGTTGATGCCCGGAACTTCGGGCGGCCTGCAGGAAAGCTGATGCGGGTTGCAGGCGAGGACTCGGTGCCGCGTTCGGCACTGGCCACCGGCCCGCCCATAGCCGTATGAGTTCGGTGCCCCGGTTCCGGCAGGCGGCGCAGTGACGAACGTGGCGGGCAGCGGTCCGTGGTACGACCCTTGCGATTCAGTACTGGCCCTATGGGATGTACGCGTCGCACACGGGCCGCGGTAGACGGCTTCTGGGCAGCGGCGACGGCGGTTCCTCCCAGGACGCGGGGCAGACGCGGCATCGCATTACTACTGCCGGTCAACGAGAGGAGTGAATTCGTCAACGTAGATCTTCGGTACCTGCGGAATCGGACCTAGCTTTTTCGAACCGATCACCGCATCATCCCGCTTCGTTTTGCCCGGCGGGACGTCCTGCAGCCAGAACCGGTTGTACGCGGTCCATCCCTTTCCGTCAGCGATGCTGATCTGAATCGAGTACGTCGCCTTCCGCTCATTGGTATTGGCTACGTCGACCTCGGTACGCACACCGCTGTTTTCCGGTGTGGCACGCACGGTCAGGTCGCCGTACTCCAGGACACGCGTACGGCCTTCGGAGTGCACCGAAGGCACAGGGGACGGACGCACTTGCGGACTGCTCTGCGCCGCGCTCGGAGTCGCCGACCGTTTCGGTACGGAGGGCGCCCTGTCAGCTGACCCGTCCGTACACCCGGCGGCCAGTACGCACGCCGCCAACAGGCACAGTGCCCGGGCCGTCTGCGGTCCGGGCACTACCACTCCAGTCTTCACTGGGCGTTAGCCGCCGTTTCCTTGCGCGCAGCGGTGATTTCCTTGCCGCGCTGATCCTTGACGTCGGTCAACTGTGTCTTGTTGTCGGCGATTTGCTTGTCCTGGATGGCAGACTCCACGTCGAACCAGATCTTCACCAGGTCCGTCTGCTGCTTGCAGTCGATGTCGTCGACGGCCAGAGCGATGGACTCCTGCGACGGCTTCCCGTCGTTGGTGACCCCCTGGTCCATCGCCTTGTAGGGATCGGCAAGGCCGGCGTGTCCTTTGCCGCCCATACACGAAGACCAGGCGGCGATGGCCTTGATGACCTTGTCGTCCTTCATCGACTGCACCAGGCTGTCCCCGGCGAGCTGTGCCACGAAGGTGGGGTCGGCGTCCTTCACGCCGAGTTGGTCCTTTGACCAGCCGATGCAGCCGCCCGTCTTCAGCTTCTTGCCGTTGTACTCCGCCCGAGCGGGCTTGGTGCCCTGGCTGGGGGCGGAGATCAGCGCTCCTGCCTTGACTTCCTTGGGACTCTTGGGCTGTTCGGGCTTGGTGTGGCCGGTCAGGACCTCGACTTCGACGTCGGACAGGTCACGCATGGGCTGTTTCGTGTGCTCTTGCAGGGCCGGGGGGAGTTCGTAGCCGTACTTCTCGGCTGCGGCCCGGTCGGTGATGCCGTAGCGGCGTTCGATGTTGGCATCGTTGTCACTGGGAGGCGGGTTGGCGCCCGCTCGCGGCAGCGTCACGTCGATGCCGTAGTCCTTCATGCAGGACTGCTGTAAATCGTTGGCGGCCTGCTCGACGGTGACCTGGTCTTCGTAGGAGGCCATGTACGCCTCCAGCGGAAGGGACAGGCCTTTCGTCAGGCCACTGGTGGGGATCTTCTGGGGCCAGTTTTCCTTGTTCACGATCGGCTTGCCGTCAGCTGCGTTCTGCGTGAGGTGTTCGCTGGTTCCGGACGAGCAGGCGCTGACCAGGAGAGCGGAAGCGGCCACGGCTACGGCGGTGGCGGTCCGCTTGATGTGCTTCACGGGGGGTTCCTTCTTACGCGAAGTGGGAGGAGGCGTTGTTGTTCTTCAGAGCGGAGATCAAGTTGGTGATGTTGCAGTCTCCGTAGGGGCCGTTCTTCGCGAAGTACTGAGAGGTGCCCCCGTAGCCGGAGCTGAAGTACACGCGGTAGTTGTCGTCTCGGGCGCAGTTCTGCACGGACGCCGCGTTGTTCTTCATGTACTGGCCGTTGCCGTTGCCGCCGTTACCGAAGACGTACCGGTAGGTGGACAGTGTCGATCCCTGGTACTGGCTCGTGCCCCAGTGGTCGTCCACGTTGCCGTAGAACGTCGTGAACGCCGACTTGTAGGTGCCATCCTGGATGGCGATGTCCTTCGAGTTGTAGAACAGCCACAAATCGCCGGAGGAGCAGGTGATCCACGGAACGTCACAGTTGTCGGTGACGTTGAGGGTGGCTGCGTGGGCGGGTGTGGCGGTGGCGAGCAGAGCCGCCGCGGTGACGGCGAATGCTCCTGCGGCGGTCTTCGCGCGTAACGGTATGAGCTTCAAGATGTCTCTCCCCTGTTCGGCGGACCAAGAGGTCCGCCGGAGACCTGATCAGGCGGCTGGGTAGCCCAGTTGCCCGGACCCGCGCCCCGTGCCGGCCGGATGCTGAAAATCCAGATGTGGTGCTCGAGGGTCAGCTGGGACACTAGCACGGCATGCTCATGACGTTCGATCATTTTTTCGATTTCCGTGTCCGGCGGCGATGGCGGGCGGTGAGGTCGGTGAGTGCGTAGACGGTCCGCTGTGTCACCTATCCCGAGCGCAGGTGGGTGCGGTGGCGCAGGGTTTTCGCGGCCTGCACCGCGTGGGGGAAGTCCAGCCCGAGATCGGTGACGGTAGCGCCCTGGTCGTCCGTGTCTCCTTGCGGCCGTGCCCCGTTTCGCGGTCGTAGCGCCGGGCGGTGGGCAGCGACCTCGAGTGCCGGAACAATCCGGGCTGGTTGGCCTTGATCAGCAGCCGGCACCCGCAGCTGGGTGACGGTCTGCCCGTCGCCGGTCATCGCCGCCAGCAGATGGGCAGCCGGGCTGGTGGGGGTGCGGGAGCCGGGGCATACGGCGGTCAGGACGCGGCGAATGGTCACCGTGCTCGGCGCGATCCGGGTGCTGAACACCGTCGTCGTGCGGGCGCCGAGGCGGGCGAGGGTGTCCTGTGGGGCGTTGCGGGCCCACTGCCCGATCGCGGCGAACGAGCGGGCGCGGTGCTGACGCGAGGGCGACTTGATCAGACAGACGCTGGCAGACTGACGGCACATCGAAGCAGTGATGATGGTGCCGTGGTCCTCCGCCGGGTCTGACCCACATCGAAGCTGACGCCCAAGGGCTGTCATGTCGGAGAACTGTCGACTCGCTGCGGAGGGCCATCACGGCCACAGCCGATCGGGCGCTCGTGACCTGATAGGAGCTTGGGCTAGAAGCCCCCGTCACTGCTTTGTCCGCCGCCCGACCGGCGTGTGCTGCCCCTCTTGGCAACCCGGAAGGACAGCACCTCCATCATGACCGATCAACGCCCGGACGTCTTCGGCGGCGTGGACACCCACGCCGACACCCACCACGCCGCCGCCGTCGACCCCATCGGTCGGGCCCCGGGGGGCGCCCCCGGGGCGCCCCCCCGCCCCGGGTAACGCGCCCAGCGGGGCGGGCGGCGCGTGGTCGGGGCCCGGCGCGCCGGCGGCGGC
>NZ_JBIWPO010000046.1:0-53112 GCF_044768275.1 Streptomyces sp. NPDC101152 | reverse complement strand
CCCGCCCCCCCGGCCGACCCCAGGGGGCGCCCCCGGGGCGCCGCCGGGGGGCCGACCACGAGCGACGGATACCGCGCCCTGCTGGCCTGGCTGCTCTTCTTCGGGACCGTGCTCGCCGTCGGCGTCGAGGGCACCGGATCCTATGGCACCCAGCTCGCACGCGTCTTGTCCGCTTCCGGCCTGCAAGTGTTCGACATCAACCGGCCTGACCGGCGCATGCGCCGCCAGCTGGGCAAGTCCGATCCCATCGACGCCTACGCCGCCGCCGAGGCAGTCGTCTCCGGACGCGCAGGCGTCATCCCCAAGACCCACACCGGTGCCGCCGAGGGGGTGCGCCTCCTGCACAACGCCCGCACCTCGGCCATGAAGGCCCGCACGCAAGCCATCAACCAGATCCGCAGCCTCCTGGTCACCGTGCCCGACACCCTGCGCGGCCAACTGTGCGGTCTGGCAGCAGCAGACCTCATCAGTGTGTGCGCCAGGCTCCGGTCGACGCCGGACCTGGCCGACCCCACCGCCGCAGCCAAGTTCACCCTGCGTCGCCTTGCCCGCCGATACCAGGACCTCGGGCGTGGAAATCGGCGAGTAGGACGCCGAGTTGACCGCACTGGCGGCTCGTGCCGCGCTGGTGCTACTGGCCGTGAACGGCGTCGGGCCAGAGACCGCTGCCCGCCTCCTGGCGGCAGTCGGCGACAATCCCGAGCGCCTGCGCTCCGAGGCAGCCTTCGCCCACCTGTGCGGCGCCGCACCTCTGCCGGCTTGCTCCGGCCGCCGGGACCGCCACCGGCTGAATCGGGAAGGCAACCGGTCCGCCAACGCGGCCCTTTACCACATCACGGTCGTCCGCATGTAGCACGACCTCCGCACCCGCGAGTACGTGGCCCGACGCACTGCACAGGGACTGCAGAAGAAGGACATCATCCGCTGCCTCAAGCGCTACATAGCCCGCGAGGTCTTCAGAGCCTCGACCTGCACAAACATAGCGAAGGCCGACCTTGCACAGGCCACTTGACAGGAGATAGGAGCTTCTCCGGTTGGGCAGGGCGGCTTGGTAGGTCACCCGCTCCAACCGGAGCTTAGTTACGTACGAGACGGGACGGCCAGCAGGCGTCACACCACCGTGACCTGCAACTTTCCGCTACCACTGCGACTTTGAAATAGCCCTGGTGGCCGAGGTGTGCTTGACCCTCTGGGTGGTCGTCGTGCATGTCCTGACCATGTGCGGCCGGAGGGCGATCTCGGTCAGACGGGTGACATGGCGGATGTCGTCGCGGAGGCCCGAGACGGACTGTTGTGGTGAGAGCCGGTGACGCCGCAGGCGCTCACACTCGCGATCACGATGAGCGGCACTCCAGCCACAGCGTCCGCTGCTTGTTGATCACCGACCCTCTTTCCCCTTGCCTGTTTGCAGATCGAACCGTAAGACGGCTGTCCTGTGGACAGATTCCGCGAAGCATTGCGTCTCTTAAGACTTTACAAAGCGCGGGGGTGCGAGCGACGTGCTCACGACGTCAGATATGCCTCCACCTCACTGAACTGCCCTGCGGGCCAGCCGGTGTTGGCGCTCACCGACAGCCTGAGATAGCGCAGGTTCGTACCGGTCGGCAGGGCGACGGTCGCCGTGTTGCCGGTCACCGGGTCGAAGCGGTAGCCGGTGGCGCCGAGGACGGTCGAGTAGGCCGAACCGTCGGTGCTGCCGAGCACGGTGATGGTCTGGGTGCGGGCGCCCCAGGCGGAGGAGGGCGGCAGCCTCAGCACCAGCCGGCGGACCGCGTAGGTGGAGCCCAGGTCGACCGTCCAGGACTGCGGGAAGGCGTTGTTGGTCGACTCCCAGTAGCTGTTCGCGTCGCCGTCGACGGCCTTGCCGGGGGTGTAGCCGTCCTGTGAGCCGGTCGCGGTGGCCGGACGTCCCTTGGCGAGGTTGCGGTTCGGGTCGGGGTCGGGGTTGCCCTGACCGGGCTGCGGCCAGGTCGAGCAGTCCGCCCAGGTGCTGCTCCAGCCGGAGTTGCCGCCGCTGTCGGTGAGGACGAAGGTGCCGGAGTTCGCCGGATAGGGGCAGTTGTAGATTCCCGCGGCGCCGACACCCGTCGCCGTGACGTTGCGGAAGGTGGCTGCGCCCTGGGCCTCCGCCTGGACGGCGACGGTCCCGGTGCCCCGCACGGTCGCGCCGTCCACGGTGACGTTCCTGACCGGGTAGCCCTGTCCGCCGCCCGACACGAACTCGAAGGCGCTGTACGGGCTGTCGGTGACGGTGGTGTTGGTGATGTTCACCTTGGCGTTGACGGCGCTGTCGTAGGAGTCGACGCGCAACGCGCCCATGGGATGGTTCCAGTTGGGGTTCATGGCGCCGGTGCGGACGAGGGTGTTGCCGTCGACCGTGATCGTGCTGGCGAGCGGGGAGAAGGGGTCGAGGAACTTCTGGTTGGAGATCGCGATGCCGCTGCCGAGGGCGTTGGTGTCGGAGACCAGGTTGTTCCTGACGGCGATGTCGGTGCCGCCGTAGATCGCGATGCCGTTGGCGAGGTTCGGCTGCGAGACGGTGTTGTTCTCGAAGCTGGAGTCGGTGTCGGGCGAGTACAGCGACCACATGGCGAGCGCGTCGTCACCCTGGTTGCGCAGGAAGTTGTTCCGGACGCGGACGCTCTTAGCGGTGCCGTTGAGGTTGATGCCGTCGGCGGTGGTGTCGAGGATGCGGCTGTTCTCGATGACGAGGTTGTCGTTGTTCCCCGTCAGCCACAGGCCGACCTTCATGTGCTGGATCCACATCCCGGAGACCGAACTGTTCGGCCCCAGGGAGCCGTTGACGAAGTTGTCCGGGTTGGAGTCGACGCGCTCTGTGACCTCGCCGATGACGGCGAAGTCCTTGATACGAACGTTGCCGGAGGAGCTGGACTGGTCGATGAAGCGGGAGGTGTGGACCACGGAGTACCAGCTGCCGGCGCCCTGCAGGGTGACGTTCTGGACGCCGCTGAGCGAGGACGTCAGCCTGTAGTCGCCGGGCGGGATCCAGACCACTCCCCCCTGGGCGGCGGTGATCGCGTCCCGGAAGGCCTGGGTGGAGTCGCCGTTGCCGCTGGGGTCGGCACCCTTGGAGGTGACCGAGACGGAGCCCGCGGGCTGGGTGGCAGCGGCGCCGACCTGCTCGAAGTCGGCCACGTCCACGGTGACTTGTGTACCGGTCGACTGGAAGGCGACCTTGTCACCCGGCTGGAGGTTCTGGCCGAGCAGCAGTCGGGCGTTGTCGAAGAAGTGGTGCGTCTTGGCGCCCGGGATCCAACCCGTGTCGATGTACGAGTACTTGGAGGTCACCGGGAGGGTCTTGGCGAGCTTGGTGCCGTTGACGTACACGTCGAGCGAGCCGGACTGGCCGTCGGGGACGCTGTAGGCGAGGTTCACGGCGTTGGCCGCGCGCGGCACGGTGAACTCGACGCGCTGACCGGAGGTGAGCCGTACGGCCTGGCGCCCCGATGCCTCGGAGGCGAGGGTGCCCTGGGTGTAGTCGGGGCCGATCTTCGACCCCGTGGTCGTCGCGGACTCGGCCTCGACGGAGGTGAAGGGCAGGGTGGCGCCGGCGGCCGCGTGGGCGGCCGGAGTAAGGGTGACGAGCGTGCCGGCCGCGAGGGCGACGACCGCGCCGATCGCTGGCATGCGCCTGACAGATCTGGACCTGGACATGTGCCGATCCCTTCGGGGTGGGGGTGCGGGGGACAGCGGGGTGCGGTCTCAGCCGCGCAGCCAGACCGCCGTGTCCGTGGGCAGTCGGCCGTCCGCGTCCAACGGGCCGCTGCTCAACAGGAGTTCGGTGTGGGGCGGGAGGCCGGCGCTCTCGTCGGAGAGGTTCACGACGCACAGGGCGCCCTCCGCGCGGGCGAAGGCGAGAACGTCCTCGGGCGCGGGCAGCCAGGTAAGCGGACCGTCGCCGAACGCCGGCCGGAGCCCGATCGCGGCCCGGTACAGGTTCAGTATCGAGGCGGGGTCGGCGGCCTGGCGGTCGGCCGCGTACTCGGGCCAGTCGGCGGGCTGCGGCAGCCAGGGTTCCCCGCCGAATCCGGCGTACGGCGCCTCGGCTGCCCACGGCAGCGGCACCCGGCACCCGTCGCGCCCCGGGTCCGTGCCGCCGGAGCGGAAGTACATCGGGTCCTCGACGCGGTCGCGGGGGATGTCGGCCTCGGGCAGGCCCAGTTCCTCTCCCTGATAGAAGTAGACGGAGCCGGGGAGGGCGAGCGAGAGCAGGGCCGCGGCGCGGGCGCGCCGGGTGCCGAGGGCGAGGTCGGTCGGGGTGCCGAAGGCCTTCGTGGCGAAGTCGAAGCCGGTGTCCGCGCGGCCGTAGCGGGTGACCGTGCGGGTGACGTCGTGGTTGCAGAGCACCCAGGTGGCGGGGGCGCCGACGGGGGCGTGCTCGGCGAGGGTCGTGTCGATGGCCGTGCGCAGGCGGCCGGCGTGCCAAGGGCAGGACAGGAAGGAGAAGTTGAAGGCAGTGTGCAGTTCGTCGGGGCGGAGATAGCGGGCGAAGCGTTCGGGATCGGGGAGCCACACCTCGCCGACGAACATGCCGTCGTACTCGTCCGCGACCGCCCGCCAGGAGCGGTAGATGTCATGGAGTTCGTCGCGGTCGACGAAGGGGTGCGGCTCGGGGGCGTCGGCGAGGTCGGGGTCCTTGGCGAGCAGGGCGGCGGAGTCGATGCGGACGCCCGCGACACCTCGCTCGAACCAGAAGCGCAGGATGTCCTCATGCTCCTGGCGGACGGCCGGATGGGCCCAGTTGAGGTCGGGCTGCTCGGGTGTGAACAGGTGCAGGTACCAGTCGCCGTCGGGCAGCCGCCTCCACACCGGCTCGGTGGAGCCGACGAACTGCGACGGCCAGTCGTTGGGCGGCAGTTCGCCGTGCTCGCCGCGTCCGCGCCGGAAGTGGAACAGCTCGCGTTCGGGGCTGCCGGGTCCGGCGGCGAGCGCGGCTCGGAACCACGGGTGCTGGTCGGAGACATGGTTGGGCACGATGTCGACGATGGTGCGGATGCCGAGTTCCCGGGCCTCGGCGATCAGCTTCTCGGCCTCGGCGAGGGTGCCGAAGGCCGGGTCGACGGCGCGGTAGTCGGCGACGTCGTAGCCCCCGTCCTTCATCGGCGACTGATACCAGGGGTTGAACCACAGGGCGTCCACGCCGAGTTCGGTGAGGTAGGGCAGTCTGGCGCGGACGCCCGCGAGGTCGCCGGTGCCGTCGCCGTCGCCGTCGGCGAAGCTGCGGACGTAGACCTGGTAGATGACGGCGGAGCGCCACCACTCCTTGCGGGCATGGCGGGACGGTCCCACGGTGCGTGCCTTTCTGTCGGAGGGAGGGCGTCAGCCCTTGGTGCCGCCCGCGCTGATCCCGGCGATGATGTGCCGCTGGAAGACCAAGAAGAGCGCGACCATCGGGATGCTGGCGATGACCATCGCGGCGATGAGCACGGTGAGCTGGATGTTCTGCGACAGCTGGACGAGGGCCACGCTGATGGGCTGCTTGTCGGTGTCGGAGAAGACCATCAGCGGCCAGAGGAAGTCCTGCCAGACGGCGACGAGGGCGAAGATCGAGACCACCCCCAGCACCGGCCGCGACATGGGCAGCACGATCGACCAGAGCGTGCGCAGTTTTCCGGCGCCGTCTATCTCGGCGGCCTCCAGCACATCGCGCGGTAGCTGGTCGAAGAACCGCTTGAGCAGATAGAGGTTGAAGGCGTTGGCGACGGCCGGCAGCCAGATGGCGAGGGGTTTGTTGAGCAGTCCCAGGTCCGCCACGGTGAGGTACTTCGGTACGACCAGGGCCTGCGCCGGGACCATGAGGGTGGCGAGGATACCGCCGAGGATCAGCCTGCCGAAGGCGGGCCGGAGCCGGGAGAGGGCGTAGGCGGCCGCGGTGCAGAACACCAGCTGGCAGGCCCAGGCGCCGGCCGCCTGGACGACCGTGTTCCAAAGGTGCCGCGGGAGCTGCATCAGGTCCCAGGCGTCGGTGTAGCCGCCGAGGTGCCAGTGGTCGGGGACGAGGGTCGGTGGGGTCCGCGCGATCTCGTCCGGCGATTTCATCGCGCCGGTCACCATCCAGTACACGGGGAAAAGGAAGGCGAGGGCGAAGAGCAGGACGACGGCGGTGAAGACCGTCCAGTAGAGGGCCTTGCCGCGGGGGCGGGCCAGGGTTGCCGGGGAGATCAGGGTCCGGGTGCTCACGCGTCCTCCTCCCCGGAGCGGGTCAGGCGCAGATACACGGCGGAGAAGGCGCCGAGCAGCGCCAGGAGCATGACGCTGAGGGCGCAGGCACCGCCGAAGTCGTTGTAGAGGAAGGCGTACTTGTAGATCAGGTAGAGCACGGTGACGGTGGCGTTCTCGGGGCCGCCACCGGTGATCACGAACGGTTCGGTGAAGACCTGCATGGTGGCGATGACCTGAAGGAGCATCAGCATCAGGATCACGAAGCGCGTCTGAGGGATCGTCACGTGCCGTACGCGCTGCAGCAGGTTGGCGCCGTCCAGCTCGGCGGCCTCGTACAGCTCGCCGGGGACGGACTGCAGGGCGGCGAGGTAGATCAGCACCGTGCCGCCCATGTTGGCCCAGGTGGCGACGAGGACCAGGGAGACCAGCGCGGTGTCGGCGCCGTTGGACCAGTTCGAGGTGGGCAGGTGCAGGAAGCGCAGAGCCTCGTTGGCGAGGCCCGCCCCGGGGTCGTAGAACCACTTCCACAGCAGGGCGCTGACCACGGGCGGGATCATCACCGGCAGATAGACCACGATCCTGAAGAACGCCCTCGCGTGCCGGAGTTCGTTGAGGACGAGGGCCATCACGAAGGGGATCGCGAAGCCGATCAGCAGGGCGAGGACCGTGAAGGTCAGGGTGTTGCGCCAGGCCGCGGAGAACTCGGGGTCGTGCCAGACGCGGGTGAAGTTGGCGGTGCCGACCCACTGCGGCGAAGAGCCCGGTGTGTACTTCTGGAAGGCGATCACGACGGCACGGATTGCCGGGTACCAGGAGAACAGGGCGAAGCAGATCAGGCCGCCGAGGAGGAAGGCGTAGGCGCGGGCCTGGTCGGCGAGGCGGCGCAGTCCCCGGTCCCCTGCCCGGGACGGCGCCGGGACCGTGGGGGCGGCGGCCGTCCTGGCCCGCTGCCGCTCGGCCGTCTTCGTCATGGCCGTCAGCCCCGGGCCAGAATGCCGTCGATCTTGCCGGAGGCCTCCTTGAGGAGCTGGTCGATGTCGGCGTCCTTCTTGGTGAGGACGGCGGAGACGGCGGAGTCGAGGACGGAGTAGATCTGCTGGGCGTCCGGCGGCTCGATCTTCAGCTGGAGGCTGTGGTTGCCCTCGAGGAAGGCCTGGTAGTTCGCCACCGGGACATTGGCGTTGGCCTTCTTGACCTGCTGGTCCCTGGCGTCGGCGGAGCCGGTGAACAGGCGCGGCTCGGGCAGTCCGACCGGGGCGTTCGCCTTCTTGGCGCGGGCGTAGTCGCCGAGGAAGCCGGTGCCCGGGGTGAGGAACATGTGGTCGAGCCACTTCAGGCCTGCGCGGATCTGGGCGGGCGTGTCGTGCTTGTTGAACATGTAGCCGTCGCCGCCGATGAGCGTGCCCTTGCCGCCGGGCATCGGACCGAGCGCGAGGTCCTTGTAGTTGCCGCCCTTCTCCTTGACGAGGATCGGGATGTTGTCCGGGGCGGAGAGGTACATGCCGAGCTTGCCCGAACCCATCATCTGCTGCACGTCGTTGATGACCAGGAGCTGCTTGCTGCCCATCGAATCGTCGGTCCAGCGCATGTCGTGCAGGTTCTGCAGGACGGCGTGTCCCTCGGGGGTGTCGATGGTGGCCTTCTTGCCGTCGGCGCTGACGACGTCGCCACCCTGGGAGTAGAGCTCGGCGGTGAAGTGCCAGCCGCCCTGGTTCTGGGCGCTGTAGTCGGCGTATCCGAGGGTGCCGTCGCCGAGGGCCGCGATTCTCTTGGCGTCGGCGCGGACCTCGTCCCAGGTCGCGGGCGGCCGGTCGGGGTCCAGGCCGACCTTCTGGAAGAGCTTGCGGTTGTAGATCAGGCCCATCGAGTAGCCGGTGCGCGGGACGCCGTAGATCTTCCCGTCGGCGGTGTAGATGTCGCGCAGCTGCTTCTGGATGGAGTCGTAGCTCTTCAACTCCTTGATGTACGGCGTCAGATCGGCCGCCTGGCGGATGTCGACGACGCGCCTGGCGTCGGTGAAGTACGTGTAGAAGAGGTCCTCCATCTGCCCGCCGGCGAGCTTGGCGTCGAAGGTCTTGGGGTCCTGGCAGGGGAACGCGTCGTGCGCGACGACGTCGATGTCCGGGTGCTTCTTCTCGAAGGATGCGACGTCCTGCTCGAAGAAGCCGCGGTCGACCTTGGCGCTCCTGGGCGGCTCGCAGTTGACGGTGATGCGGGTCTTCCCGCTCGCCGTGCCGTCGCCGCCGGACCCGCAGGCGGTGGCGGCGAGGGCGAGGGAGGAACAGACGCTGAGCGCGACGAACGTACGGCGGAACCCGGTGCTTCTCATCGGTGGACCCCTCGTGGCAGGAGCGGTGGGCGCCGCACACTCAAGCACCGCCGATATCCGTCCGCAAGATGTCGCGCAGAATCTGTAATTATTCGACAGCTGATGGGATCTCAGGGGCGAGGAGCCTGCGCGGTCGAGCCGCGCACCACCAACTCCGGCTCGAACAACAGCTCTTCGGCGGGTACGGAGCCGCCGCCGACCTGCGCGTTCAGCAGTTCCACGGCAGCGCGCCCCATGGCCTCGATGGGCTGGCGGACGGTGGTCAGGGGCGGCTCGGTGCAGGTCATCAGCGCGGAGTCGTCGTAACCGACGACGGAGATGCGCCCCGGCACATCCAGCCCCTTGCGGCGAGCGGCCCGGATGACGCCGAGGGCGAGCGGGTCGCTGGCGCAGATGAAGCCGGTGACTCCGCGGTCGATCAGCCGGGAGGCGGCCGCGTGACCGCCCTCGATGGAGAACATGGCCCGTGCGACATGATCCTCGGGGAGGTCGCCGAGGGCCTGGGCGGCGGCCAGTTTGCGGGCCGACGGCACATGGTCGGCGGGCCCCAGCACCAGCCCGATCCGCTCGTGCCCGAGCGAGGCGAGATGCCGCCAGGCCTGTTCCACGGCCACGGCGTCGTCGCAGGAGACGCCCGGGAAGCCGAGGTCGTCGATGCACGCGTTGACCAGCACCACCGGGATGTTGCGCTCGGCGAGCCGGCGATAGTGGTCGTGCGGGGCGTCGGCCTGGGCGTACAGGCCGCCGGCGAAGACGACGCCGGAGACCTGCTGTTGCAGCAGCAGGTCCACGTAGTCGGCCTCGGAGACACCGCCCTTGGTCTGGGTGCACAGCACCGGCGTGAGGCCCAGCTGGGCGAGCGCCCCGCCGATCACCTCGGCGAAGGCCGGGAAGATGGGGTTCTGCAGCTCGGGCAGGACGAGACCGACGAGCCGGGCGCGCTCACCCCGCAGCTGGGTGGGCCGCTCGTAGCCGAGGACGTCGAGGGCGCTGAGCACCGCCTGCCTAGTGGTTTCGGAGACACCCGGTTTGCCGTTGAGCACCCGGCTGACCGTGGCCTCGCTGACCCCGACCTTCTTCGCCACCTCAGCAAGTCGTCGCGTCATGAGCGCAAGAATAGCGCAAGAATCGCAAACAGCTTGCGTTAACCGTGTCGGCTGTCGGGGGCGACAGCGGTCCAGTGGTTCAGTGGGCGGCCCACAGGCCCCGGACGTGCCCGAGGCGACGGGTCATCACCTCGCGGGTGCGCTCGGGGTCCCGCCCCAGCAGGGCGGCTTCCTGCTCGGGGTTCTCGCCGTCGGTTGTGCGCGTATGGCTGTACTCGTCCGGCTCGTCGCCGCCCGCCGACTCCCTCGCCGACGCCCGGTCCACCACCACACCCGGCCTCCCGCCCGCCCCCGAGCAGCCCGCGAGCGGAAACCGGCCCGCCGACACCCGGAACCTCACCCCAACTCCGGCCACCGTGCCGGGTGAGCTCGCGGCCGGCGCGACGACGCCGCCCCCGCCGGCCCCGGCCGACGACGACCGGGCGGTGGGGCTCCGCAAGGCCGCCGAACACCACCTGCCCGGCGTCACCCTGGCCGCGCTGCGCTTCGCCCGCGCCAACGACCCGGCATTCCCCGGCTCGATCGACAAGCGCGGCGCCGAACTTTTCTACCGCGTCGGCGACCTCAGCTTGTTCTTTATCTACCAAGATCTGCCGGGCTTGCCGATGGCCTTCAGGGTCTCGGGGCGTTTGACGGTCTTGCCGACGTCGTAGCGGGGTGCCCGGTGTTTGTTCTTGACGCCGGGTGGTCGTCCGGGTCCGGCGCCTCGAGGTTTGGGAACACGGGTCGGGCAGGCCAGGTGAGCGCGGATGTTCCTGAACCCTCGGCGGACCCGGGCGGGGGTGAGCCGGCCGGAGGCAGCTGGTTTCTCCCAGGGGCGGCGGAGGTCCTTGGCGAGGGGCCGGGCAAGCCGGAGCTGGGTGTGAGCGACGATCAGGATCCAGGTCCAGCGGTCCGCCGCCTGGGGACTACGGAGTTTCGGGGTGGTCCAACCGAGGGTCTGCTTCGCGAAGCGGAAGGTGTGCTCCAGGTCGAAGCGGCGGAGAAATGCCTGCCAGAAACGGTCCACGTCGTCCGGAGTGACGCCTGTCTTGGAGGACCATAACCACACCGGCGGGGCATCACGGTCCTTCGACAGATGCTCGACCTTCAACCGGATCAACGTGCCTTCAACCAGGGGAAGTTCACCGTCATGGTCGAGCCATGAGGAGCGGTGGGTGAGCCTTGGGTGGACCCGGTCCCATGCCTGCGTCTCGGCCTTGCCGTAGTTGGTGGTGTCGGTGACGGTGGTGATCGCGGGCTCGGGCCAGGTCTCCGGCTTGGCGAAGCGGAATTCCGGGCCGTGCTTAGGCGGCCGGCCGCCCTTCGGGTCGTAGACACGAGGCGGCTTAGGCAGTCGCATGACGCGGTCGGAGCGGACCCGGCCGACCAGCTCGACCGGCAGATCGCGCAGGACCCAGGCCAGGCGGGTGACGTCGTAGCCGGCATCGCTGACGATCACGATGTCCGGGTCCCCGGCCCGCCACTGACCCGCGGCGATGAGCCGTTCAACGACTTCCCGCAGCTGAGCGGCTGTGACCGCGGTGGCGTCATCCACCGGTCCGAGCCGGACCGCGTCCAGGATCGCGGTCCACGAGGTGGCGCCAGGCTCCAGGACGGCGACGAAGGAGTAGGGCCAGCCCGGGATGAACAGCCGCTACGACGGCGGAACGATGGGTGGTCTTTCACCCCCATCCGGTACATCAGCGCTTCGTGGCGCACCATCCATCAGCTCGAACAACTCATCGCGCCGAGCAGTCAGACACTCGTAGAACTCGCCCCGGAAGCGTGACGCTTCCGCGAACGCATCCCTCCGCACAGCATCAGGCAGCAGACTCACCCTCACGGCCTTCGTCGGTCACGTGCACCTTGGTCGGAGCACAGGATCAGACGAAGGCCGCCCCCATGTCCGGCAAACCCCCAGGTGAGCGACTCAGTACGAGACACCGTTCGAGGCCGGAAGAAAAAGAACAAGCTCAAGAAGTGAGCCCGCCACCGGACCCACGCCGCCACCGGCACCACCGACCTCGACTGACCAGCCGGACACGCCACGGGCCCCGGGGGAGAAGACATCCCCGAGGCCCGGCGTATGGAGTCGTGCTGTTCAACGACGACGCGACGTCGGCGTCACGCGGTGCATCCTCTGCCTCGCCCGACGCCGAGCCGGCGTCCTCTTCGCGATGCTCCGCGACGGCACCTTCTACCAACCACGAACCCCGATCACCTCTTGACCAAAGTCATAGGGGCGCCCCCCGCGTCGGCGGCGACGACGTAGCCGGCGTTCTCCGTGACTCCGGCGCAGCGCACTTCGGCATGGGACAAGGGCCGCCTCGGCGACGATGACGGCGCCCGGTGCGGCGCGGTGGATGGCCGTGCGCGGCACGAGGTTGTCGCCACCGCCACCAGCGCCGTCTCGTCCCGCCCAACCATCATACGAGGCTGTATCAGTGCAGGTCAGAAGGTTCATTGCCTCACTGATTGATCAAATCGGTTGGGCCGCTGGTCCGCCCTGGCAGGGCCGATCTAGCGTTCTCGCAGTGCTCAGGCTTCAGCCCGGCACAGCCGCCCGGAGCCCCCGCCCTCGGGTGCTCACCCGCTTTGAACCACTCGCTGCTGCCGCCCGGCCGGGCGGTGGAGAAAGAAGGACCACCCATGCGTAATCGCCTCTTCGTCGGCTTCGCGACGGCCGGCCTCATCCTGGTCTCCGGCGTCGGGACCGCGACCCAGGCCTCGGCCGCGACTCCGACCGGGTCGTCCGGCGCCGCTGTTCCCACGGCGGTCGGCAAGACCGCCAACGCCGCCGTGCAACCCGCCATCGTCTCCGGCTGCTCGGCCAGCTACTTCTGTTTCTGGAACAACGCGAACTACAACGACGGCCCCGGAAAGGTCTCCGGCAACAACCTGAACTGGGGCTATTTCCAGCACATCACCTGCCCCAACGGCAGCTGGGGTGGCTGTGCCTCCTCCCTGGACAACGCGGGCACCAGCGGCATGGGTGTGTACGTCTTCAGCGGCGCCGACTGGGGCGGCTATGACGCCTGCATCGCGGACAACGCGACCTACTCCAACCTCGCCGGCTGGAACTACGGAGCCAGCGGGGTCAACATGAACGACACCATCTGGAGCAACAAGTGGACCTGGGATTGCTGAAGTCGTCGGCAACGTGAGGAAGGGCGACTGACCATGGCAATCCGCTCGCGACGTGGAGCCCTCCGCGGCACGGCAAGGCTTCTGGCCGCGACGGTGTCGGCCGCCGTCCTGGCCACGGTGTCCGGGTGCGCGACGCACCCGGCGCCGAGGCCGCACGCCGAGGCCGCGGCGGCGCAGTTGCGCGACGCCGCCGCGGTGCTCACCAGCGACGCCACCACGATGCGTCGGAGCTGGGAACTCTTCGGCGAACAGCAAGTCCTGGTACAGCGGTGCATGGCGCAAGCCGGATACCACTATCTCATCACCAGCGCCGGTCCCGAACCCGCCATCGGCCTGACCACGGCCGATGTGAAAGGGGCCGCCTCGCCGCCCAGCTACGGGGTGACCGCCGACGCGGCGGGTCCCTCGACACCGGCGCAGGACCTGTATGTGCGCGGTCTGGCCCCGGCGCAGCAGGCCCGCTACGCGGGCGCGCTCGACGGTCCGACCGACCAGGCGGCCAACATGACGCTGCCCAGCGGCACGTCCGTCACCTACCGCACCGGCGGCTGCCTCGGAAAAGCACGGGCAACGCTCTACGGCAGCGTCCGAGCCGCCCTGGAGAACGCGTCCGTACCCCAGGATGTGGAGCAGCTGTTCGAACGCTTCCTCGGCCCGAACCGTCCGTACCAGACCGCTGTCAAGACCTGGCAGCGGTGCATGGCCGAGAGCCGCCGGAAGGCGAGGACCCCCGCCGATCTCATCGGCTCACTCCAGTCACTGGCCGCCTCGGGGGTGAGCGGGAAGACACTGACGGCCCGGGAGAGCGCCGATGCCACGGCTGACCTTGTCTGCGACGCCCGCTCCGGCCTCCGGCGGACGTTGGCCCAGCAGAAGACAGCCTTCCTGGCGAAGCAGCCCGTGCGGACACTGGCGCTGCTCGACCGTGTATGGAAGGTCCGCGAGCAGGCTCATGGGGCGGACGCGGAGTAACACAGCGGGGCAGGTCTCGGCGAAGTCACCAGGCAGGCGGTCAGCGTCGCATGCGGGCCGGGCACAGCGATCAGCGGCGTGTAGACGAAGGCGTCGCGCAGCGCCGGATCGTTGACAGTGACGCTCTGCTGCGGCTCGTCGTGCGCGCTCAGGGTGAGTCGGTCCCTAACGCGGGTGTTCCAGACCCGGGCCCAGGCCGCCCGGCACAAGGGGTTGTACCGGATCTCCAGGCCGGCACCGGTCGGGGTGACCAGATCGAGCAATGTCTGCGGTTCGACCCCGCACAACGCCACACCGGGGTCCCGGCCGTTGCAGGCGGCACCTCTGCAAGAGACGTGGAAGCCGCCGCCGCTGCCCTGGTCGGTGGTGGCCGCGACGGCCACCACTCCGCAAGCGGTGAGTAACCCGACGGCCGCTGCGACGAGCCAGACGCGGCGACCTGCCCGCCGATGGACAGGCGGCGCCGGTACCGTCTTCGTGTCCGCCGGGGCATCGTCCCGACTCCTCGTCTGCGGCGGCCGGATGGAGCTGCGGCGGCTCCACTCCGCTTCGGCCAGTTCCCACAGCGCGCGCATCCGCGGCTCCGGTTCGCCTGCCAGGCGGCACAATCCGCGCACAGCGAGCCAGGGCGGCAACGCCTTGCCACTGAGGTAGCGCTGCCAGGAGGACTTGCTGTACGCGGACTCCTCGGCCAGCGCAGCGAGGGTCAGCGCCGAGTGCTCCCGCAGTCGGCGCAGTTCGGCCGCGAGCCGCGCGCATTCCGGCGGTGTCTGGTTCATCGTCGCAGCGCCGCCCAGGTGCGCGGGCCCACTTGACCGTCGACATCCAGATGGTATTTCTTCTGGGCCCGGATCACCGCGGCCTCGGTCAGCGGCCCGAAGGAGCCGTCGATACCGCCCGGCGTGATGTCCACGCGCTGCAGCAGGCACTGCAGCTCGGCGACGTCGGAGCCGGTCATGTCGACGACGAGTTGCTGGGTGCGGGTGGTGCTGTTCCCGGCGTACCACAGACCGTCCCGGAGGGTGTACACGCAGGTGTAGACGACGCGCCTGCCGACGCCGGCCGCAGGACGAGCGGCGCCGGCGCTCGGGGCCATCACCAGTGCGGTCGTGACGGCCCCTACGACCGCTCCGGCGCCGGCGGCGAGCAGTGTCTGCCAGGTCCGCGACCGGCGCCGCTCCCCGGCGCTGTCCGTCCCGCCCGCGGCCGGCAACCCGTCCACGGGCTCGTCCAGTCGCGGCGGCGGCTCGACGCCCACGGCCTCGGCCCGCCGCCGCGAGGCGTCCTGCGCCATCTGGTGGACGGCCAGCAGCCGGACCACGTCCGCATCGACCACCTTCGCCAGCGCCTCGACCGCTTCGCGCGGCGGGAACGCCCGGCCGCTGAAGTAACGCTCCCAGGACGAGGTGCTGTACCCCGTCTCCTTGGCGAGTTCCAGCGTCGTCCGCCCGCTGGTGTCCTTCAGTTCCCGCAACTGCGACACAAGCTTGGCAACCGCCGGCTCCAGCTCCGCCGGCAACGCACGCCATCGCCCCACGACCGCCCCCGAGGAAGACGAAAGAGTTTTCTCCACACCCGTCAGAAAATGATCCTAACGGCCAACTTGGGCGGCGTGCCGCCGTCGAAGCCACGATTCGCGGATCCCAGTTCCGCTCCCGGAAGTTCGTCCGGGCGCTCGACTTCGGCTGACCCGACGACAGCGAGGCTGGACAGGGTCACCCTGCCTGGCCCCGCTGTCCACTGAGCTGTTTCAGACTGGCCACCGATGAGGTGACGGCGTTGAGGTCCCAACGCACGAGGCACCCGTGCCGTTGAGGGAGTGTTCGAAGTCTCAACTCGTCAGCGCAGGTGCCTCGTTGATTCGCCATCCTGCCGTACTCGACCTCCCGCATGCGCTGGTCGAGTGGGTCACCATGCTCACCGTCACCCGCGAGGGCGACCGCCGCTGCAAGCTCAACGCGAAACAACTGCGGGTTCTGCAGACGGTGTTGGATGCCGGGCCGGCCGCCTCCGGTTGGAGCGACCAGTGCTGGACGCTGGCCCGGATCGCCGAGATCGTGCGCCGCCGGTTCGGCGTCAGGTACACCCTGGCCGGGCTGGACCTGCTGCTGCACCGCATCGGCTGGAGCGTGCAGGTTCCCTCCCGCAAGGCCACCGAGCGGGACGAGGCGAAGATAGCCGCCTGGAAGGACGAGCAGTGGCCGTCATCAGGATTCCTCCGTGGATACCCCCGCCTTCAGGCGGGGGAGGAAACGGACTCCTGCGGAGCAGGGCAGGGAAAGCCGATGCGCCGCCAGGGCGGATCGGCGTTCACCGCCAACCACCCGCAGGTAAGTGGTAGTTTGTATGGCGCCCGGTCGGCGATAACCAAGCTGGCCGGGCCTACCGCCGGGCTGGCGGGATGTCAGGTCTGTGGAGCTGGCGTAAGACTGCTGGGCGTACCAACGTCCCTTGCCGTTAGTTCGGGGCAGCTGCTGTCTGAGAAGCAGAAAGCTCGACCCGCGAGGGAAGAATCTCTCTGCTTCAGCTGGGGGAGAAGTCAAAAAAAGAGGGCGGCGGACTTGGGCGCCTGGCTCTGCTTCGAGGACGAAGCCGGCCAGGGCCTGAGGCCGCCCAAGGGCCGCACCTGGGGCCGCCGGGGCCACACCCCGGTCGTGCGGGTCACCGCCCAGGGCACCATACGCGGTCACCGAGCCCATCTGTGGCGCTATCCGCTCACTGCCCGAAGTTCTCTGGAATCCTGCCTTGGACCAGAACGGGACTCTACGAGACGGCGCCGAGGTCGCCGAACTGACCGGCATGGTCGATCTCGCCGGTTACCCGGTCGGCACCCGCATCACCGTGCGGCGGGAACGACCGCACCCCGGCGCCCAACTATCCCTGTTCGACCACGACGAGGGCTTGCGGCACCAGGTATTCCTTACCGATACCCCATACTCCGGCGGCGGCTCCGCACAGTTCTTTGAGGTCCGCCACCGCGGACACGCCAACGCCACCTGGCTTGAACTCAGTCTCACGGCGATCGATCTCCTCGCCTGGGCCCGCGTCCTCCTGCTGGATGGGGAACTCGCCGCAGCCGAGCCGAAGAAACTTCGCTACCGGCTGCTACACGTTGCCGCCCGTCTCACCCGCGGTGGACGCCGCCTCCGCTTGCGGATCTCGGCGACCTGGCCCTGGAGACACGAACTGGCCGCGGCTTTCCACTTGCCGCACTGCCCCGACCGGTTGACTGACCTGCGGCCCCCCGCCCACCCACGACCCGAAGGACCCGGAGAACCCGACCAATGCGCCGGGGCTCCACTATGCCCGGGAAGCGGAATCGCCTCGACCACCCAACAGTTGATGATCAACGCAGCCGCCTCATCTCAACCGAAACGGCGAGGCTAGATCACCGACAGGCACGGAAAGTGACGAACTGTGACCGCTGCTGTTGTGGCCCCCGCGAAGGTCTCGGACTTCGCGGTGTTCGTCGAGATCGTCTTTGCTGGTCTGCCCATTGACCGAGACGAGGTCGAGGAAGCGCTGGACGCCGCGTTCCAAATCACCGGAGCTGGACGAGGACAGACTGCCTCCGCACCGGGTGATGTCGGTACCCGATCTGCTGGACCGGATGCGCGAGGGGAAGGAGGTGCTGTGCCTCAGCTCCTCGGCCCCGGTCGCACAACTCGTATCGCCGAGCGTCCTGCGGGAGAGCAAGGCTGACCTGGACTGGTACGAAGCGGAGGGCCGCGCCGACGAGTGGGCCGAGCCCGACCCGAACCTCACCTGGCCCGTGTCCGCGACGGACGCCGACCCGGCCGGCCTCTTCACCGACCTGCCGGACACCGAGGCCCCCACGGGTGCCAACCGTGAGGGAAGAGCCTGATGCCATGACGGTGGCCCCGGCGGAAACGGCCAGGGCCACCGGGGCAGGGGTGGGAAGGGGATCGCTGAGGCAGGGTGCCCGCCCCAATGTCCCGGTCGCCGGTCAGGGCTGGATGTTCTCCAGGTCCTCCAGAAGGCCGGGGTGCTTGGGTTCCCAGCCGAGCGTCTGCCGGGTGTGGACGCTGGACGAGGGCTGGTCGCTCGCGAAGAACTGGCCGAGGGGGCCGAAGGTCTCCGCCGGTACCGACTCGACCGGCAGGCCCAGCCGTCGGCCGATGACGGTGACGATATCGCGGACCTTGTCGCCCTCGTCGGCCACGGCATGCCAGGAGGTGCCGGCTTCCGCCTGTTCCAGGACGAGCCGGAAGAGGACCGCGGCGTCGAGCGCGTGCACGGCCGGCCAGCGCTGCTCGCCGTCGCCCGGGTAACCGGCCACTCCGGTACGGCGCGCGATGTCGGTCAGCATGCCCGCGAATCCGCCGTGGCCCTGGTTGTGCACCGTGCGCGGCAGGCGTATGGCACTGCTGCGGACCCCGCGCGAGGTCAGGCCCAGGATCGACTTGACCGTACGACCGCGACCGCCGATCGGCCCCTCGGTCGCCACCGGGTCGGCCTCGGTGGAAGCGCGGCCGGACACCAGGGGCGTACCCGCGACGGTGACGAGGGGGCGGTCACTGCCGACGAGTTCCTCGCCGAGGGCCGCGAGTGCGGCACCCTCCTGCGCGACCGCCCTGGCGACGGCGTCGGCGCTGCTGAAGTCGTGGTCGAACGCGAGGTGGATCACGCCGTCGGCCTGGGCGGCTCCGGCGCGAAGGACGTCCAGGTCGGAGAGGCCTCCTCGGAGGGGCTCGGCCCCGGCCGCCTCTATGGCCTGCGCGGATGCGTCGGAGCGGGCGAGGGCGAGGACGGTGTGGCCGTTGGCGAGCAGTTCGGCGACGACAGCGGAACCGATCAGACCGGTGCCACCGGTGACGAAAACGCGCATGGGAAGCTCCCTCGGAAAGTGATGGGACTCTTGTCCCATCACTCTACCGCAGTGATGGGACAAGAGTCCCATCACTTAGGATGGTGGCCATGGGTAGATGGGAACCAGGCGCACGCGAACGTCTCGTCCTGGCTGCCGTCGACCTGTTCACCGAGCAGGGGTACGACGCCACGACAGTCGCGCAGATCGCCGAGCGGGCAGGAGTCACCAAGAGCACCTTCTTCCGGCATTTCCCCGACAAGCGCGAGCTGCTGGTGGCCGGACAGGAGACGCTGAGCCGACTGCTGACCGAGGGGATCGCCGGTGCCCCCGCTGACGCCGGCCCGCTGGCGGCGGTCGCCGCCGGTCTGGAGCGCGCGTCGAGCGCGCTGGGCCCCATGAGCCGCGAGCTCGCACCCCGCCTCAAGGCGGCCGTCGCCGCCAGCGCCGAACTCCAGGAGCGTGACGCCCTCAAGAGCGTCAGCCTTGCGGCCGCGATGACGAACGCTCTGATCGCCCGCGGCACACCCGACCCGACCGCGGCCCTGGCGGGCGAGATGGGCCTCCTCGCCTTCAAACGGGGCTACGCCCAATGGTCCGAGGGCGACCGTGACGGCAAGGACGACCTCGCCGGGTACGCCCTGGCGGCCCTGGAGGAACTGCGCGCGGCGAGCGCCTCGCTGGGCTGACCGGCATCCCACCGGCATCGCGTCGTCTTGCCGTGCGGGACACGGGGACGTGCCCGGCGGCCCGGGGAAGGCACCGAACGCGGTCGGTGCGGATCACTCGTGGGGGCAGGGTTCGGGCGTGGCATGCTCTGTCCGCCCCGGCGGTTGCCCTCGACTTCGCGGGGCAACGGGAGGCGCACCCTGTCGCCGTGCGAGATCACCTCATCGACGACCTGGGGCAGCTGCTCCGATCACCTGCTGGTTCTGGTCTGCATGCCTTGCCATAGCAAATCGACGAGTTTCACGCTCTCTGCCCGTCGGTCGCCGTCCGACTTCATTATGATCAACCCGCTCAGAGCTCGGAGCACGGTTCGGGCTTCGACGTCGGCGCGGACGGCTCCCGCCGTCACGTTGGCTTCTATCAGGTCGGCGACAGCCCGAGCGATCTCATCGAACACCCCGGCGTGATCGTCGCTGCCGGCCGCCTGAAGCGCCCTCGAGCGCAGTGCCGAAGACATTGCCACGATGATCGCGCAAGAGAACGGCAAGCTTCGAGGTGTTCGAGGACGAAGCCGATGCGATCCGCCGTTCCAACGCAACGGAACACGGGCTCTCGGCGGCCGTCTTCTCCCGCGACGACTTCCGCGCCCGGCGCGTCGGGCAGGCGCTGCGTGTGGGCCACGTCTGGCTGAACACCTGGGGCCTCGGCACGCAGCTCATGGCCGGCGATCCGGTCAAGCAGAGCGGCTACGGCAGCACCGCCGGCGCGGCCGCTGTCCAGGCATACCAGCACGTCAAGCGGTACGGAACCACGCAGCCGCGCCACTGACCGGGAGCCGCCATGAACATCATCTCGCTGGAAGGGCCCTGGTGGACACAGAGCCTGAACCGGGCCCTCCGGGCGAACCCGGCCGACCAACCGGTCGACCTCTTCTCCTTGGACCGCTACGCCGGTCTGAAGATCGAAGAACGTCTCGAAGGCCGTGCGGAGGGGCGCCTCGCCGCGATGGACGCGATGGGCGTGGACATGCGAGTCCTCTCGGTCCGCCGGCGACACAGAGCCTGTCGGCGAGCGATGCCAAGCCGATCGCCCGCGAACTCAACGACCAGGCGTTCTCCACGGCACTCCCCGACCGACCTCGGTGGTGCCCGTCGATGGCTTGAGGAGGCGAACCTGAGTAACGACGACAAACGCCTCATCGCGCACCGGAACGCGGAAAGGATCCTGCGCCTGCGCGCTCGCTGAGACACTTGCCGCGAGCCGCTTCCCAAGGGCTCGATCGTCCATTTTGCGACGGCGGGCACCGCGTACTCGGTATGCAGATGTCGGCTTCGGCACCTCGCATCCAAACGGAACACGATGCCCGCTTCACATGAGAAGTGACAGCGGCGGTGAGGCGGCTGCCGGAGCAGTCGCCTCCGCCGGTCGAGGACTGAGCCACGATCATGGCCTGGTGGCCAACCAGACGGTCACGGCCGCGACGGCGGTGAGTCCGACGTTGAGTGTGATCCGGCGGTCCTCTCCGGTCAGGTGAACGGCGATCGCACCGGTCTGCAGAAGTAGGAAGCCGATGGCTGCGGCCGACGCCAGCCACGGAGCGGTACCGGTCAGCGGTGGCAGGACCAGACCGGCCGCGCCGAGTATTTCGACCGCCCCCAGCGCCCTGAGGGCGGGCAGGGGAATACGGTCGACCCAAGCCATCATCGGTCGGAGTTGATCGCGGCTGCGGATCACCTTCAGCGTGCCTGCGTAGACGTAGAAGAGCGCGAGCAGTCCCGCGACGATCCAGTAGGCGATGTTCATGGTTCCCGTTTATGGGGCCCCGTTTCGCGGGGTCCTGTCGATTGCGTCGAGTGCCAGGGAAGCGTCGTCCGAGGGGTTCGGACGCGAAAGGCGGGAGCGGCACGGTCCCAGAGGCCGAAAGGAGGGCGGCCGGGCCGTTTCCCCCGTCCCTTCGGCCTCAGGCGAGGTCGGTGGCGGGCTGGGTCGCGTAGCGGCTCATTGTGTCGATGTTGGCCTGTGGCGTCAGCGGCTGGCCGGATGCGAGCACCTCCTGAAGGTCTCGGAAGTACTGCACATACAGGTCGGGTGTGAAGGTGCTGAGCATGACGGCGGGTTGGTCGGTAAGGTTGGCGAAGGTGTGCGGGGTGCCGGGCGGAACCATGACGAGCGTGCCCGCGGTGGCGTCGTAGTCCTTGTCCCCGACGGTGAACCGCACGGTGCCGGAGAGGATGTAGAAGCCCTCGTCGTGTTGGCGATGGCGGTGCTGCGGCGGACCCTGCGTGTGCGGGGCGAGGACGGACTCGGCGATCGCGAGGCGGTGCCCGGTGTGGCTGCCGTCCTCCAAAACGCGCATGCGCGTGGTACCCAGAACGATCGTCTCGCCGTCGTTGGGGCCCACCACCGATACGGCGGGGTCGGCCTGCGGCTGGCTGGTCTTCGTTTCATCGGTCATGGTCAAGAGTCCACCGCCGGGACCTCGCCGGTGTCCAAGACCCCTTCCGCAGAGCCGATACCTCATGGGTATCGTTGCAGTGTGGAGCTACGGATCTTGCGCTACTTCGTGGCCGTCGCTGAGGAACTCCACTTCGGCCGGGCCGCCACCCGACTACATATGAGTCAGCCGCCGCTGAGCCGGGCGATCAAGCAGTTGGAGGCCGAGGTCGGGGCTCTGCTCTTCGCCCGCTCGACCACCGGCGTCACGCTCACTCCGGTGGGCGCGGTGCTGTTCGACGAGGCGCGGGCCCTTCTGGACCATGCCGACCGCGTCCGGGTGCGCGTGAGCGCAGCAGCCGGTGTCGCGACCATCACCGTCGGCATCCTGGGCGACGGCACCGATCCGGGAGTGGCCAGGCTGGCCGCGGCCTACCGCCGAAACCACCCCGGAGTCGACATCTGTATCCGCGACACCGATCTGACCGACCCGACGTGCGGACTGCGCGCTGGGCTGGTTGACGTCGCTCTCACCCGGGCGCCGTTCGACGAGACCGCCCTGACGGTGCGTGCGCTGCGGAGCGACCCGGTCGGCGTGGTCCTGCGGGCCGACGATCCACTGGCCCGCCGCGGTGAGCTGCGGCTGGCCGAGCTGCGCGACCGCCGCTGGTTCCAGTTCCCGCAGGGCACCGACCCCGTCTGGCAGTCGTACTGGAACGGTGGCAGGCCGCGCGAGGGACCAGTGGTGCGCGCCGTCCAGGAATGCCTACAGGCTGTGCTCTGGAACGGCACGGTCGGCCTGGCCCCGCTCGGACACGACCTGCCAGTCGAGTTCACCGTGGTGCCGCTGATCGACATGGCGCCCAGCCGAGTGGTGGCGGTGTGCAACGAAGGAGACACCAACCCGTTGACCCGATCATTCATCGAGATCGCGACAGCCGCGTACCGCCACTGAGGATCGGCGATGGCGTGAATATCCGCTGTCGCTTCTCGTGATCCAAGCCACGAGACTCATGCTCGGGCAACGGCACTCACTCACACATGGCTACGCTCACTCACTCGACGTCGAAGAGCAGCAGTCGAAGACCCCGCCTCCTCAGCCCCTCACCCCGGCCAGAAGCTTCGCCGTGGCTTCGGGGGACTCCACCGGGAAGTGGCGGCTGCCCAGGTCGACCAGCACGATGTCGAGGCGGTCCCCGTAGCGGTCGATCGCCTCCTGCGTCACCAGGTCGTGGATGGCGAACGAGCGGCAGTCCCGGGCGAGGACACCGAACCCGATGACCCCGAGGAGCCGGAGGAATCGGAGGAGGCCGTCAGGACCCTGCTCTGGGAGGCCTGGACGGCAGGGGGACCGGCGGAAGGGACGGACAGGAAGCGGGACCCCGTCGCGTCCTCCGCCCCGGGGCGTCGCGGGCTCTCGACCCAGGAGGACCGGGCCCCGGCGCCGACGCGTGGCCGGGCTCAGGCGAACGCCGTCTCGATCTGCCGGCCGAGCGCGGCGAAATCGGCCGGCGCGTCGACGGCGGCGAGGGTGGCGTAGCCGATGAGCGCGGCCAAGGCCGCCTCGGCCCGGGTGCTGTCCGCGGCGGTCGGCTCCCCGGCCCCGGCAACGCCCTCGCGGTTCCTCGCGTACAGACCCGCCAAGTGGTCGCGCAGCGCGGCGTGCCGGGACACGGCGACGGCCGCCAGTTCCCCGGAGGTCGACGCCTCGGCCCAGATCTGGACGATCAGGCGTGCGTGGTCCGCGGACGCGCCGGGCGGCGTCACATAGGACATCAACCGGCGCAGCAGGTCTCCCGGCGTCTCGTCGGCGGGGAAACCGCCGTCCTCTGTGCCGTCCCGGCCGCTCACGATCTCGGCCACCAGCGCGGCCTTGCTGGGGAAGTACCGGTAGAACGTGCCGGTCGACAGTCCCGACGCCTGGCGCGCGCCGCCTCCACGATGCCTCTTCGGCGGGCCCGCAGGTACTCCTGGCTGACCCTGGGCACAACTCCTCCTCGTACGACGGGATATGACGAGCGGTCAGCGGCAGGCGCGACTGCTAAATTAAAGTGAGTGTTCATTCATCTAGCCTCGATCTTGCGCGCGCCCAGCAGACTCGGAGGTCTTCGTGACGTAGTAGATCTTGAGTCGTAAGCTCGTTGTCGCCTGCCGGTGGAAGTCCGGTCCGGGTAGCTGCCAGGAGGCCCGGTAGCAGACTGGCGGCGTCGGGGGGAAACGCCCGGCGTCGAAGCCCAGTGTCGAAAGCCCTGTAAGGGGGAGCAAAGCAGCGGTCCGTAGCATCACGCGAAGCCTGCGGCGTCGTTAGAGGCCCGCCTCTCGGGGCGGGGACAGGGAGTGCCGAGCTCCCGAAATCAGGGCGAAGGCCATGGAAGCGGCGAAGATCCTGGAGATGCAGCCGTGAAGGACTCCCCGGCGTATGGGGCATGGAACGTTGCGACGGTGACAGCGGGAACTGGGGAGGCCCTCCCCGGCCCGGCGGCCTGCGGACAGACGCCGCCGGAAGCTGCGCGTCCTATAACCGGGTGCACCTCGGGAAGGGGACGTGAGTCGGGTGGGCGTCGGAGGCGGCCGTAGTACCGCGACGAGCCGGCGGACAACACAACCGCCGGCCAGGGAAGGGCCGCTGCTTCGTCGATGCGCAGGTTGCCTGGAGGGGCTTGGTGAGTGCCGTTTTGGCTGGTTCCGCCACGTCGGGATCCCTGAAGCTGGATCCGGTCCGAGCCTTGCAGCATGCGCTCTACCGGGCGGCCAAGGCCGATCCCGGACGACGGTTCCACGCGCTGGAAGACAAGATCCACCGCAGGGACGTCCTGCGGCGCGCGTGGGCAACGGTGCGTCGAAACAATGGCGCTCCGGGCATTGACGCCACCACTCTCGCTCAGGTCGAGGAGTACGGCATCGACCGGTTCCTTGACGAACTGGCCGTGGAACTCAAGGAAGGCCGCTGGCGGCCGCTGCCCGCTCGCCGGGTGTTCATCCCGAAACCCGGCACGACCGCGGAACAGAGACCGCTGTCGATCCCTTCCGTCCGCGACCGGATCGTGCAGGCGGCGCTGAAGATCGTGCTCGAGCCGGTCTTCGAGGCCGACATGCTCCCGTGCTCGTTCGGGTTCAGGCCCAGGCGCGGGGCGCTGCCCTCCAAGTCTTGATCGACGAGGCTTGGCGGGGCAGGCGCTGGGTGGTGGAGACGGATATCGCCAACTGTTTCGAGGCGATTGACCATGAGAAGTTGATGCAGGCGGTCGAGGAACGCGTCTGCGACCGGTCGGTCCTCAAACTCCTGCGCGTAATGCTGCGGGCCGGGGTGATGGAGGACGGGCAGGTCCGGCGGCCGGTGACCGGCACCCCACAAGGCGGTGTGGTTTCACCGTTGATGGCGAACGTCTATCTGCACCGGCTGGACCGGGCATGGGACGTGCGTGGTCATGGGGTCCTGGTCCGTTATGCCGACGATGCCGTGGTGATGTGCACTACCCGCGAGCAGGCCGAGGCTGCCCTTGGGCAGCTGAAGGTCCTGCTGGCCGAACTCGGCCTGGAGCCGAAGGCGGCCAAGACCAGGATTGTGCACCTGCAGGTCGGAGGCGAGGGAGTGGACTTCCTCGGTTTCCACCACCGCTGGGTCACGTCCCGGCCTCGCGGCGGGCGGCATCCGATCGTCTTCCTCGCTCGCTGGCCCTCGGACAGGGCGGTGCAGCATGCTCGTGACCGGATCCGTGAACTCACGGAGCGGCGCAGGATGTTGCGGCCGGTCAAAGTGATCGTGGAGGACGTGAACGCGTTCCTACGCGGATGGGCCGCGTATTTCCGGTTCGGGAACTCGGCCCATCGCTTTGACCAGATCAGCTCGTACGCACGGATGCGGATCGGCGGGTTCATCGCCAAGAAGCACCGGCGCAGCCGGAGGTTCGGCTGGTCGGTGGTCGCTTACGCGGCCTCCGACTCGTTGGGGCTGGTCGCCCTGCACGGGACCGTCGTTGCACCCAGACCCTTTCGGGACTGGCGGGGCAGGCCGCATGCCGGTGGTGAACGGCGTCGGTGAGCCGTGTGCGGGAAAACCGCACGCACGGTTCGATGCGGCGGGGGCTGGAAACGGAGCAGACGTACTCTGCCACCGCGCCAGCCCCCGACCCTACATGAGGGGCCGTCAGCTCGCTGACGGTCCCTTTCGGCTCGTTCGGGGCGGAGATTTCTGCAGGTAGGCAGGCTGGTGGCCCGGCTGTCGCGTCGGGTGGGCGCCGGGTTCCACGGCTCCGGTGGGGTGGTACTGCTCGTAGGGACGGGAAGTTGCTGGTCAGCCAGGGTCTGGCAGGGCCGCGAGCCGTTGCAGGGCATCGGTGATCACGCTGGTCCAGGGCCAGTGCTTAGCGAAGCGGAGGATGCGGCGGCGTCCGGTAGTGACGAGCTGAGCAGCTGCGGAGAACAGCCGCAGCCGTAGGCGGCGGGGCTCCCACCGGCGGGCCTGGCCGGTGAGGGCGAGCAAGGGCATCCAGGCCAGCAGCTCCAGGGCGATCTGCACGATCTCCAGCCAGATCTGGTTCTGCGCGGCGTCGTGGAGGGGGAGGTTGCGCAGGCCGGTGGCGCGGGCGGCGCGGATGCGGTCCTCGGCGCGGGCCCGCTGGCGGTGCCGCAGCTCCAGCTCGGCGATCGGAGCGTTCTTGGTGTTGGTGGCGAAGCAGGTCAGGCGCATGCCGTCGGCGTCGGTGAAGCGCAACTGGGCGCCGGGGTGCGGCCGTTCCTTCCGCACGATCAGCCGCAGCCCCTTGGGCCAGCCCTTGAGGCAGTCGCCGGCGAGTTCGGCCACCCAGGCGCCGTCGCGGATCTCGCCATCGGGCTCGACGGCCGGCGTCCAGGCCGACGCCGGGACTTTCAGGACAGCGGCGTGGATGGCATCGGAAATGGTCATGCCGACGGAGTAGGACAGCCACCGGCCGCGGGCCGAAAGCCAGCCGACGAACTCGTGGGTGCCCCCGCCCGAGTCGGTGCGGATCAGCGTCCGCCGTCCGCGCCGGTACTTCTTCGGCAGCTGCGCCAGCGCGAGCCGGGCGGCTTCGATGTGGTCTGCGGCAGTGTTGCTGCCCGCGTTCCCGGGCCGCAGCAGAGCTGCTACCGGCTCCCCGGACCCGCCTCGGCCGTGGTCGACGAACCCCATCAGCGGGTGGTGCCCGAAAGACTTCTTCCAGGTCGCGGCCGCATCCTGCTTCTCGGAATGCGCGACGACGAGCACGCCGTCCAGGTCCACGACCACCTGCCCGGCCGCATTCGGCGCAGCATCACCGGCCAAAGCCCATACGTATTCACGGACTTGAGCGCGGGCCTGCCGCAGTGCAGTCAGCGCACGCTTCCCGCTTGCTGCCAGCGCGTCGATCAGCCGGGACACCGTGGGATCAGAGGCCACCGGCCCGAACACCGCCGGCTCGGCCCGCAGCATGCCCACGTCTGCCAGGCAGTCCCCACCCAGCGCGACCGCGATCGCCACGTCCAGCAGCACCTTGCCCGGATCATGGACCGCCCGTGCTTTGCGCCACGGCCCCAGGGCCGCCGATATCGCCTGATCCAGGCCGGTCTTGCGGACCGTTTCCGCGAGCAGCACACCACCGGCCTGGGAGACCACCCCGCGACTACCGCCTTCGGTACGGACACGCGGGTAGGACCCGATACGCTTCTTCACCTGGAGAGTGCTTCTTTCATGCGACGACCTGGACCCTAGACAAGTCCCATCGTTGCAGGTCAGGAGCACTCTTCACGTTTCTGATCATCCACCGGACACCCTGCCACGTGAAAGCGCGAGGCTAGTACTACAGCCGGTCGTTCACGTGACGTGACGGCGGTCGGCTCGTTGGGTCATTCGTGGGACTGATGCTGCCGCCGGAGTCGGTTGGAGCTGGCGATCGTCGAGTTTGCGGGGCACCCCAACCCCGACCGGCTGCAGGGCTTCCTGGCCAAGGCCGCGTGGGACGCCGCCGAGTTGCGTGACCGGGTCCGGGCCTACGCCGTCGCCGCCCTGGCCGATCAGGATGCGGTGCTGATCGCGGACGAGACCGGCGACATCAAGAAGGGCGCCAAGAGCGCCGGCGTGCAGCGGCAGTACACCGGAACTGCGGGCAGGATCGAGAACGCCCAGGTCAGCGTGCACCTGTCCTACGGCTCGAGCCGGGGCCGCACCCTGATCGACCGCGAGATTTACCTCGGCCGGGCCGTAAAACCACCGGCTGTAGTACTAACCTCTTGACCCGTGCCACGTAGTTCCGAAGAGCCGCGTCCATGGTCTCCTTCTTCGTCGTGGCACCCATGAGCCGCATGGCCTCGGCCAGCGCACGCCGTACCGCGGGTTTTCCCTGTCCCATCGGTTTCTCTCCGCCCGCGTCCGATCTCACGAAGTATTCGGCCAGTTCCCGCAGCGCGGTGTCGAGCCTGGGCAGTCCCACGGAGAGCCGCCGCTCTCCACTCTCCGCTCTCGCATTCACGCCAGCCCTGCATGCAGGTCTCCTCAATTTCCAGCACCCGTTCGGCGACAGGGCCAGGACCGTCCTGGTCCGGCCGCCGGCCTCGAGGCTCTGAAACCGCCAGGTGGTACTGCTGGTCTCAGCCTCACGTCTGGAAGCATGACGGCCTCGAAGAGGACCATAGAGATCCAGGCCCGGAGCCCAGGCGTGGGCACGGCGCACCGCGCCCTGCCCAGCTCACAGACCGTCCACCCCCTCCCCCACCGGAGAGACAATGGCTGGCACAGCCGGATTCAACGAACGCAATATCGAGGAGTTCCGCGCGAACCACGGACAGTTGGGTGGGGGGTTCGCCGGGGCCCCGGTGCTGTTGTTGCACACCATAGGGGCGCGCTCAGGCGCGGCCCGGGTGAATCCGATGATGTACCTGGCCGATCAGGGCCGTTATCTGGTCTTCGACTCCAAGGCGGGCTCCGACCGTAATCCGGACTGGTACCACAACCTCCTCGCGCATCCCGAGGTCCGGATCGAGTTGGGTGACGACGAAATCGCCGTACGGGCAGAGGAGTTGCGCGGCGCCGAGCGCGACACCGCGTTCGCGGAGCAGGCCCGCCGTTACCCGGGCTTTGCCGCTTACCAGCGCAAGACGCGACGAGTGATCCCCGTCGTCGCGCTCATTCCCACCGGCGAGGGCACAGCGCCCGCCGATCGCACAGGACGGACGTCGTCGTGAGCATGCCCTATCTCGCTCAGCCCGATCAGCAGCAGAAACTCGAATGGCTCGACGGAGGCCAGTTCGCCGTACTCCTGGACAGCGCGGCCACCGAGGGCCAGCTGACCGTCGGGCGGTTCAGCGTCGCCAAGGGCGAGGCACCGCCATACCACATGCACACCCGCGAGGACGAGATCTTCATGCTCATCAAGGGCACCGCGCTGCTGTGGTCGGACGACCAGGAGATGGAACTGTCGGAGGGCGGCATCGTCTACCTGCCCAGGAACGTCCCGCACGGCTACCGGATCACCTCGGACACCGCGGACCTGTTGATGATTTGCACTCCGGGCGGTATCGAGGGCATGTTCCGGCACGCCGGACGCGACCTGTCGGCCCCCCGGCCCGAAGGATTCGAGATCTCCAAGGACCGGATGGCCGAGGCCGCCGACCTGTACGGACAGATCGTCCTCGGCCCGCCGCGCTGAGCGCCGGCACCCCCACGCTCCACCCGCGCATCCACCCCGTACGAAAGGCACCGCCATGTCCGGGCAACAACGCCGCGCCCTCGACGAGATGCTCCGCCACGCACCGCTCGACGTCGGAGGCGACGTGGCCGAAGCGCGCGCCGTCTTCCACGAGGTGATGACCTCGATACCGCTGCCTGCGGATGTCACCACCGCCCCCGGGCACCTCGGCGGCGTGCCCGTCATCACCGTCGACACACCCGGCAGCGATCCGTCCCGCGTGCTGCTGTACTTCCACGGCGGTGCGTACGCCATCGGTTCCGCGGCCGACGCGGCGGGCCTGGCCGCGGACGTGTCCCGGCGCTGCGGTGCCCGTGCCGTCTGCGTCGACTACCGGCTGGCCCCCGAGCACCCGTTCCCCGCGGCCGTCGAGGACGCGGTGGCCGCGTACCGCGCGCTGCTCGACCAGGCGATCCCCGCCGACCGGATCGCCTTCGTCGGCGAGTCCGCGGGCGGCGGCCTGACCGTCGCAACGCTGGTCGCGGCCAGGGAGGCGGGCCTGCCCCAGCCTGCGTCGGCCACGGTGTTCTCGCCCTGGGCCGACCTCACCGTGTCCGGCGCCAGTGCGACGGGCAAGGCCCGTCTGGACCCCGCGCTGACCCCGCAGGCCCTGCGTACCCGCGCCCGCGACTACCTCGCTCGGACGCCCGGCACCGAACCGCTGGCCAGCCCCGTCTTCGCCGACCTCGCGGGCCTGCCTCCACTGCTCATCCAAGTGGGCTCGCACGAGATCCTGCTGGACGACGCCGTACGACTGGCTGGACGCGCCGCAGACCACGACGTACCCGTCGCACTCCAGGTCTGGCCCCAAGTTCCCCACGTCTTCCAGGCGTTCGCCGCCCTGCTCGACGAAGCCGACGAGGCACTGGACTCCGCCGCCGCCTTCACCCGGACCCACTGGGCCCGTCCCGCGAAAGCCGCCGAAGGCACCGCACCCGACGCCACGCCGGACGCCGCGCTCCAGCCGTGACCGCGATCGCCCCGCACACCTCGGAGGAGTCTGGAGCACAACCGTCATGGTCGATGTGAACGTGGAGCCCTTCGAGACCGAGGTCCGCACCCGCGCCGGAGATCTCGTCCGCGCCGACGTCTACCTTCCCGCCGACAGCGAGGGACCGTTCCCGGTCGTCCTCGGCGCCTCCCCCTACCAGAAGGCGCTGCGGCACCTGCCGCAGCACCCCGTGTTCCCGTTCATCGAGTACGGCCCCATCCAGCTCTACCTCGACCACGGCTACGCCTACGTCGCCATGGACGTGCCCGGCACCGGCCGCTCCGAGGGCACCTGGGACCCGGTGTCGCGCGGTGAGGGCGAGGCCATCCACGACATGATCGAGCACCTCGCGGCCGAGGCATGGTCCACCGGCGCGATCGGCATGATCGGCATGTCCCACTACTGCTGGAGCCAGTGGAACGCCGCCCGCACCCGCCCGCCGCACTTGCGGACGATCGTCGCGTACGACGGCGCCACCGACATGTACCGCGACTGGATGTACCAAGGCGGCATACCGGTCCAGGGCTTCCTGAGCACCTGGCTCTTCGGCTCGGTGCTGGTCCAGCACCAGATCGACGGCATCGACTTCCACATCGGCGACAAGCAGGACTTCGTCTACGACGTCCTCTCCCATCCCCTGGACGACGAGTGGCAGCGTCGCCGCTCACCGTTCTGGGAACTGCCAAAGATCGAGATACCCGTGTTCTCCATCGGCGTGTGGGGCAAGGCCGCGCTGCACCTGCGCGGCAACTTCTACGGCTTCGAACGCGTGCGAGGTCCCAGGAAACTGCTGGTGACCCACCCCGACAGCTTCGCCGCCGCGCAGCGGTACTACTTCGACGAGGACTTCCACCGCACCGAACTGCTGCCCTGGTACGACCACCATCTCAAGAGCGCCGACAACGGCGCGATGGACAAGCCCGACGTCCGCTTCTACGTCAACGGCGAGGACACCTACCGCTCGGCGTCCTCCTGGCCGCCCCCGGACGTGCGGACCAGCACCTTCCACCTCGCGGGCGAGCAGAGCGGTGCCGTCCACTCCCTCAACGACGGGACGCTCACCGAGACCGGGCCGGCCTCGGACCGGGCGTCCACCTCCTGGTCGTACCCGGACCCGGAATGGATGGCCGGCGTCACGGTCTTCGACAAGAACGGCGTCCCCGACCACGTCGCACGCGTCAACACCTTCACCACCGCGCCCATGACCGAGGACCGTGAGTTCACCGGCCACGCCACGCTGACGCTGTACGGCTCCACGGACCAGGCCGACATGGACGTCATCGTCAAGCTCTCCCTCGTACCCGGCGACCCCGGAACCGGGTCGCCGATCAAGGTCAGCCAGGGCTGGCTGCGAGCCTCCCACCGTGCCGAGGACCCGGAACTCACCAGCGACATGCGCCCGTTCCACCTGCACAACGCCCTGGAGCCGGTGGAACCCGGGACGGTCTACGAACTCCACATCGAGATGCTGCCGCTGTCGTTCCTCGCCCGTGCGGGCGACCGCATCCGACTGGAGATCACCAACCAGGACTCACTGATCACCGACGCCCCCATGACCCACTTCTACGGCCAGAAAGCCGGGACCGACACCTACCACCACGACAGGTCGCACCCCTCGGCGCTGCACCTGCACGAACGCCCGCGCCCCCGGTAGGGCCGTACCGGGGGCGCCGCCAGACCTCCCCGGCCCTCCCCGGCTTTACCCAGAAGTGAGAAAGGCGGTCCTGTCCGGACAGGGAATTCGAACGATGATGATCGCATGGCATCGACGAACCACTTCGGCGTCGCCCTGCGAGGCTGGCGGGAGCGCCTTTCGCCCCTGGCGAGCGGACTGGAGACCGACGCCGCCCGGCGCATTCCCGGTCTGCGTCGCGAGGAACTGGCCCGGCTTGCCGGTCTGTCGGTCGACTACGTGGTGCGGCTCGAACAGGGCCGCGCCCGCAATCCCTCCGCCCAGGTCGTCACCGCCCTGGCCAGGGCCCTGCGGCTGGACGCGTCCGAGCGCGACCACCTGTTCCGCTGCGCCAGTCTCGCGCCGCCCGCCGGCGGCGGCGTACCGCTGCACGTGCCGCCGAGAGTGCATCGGCTCGTCCGGCAGCTGAGCGATGCGCCGGTCGCGGTCTACGCCGCCGACTGGACGCTGGTCAGCTGGAACCGGATGTGGACCACCACCGTCGGCGACCCCCGTACCTACGGCTGGGACCAGGGCAATCTCGTCGCCGGGATGTTCCGTTCCAGCGGCGGTCACCGGGTCGATTCCATCGCCGCCTGGCCGATACGCTCCTGGGCGGGCGACGAGGCCGAGGAGGAGTCCCTCGTCGCCGACCTGCGGGTCACGGCAGCGGTCTACCCCCACGACGCCCGTCTCACCGCACTCGTCGACCGGCTGCTGCACACCAGCTCCCGCTTCGCCCACCTGTGGTCCAACGGCACCGCGGGCCTCCACGGCGGCGACCGCAAGACCATCGAGCACCCCCTGGTCGGTGACCTGGCCCTCGACCTCGACGTCCTCATGGTCCCCGGCTCCGACCTCCGTATCGTCACCTACTCGGCCGACAACGGAACCGACAACGCCGAGAAACTGGACGCCCTCCGCGATCGGTGAACCGGTGCGGCTCTCGCCGGGACGCCCGAGCAGGCCGGACGGACGGCACACTGTCCTCCTTTCGGCCGTCACGCGACACGGGCGGCGCGTCCGGTCACGCGGGGCGCCGGCGGCCGAGGGCGACGACGACCTCACCGACCCGTTCTCGTTCGGCCTCGGGCTGGATCTGTTCCAGGCCGCGCACGCGCGGCTGGACGCGCTCGGCGTCCGCGTTCCGGCGATCCGTCTCGTCGACTGCGATGGCGCTTACTGCCCGGCCGACCTTGCGATCGTCGAGGATCTGCCGGGAGAGACTCTGGAGGAACTGCTCGCGCGCGACCCGGGCGCGGCTGCTCTGGGCATGGCCCGGCTCGCGGAGTCGCTGGTGACCGTGCGTGATCCCCGGAGGCGTACCGGCTCCAGGTTCCTCCGGTCTCGTTGCGGAGCCGGGTGGTGGTCTTGTCGTGGTAACCGAGGGCGTCCGCGACGACGGGGGCGTGCAGGCCGAGGAGTTGCTGCCGGATGGCGGCGCCGCGGGCCGCGGCGGTCGGGGTCCCCTGACGTGACGGCGGTCGGCTCGTTGGGCCATTCGTGGGACTGATGCTGCCGCCGGAGGCGGTTGGAGATGGCGAGTTGAGTGAAGCCGAAATCCGGTCGCTGGACGGGGAGTTGGAGGCGCTTTGCGTCTCGGTCGACGACGTGTTCGCCCGTCCGGCCTCGCGAGAAAACTTGCGGGCGATGGTGCGCGGGCTGCTGAGCGAGGTGCCGCGGAAGAACATGTGGCAGCTCGCCGAGTTTGCGGGGCACCCCAACCCCGACCGGCTGCAGGGCTTCCTGGCCAAGGCCGCGTGGGACGCCGACGAGTTGCGTGACCGGGTCCGGGCCTACGCCGTCGCCGCCCTGGCCGATCAGGACGCGGTGCTGATCGCGGACGAGACCGGCGACATCAAGAAGGGCGCCAAGAGCGCCGGCGTGCAGCGGCAGTACACCGGAACTGCGGGCAGGATCGAGAACGCCCAGGTCAGCGTGCACCTGTCCTACGGCTCGAGCCGGGGCCGCACCCTGATCGACCGCGAGATTTACCTCGGCCGGGCCTGGGCCGGCACCACCGCCGGCCATGAACAGCGCTGTGCCGAGCAGGGCATCCCGCCCGAACGCGCCCACGCAGTGGCCACCAAGCCGGAGCTCGCCCGGCGCATGCTGGAGCGCGCCGATAAGGCCGGGGTGCCGTTCTCCTACTTCCTGGCCGACGAGGTCTACGGGCAGTCCCGCGCCCTGCGCGCCTGGCTGGAAGAGCACCGCATCCGCTACGTACTGGCGATCCCGAAGGACGAGGCCCTGCCCCTGCCGGACGGCCGCACCCGCCAATATGAGAAGGCCTGGCCGGACTGGTGGAAGTTGGCCGACGAGGTTCAGGCTGCCGTGTCGCCGGGCAGCGGCAGTGCCGGCCGCTGGGCGGGGCATCTCCACTGTCGGTGTTCGAGGCCGTCGAGGCCGAGACGCTGCTGCCGCTGCCGAAGACGCCATTCGTGCTGGCCCGCTGGAGTGCAGCGACGGTCGGCCCGGACATCCACATCAAGGTGGGCCGCACCCTCTACTCGGTGCCCTGGAAACTGATCGGCCAGCGCGTCGACGTCCGCTCCACCCAAGCCTTCGTGCAGGTCTTCCACGACGGCGAACTGGTCAAGACCCACGCGGCACTTGAGCAGGGCAAACGCACCCACAGCAGCGACTACCCGCCGGAGAAGATCGCCTTCCATATGCGGACTCCCACCTGGTGCCGCACCCAGTCCACGCAGGTCGGCGCCGCCTGCCGTGAGGTGATCGACCAGCTGCTGGAGATCAACGCGCTCTACCGGCTCCGCGCCGCCCAGGGCGTGATCGGTCTGCGCAAGAAGTACGGCGACGAGCGGCTGGAGGCCGCCTGCGCCAATGCCACCACGGTCGGCGACCCGTCCTACCGCACCATCAAGGGCATCCTGGTCGCCGGCACCGAGACCGAACCCGCCCCCGAGAGCGCCGGCGACGGCGGAGCCGCCGCCTTCCTGCACGGCCCCACGCGGCTCTTCGCGACCGTCGGCATGACGAACGACGACCGTGTTGACTTCCTCCCCCTCCTGGAGGGAGGGGGATTCCTACGGCTCGCGCCGTGGGGTTTTCTGCTGTATCGCCGACTGCCCGCCCGGAGTACTCCGTTGAGGTCTTACACCAGGGTGCCTGGGTAGTCCCGTTCACCACTCATCCGAAGCCCGACCGGCACTCGCGCGGCTTGCGGTCGATGACGTCGGTCGAGGTTCTGCTGTCGGCAGACTGGCCGAGCGGAACACCAGAACCTGCCAGGCTGGCGGCATGGGGATGAACATGGCGGTGCGCCGGCTCGATCTGGGGTATTTCATCCGGCCCGTGTCAGAGACCGGCGGCCCGCAGCCGCGCGTCGAACCTGTGCTTGCCTACCTGGTGCAACACGATCACGGCCTGATCCTTTTTGACACCGGCATCGGCAAGGCGGACCCCGAGACCGAAGCCCATTACCGGCCCCGGCGCCGGGCCCTGCAGGATGCCCTGTCCGCGGCCGGAGTCGCTCTTGACGACGTCTCCCTCGTCGCGAACTGCCACCTCCATTTCGACCACTGCGGCGGGAACCCTCTCCTGGACGGCAAGCCCATCCTGGTCCAGGACGTCGAGCTGGCCACGGCCCGCAACGGCGACTACACCTTCGACGAACTGATCGATTTTCCCGCTGCGTCCTATCAGGAACTCGACGGTGAAACCGAGGTCTGGCCTGGCGTCTGGATCATTCCGACGCCAGGGCACACCCAAGGGCATCAGTCGCTGGTCCTTCGGCAAGGCGACGGCACGATAGTCCTCGCCGGCCAGGCACACGACTTCGCCTCCCACTTCGCATCCGACCAGCTTGCCCGCCAAGCGGCACTTCACGGCGTGGAGCAGCCACTTCCCGCCTACCAGCACTGGCTGGACCGACTCGCCGACTTCGACCCACGACGCGTTCTCTTCGCGCACGACTGCTCAGTCTGGGAACCGTCGCAGAGCACCTTCTAGATTCAGGCCGCGATTCTGTGAATCCCCGGCTCATGCTCGGAGCAGGATTCGGGTGCGGGGGAGGAGCAACAGTCAATAGTTGTGGATCAGGTAATGCGACTATTGGCAGTTGGCGTGGTGGCCTGCTGATTCAAGGGTGTGCGCCGCGGGTCCTCGGGTCGCTGGGGTGGAGTGGTGGCGCGGCTACCGTGGGTGCACGGCGTAGGTCAGGTGCGTCACCCGCGACGACGGCTCCGAACGGACCAGCTCCAGCGCGACCCTGGATGCGTCCACGCCCTCGAACAGGCGGATTCCCGAGCCGAACAGCACGGGCGACAGTGCGATCGAGAACTCGTCGATCAGGCCGGCGTTCACGTACTCCAGGATCGTCGCGCCGCCGCCCGCGATGCGCACGTCGCGGGCGCCAGCGGCCTCGCGGGCCTGGTCGAGCGCGGTCTCGATGCTGTCGTTGACGAAGTGGAAGGTGGTCCCGCCCGTCCGCTCCCAGGGGTCACGTTTGGTGTGCGTCACGACGAAGACCGGCGTGTGGAACGGCGCCTCCTCCGGCCACATCTGCTCGCCGGCGTCGAACATGCGCTTGCCCATGACGTTCGCGCCGGTGCGCTCGAACGTCTCCCGCACGATGTCGTTGTTGCGCCCCTCCTCGCCGCCCTCGCCCAGCTTCAGGTTCTCCCGGAAGAAGCGCAGCGGGAAGATCCACTGCTGCAGCTCCATCCACTGCTGCCCCATCAAGTCCCCGAGGGACTCGGGCGCGATGAACCCGTCCAGCGACATCGACACGCTGAAGAACACCTTCCCGGCCATCAGCCCTCCGCCCTCTTCCGAAGGATCTCGGTGACGTAGGCCGCCAGGTTGCCCAGGGTCTGCCGACCGCCCTCGATCGCGTGGTACTTCTCGACCGCCTCGTCACGCAGTTCCTTGGTGGGGAACACCGTGCGCATCACGATCCGGGTTGCCGCGCCGTCCGGTGCGAAGGTCAGGACCGACTCGAAGGCATTCGGGTCGTCGCGGGACTCACCGTGCAGCAGCGTGATTCGCTCCGGCGGGGTGATCCGCAGCCAGCGGATCCACTCGGAGTAGTCGGTCCCGTCCGGCCCGTGCAGCACGAAGTCCCACTCCCCGCCCTCGCGGAACTCGAAGGACCGCGTGGTGGTGGTGAACCCGTCCGGACCCCACCACTGCGACAGGTGTCGGACCTCGGTGAACGCCTCGAACACCAGCTCCCGTGGGGCGTCGATGACCCGGGAGATCACGATCTCCCGGTCGGCCGTCGCCTGCTCCGCCCGCGCATCTTGCCTTGTCCCTGCCATCGGTCATTCCTCCTGCCGTGTCTGCTTGAGGTCCTGCACGTAGGTGTCCAGCCGGTCGAAACTCCCGTTCCAGAACCGCTCGAATCCGCCGACCCACTCGTGGACCGGCCGCAACCCGCGGGCGTCCAGGCCGTAGAGGCGCTGCTTGCCTGCCTTGCGGTCCCGCACCAGCCCGACCTCCCGGAGCACCCGCAGGTGTTTGGACGCCCGCGGCTGGCTCATCCCCAACTCCTGGGCCAGGTCGGTCACCGGCCGCTCACCCGCCCGCAGCAGCGCCAGGATGTCCCTGCGCTGCGGCTCGGCGATCGCGTTGAAGACATCTGATGTCGTCGCTGCTCGTGCCATGACCTCGATCATATGCCTATATCGGCATGCGTCAAGCCGAGAGGAATCAAGCGGGGCTCGTCGGATGACGATTGCATGCCTGATCAGACTGCAGTGGCCTTCTTCCGCTCGACAGGACGCCGTTTTCGAACCGGGCGCCGGAGCGGACCAGGGTCACGAGGTGCGCCCCGGTGATGGCCCGCCAGCGTCCCTGAGCGGACTCGACGAGCTTGAACACCATCGCGAGGGCGGCGGCCGGGCTACCGGCGCCGCGGGTGACCTTGGTCCGGAGCTTGACCGTCGAGAAGGTTGATTCGATGGGGTTTGTCGTTCGCAGATGGATCCAGTGTTCGGCGGGGAAGTCGTAGAAGGCCAGCAGTTCCTCGCGGTCGTCTGTGATCTTCGCGACGGCCTTGGGGAACTTTGCGCCGTAGGTCTTGGCGAACGCCTCGACCGCCTGCTCGGCGTGTCGGCGGTCTTCGACGTTGTAGATCTCCTGCATCGCCTTCGTCGCGCCTGGCCGTGCGGACTTCGGCAGCGCGTTCGTGACATTCCGGGCCTTATGAACCCAGCACCTTTGATGGTGGGCGGCGGGGAAGACCTCGGCAAGAGATCTCCACAGACCCATCGCGCCGTCGCCGACGACCAGTTCGGGGTCGCGCATGCCGCGGCGGCGACAGTCGCGCAGCAGATCGGCCCAAGACTCGGCCGACTCGCGCAGCCCCTCGGCCAGGGCGATCAGCTCCTTGGTGCCGTCCAGCCGCACTCCCATCAGCACCAGCACGCAGCTGTGGGCCTGGCCGAGACGGACCTTGGGGTGCACGCCGTCGGCCCACACGTACACGTAGTCGGCCTGCGACAGGTCGCGGGCCTGGAACGCAGCGTGATCGTCGCTCCACTGTTGGGTCAGCCGGGTGACGGTGGCCGGGCAGGCACCACCGCCAAGGTGGTCCAGGGAGCCGCCGGTGACGCCTGGCAGGCGGCCGCCAACCTGCCGGTGAAGCTGATGGACAACGTTGTCGCGACCAGCGACGGGAAGGTCTACTCCGCCTTCGGCTTCAACGGCGGCGCCGACACCAAGGACATGTACGCTCTCGATCCGGTCACCGGCACCTGGAAAGCGGGCCGTGCGGCAGACACCCGGGAGGATCCCGCCCACGGCTTCATCGACGGCAAGTTCTCCCCTGTGTGCGCTGCTCCCATAGAGGTAGGGACGGGAATGGAAGCAGCAGGAAGAGGATGCTCCTGATCTGCACTTTTCCATGGGTAGTGGGGTCGTGTCCCCTTTTCTGCGGTTGCGCCGCCGGCGAAGTAAATGCTTGCTGGAGAACAGCCGATGTACAGGTCTCAGCATCCAGTAGAAGGAGTCATGATGCAGTCCTCCATGTCCGACGCAGTCCTCGTCGGCGCCGACGCTGCGGTCCTGGAGTCCCTTCCCCTGCCGGACCACTTCCCCGCAGCCGTGGTCCGACGGGAGGACGTCGACATCTTCCGGTCAATGGAGGACAAGGACGTACGCAAGTCCCTCTTGGTTGATCAGGTACCCATGCCGGAGTTGGCCCCCGACGAGGCGCTAATCGCCGTTATGGCAAGTTCCATCAACTACAACACGGTATGGACCGCTATGTTCGAGCCGGTTCCCACCTTTCAGTTCCTCCGGCAAATGGGCAAGAACGGCGGCTGGGAGGCGCGTCACGACCTGCCCTATCACATCGTTGGTTCTGACGCTTCGGGAGTCATCGTCCGAACGGGATCGTCGGTACGGAGGTGGAAGGCAGGTGATCACGTCGTGGTCTCGCCGGCCTACGTCGACGAGCAGGACCATGACACCCATCGGGACGGGATGCTCGGTGAGGGGCAGAAGGCCTGGGGCTTCGAGACCAACTTCGGCGGGCTGGCACACTATGCCGTCGTACGGGCCAGCCAACTGATGCCGAAACCCGCTGCCCTCAGCTGGGAGGAGGCGGCGGTCAACCCGCTGTGCGCGAGCACCGCGTACCGCATGCTGGTCAGCGAACGCGGCGCGCGGATGAAGCAGGGGGACGTCGTACTGGTATGGGGGGCGACTGGTGGTCTGGGCGCCTACGCCGTCCAGCTTGTCCTCAACGGCGGGGGCATCCCCGTCGGCGTCGTCAATTCCGCAGCGAAGGCGAGCGTACTGAGATCGCTGGGATGTGAAGCGGTCATCGACCGCACCGAAATCGATGAGGGAGATCCCACACTTCTGGAGCGGCCGGAGGGGTGGAGGAAGATGGGCAAGGCTATCCGTGCTGTTGCCGGAGAGGACCCGCACATCGTCTTCGAGCATGTCGGTCAGAAGACATTCGCCGCATCCGTCTTTCTCGCCAGGCGCGGAGGCATCATCATCACCTGCGGGTCGAGCACAGGATACGAACACCTTTACGACAACAGGTACCTCTGGATGCGCCTGAAGCGGATCATCGGAAGCCATGGCGCAAACCTCCACGAGCAGTGGGAGGTCAACCGGCTCCTCGCGCTGGGCCACGTGGTGCCCACGCTGTCCAGGACCTACCCCCTGAATGACGTCGCCTCCGCGGCGCGAAGCGTTCAGACCAACCAGCACATCGGCAAGGTGGGAGTGCTGTGCCTCGCGCCCGAGCCCGGGCTGGGTGTCACCGATCCAAGCGCCCGGGCCCGGATCGATGACAAGCGGCTCCACGCGTTCCGCAGCTGACTACTCCGCTCGGTCGACGGCCGCCTCTTTGAGTGCTTTCACCAGATGCCGCGCGATGGCGGCGACATGCGGGGGATCGATGAGGGAAAGGTGGTCGCCCTCAACGGGGACGATCTCGAGGGAGGCACACAGTGGCGCCCAGCCGAGGTCCGCCTCCGACCTCAGATACCGCGGGTCGAGAGCGGTGTTCAGGGGCTGCGCCTGCTGGGCCCGGTATAGAACCACGTGCCCATCGGTGGGCTGCGGCACGTAGCGCTCCCCAACGCGCGCGTCCACGTACGACGTCCGCTGATGCTCCATGATGCCGGGGCTCATGTCGAGACCAGCCTCGGCCACCCGGCGCATGACGACCTCGATCTGCCGCTCGTCGGGGGTTGCCGCAAGCTCGGCATAGGGGAGGTCCAGCTTCTTCCCGTACGTCTTCTCGATGTACTCAGCGAATCGTCCGAACCGTTCGAGAAGCATGTCCTGCGAATCGAGATCGGGGAGTGCGGCTGGCAGAATCGTGTCAATGAGGCCGAGGAAGCCGACCTGTTCGCCCGCCTGCGCCAGTTGCTGGGCCGCCTCATAGGCGAGACAACCGCCGAACGACCAGCCGAGGAGCCGGTAGGGCCCCTTGGGCTGAAGATCCCTGACGAGACGGACGTAGTGGGCCGCCTTCTCTTCCATCGTGTTCAGGTCGTCGAGTCGTTCCAGGCCGTACACGGCCTGGTCGGACGGCAGGAGCTGGGTGAGAGGTCGGTAGACAGAAGTGGGCCCCCCAGCCGGGTGGAAAGTGAACAGCGGGAGTGTCACAGCGCCCGGGGTGGAGGGCCTCAGGACGGTGACCGTGGACTTCCCGGCCGGGTTGACCGATGGCCGGATCAGCTCCGCGATGTCGGCCACCGTACGTGCTTCGAGCAGGGACTCCACCGTGAGATCCGGGGGAACTCCTCCCAGCCGCCCGCGAATCGCATCGACGAGGCGCTGCGCCGCGCGATCGTCTCCGCCGCCTGAAGCGAAGTCACTGAAGACGTCAACGGGGCGATGCTGCAGCACTTCGGCCCAGGCTCCGGCCACCAGGCGTTCGGCGGCGTCCCGGGGTTGGATCGAGGCCGGCAACGCGGGCAGCGGGGGCGAACTCGAAGCTTCCGTCGTCTCCTTCGGCGGTGATGTGGCAGTCCGCACGACGTCACATTCCAGCCCGAGACTTTCGAGGAGGGCCTTGCCGATCTCCTGAAGCGTCGCACCGCGCAGCATGAGGTCCGGCGCCAGGTCGATGCCGAAGTCCTGCCGCGCAGCGTTGCGGATTCGCACCGCCATCAGTGAGTCGAGGCCCAGGTCGGGAAGCGGCACCGTCTGGTCGATGTTCGGCACCCCGAAGCCCATGAGAGCGGCGGTGCGCTCGACCAGGCGTTCGTAGACCTTGTCGGCGGCGCCTTCAGCGAGTGATTCAATGCCGCCGGGCCCCACCCAGTCGTCCATGGAGGCGATGTCGTCCTGGAAGCACTCCGCGAAGAAGGGAATGTTCGATACGCCAGGAAATGCGCTGAGTACTCGTTCGGTGTCGAAGTGGGCCACACCTGTGTGTGTCCGGTTGTGGACGACAAGTGTCTGCAGAGCGTCCAGCCCCTCGCTCATGGTCAGTGACCGCAGAGCCATGGCCCGGTCCGTGGGAACGCCACCGGTGTCGCTCCAGGGGCCCCACGCGATGGACGCGGCCGGTCTTCCTTTGGCCCTGCGCCGCTGCGCCACGGCGTCCAGCCACGCGTTGGCGGCGGCGTAGGCCGCCTGGCCGGGGGAGCCGAGCAGGGCGGCCGCTGAACTGTAGAACACCCACCAGTCGATGTCATGGGGGGCAAGAGCCTCCTCCAGGCGTAGGGCGCCGAGCACCTTCGGACGCAGCACGGTGTCGATGTCGGCGGCCTCGATGTCGGTGATCATCCGGTCGTAGAGAAGGCCTGCGCAATGGGCGACTCCGCGTAGTTCGTGACCCTCGTCGAGCGCTGCCTCCACTAGGCGCGGCGCCACGCCTGGGTCTGCGATGTCCCCTTGCACCACGGTGGCCGAGGTCCCGTGAGCGAGCAGCTCATTGATGACCTCCTGGGCTTCCGGCGTGGGAGACCGCCGTCCGTTGAGGACGAGGCGGCCTGCCCCTTGCTCGGCGAGGCGACGAGCCGTCGCCAGACCGAGTCCTGTGAGGCCACCGGTGATGATGTAGGCGCCCTTCCGGCGGATGAAGGGGGTCTCGTACTGTTGCGCGGTCAGGTCGGCGGGGGCCAGGCGGGCTACGAGCCGGGTCCCCGTTCTCCAGACGACTTCATCCTCGGGACTGTTGCCGAGCAGTTCCTGAAGGAGTTCTTGGCCTGATCCGGGCGAGTCGTCGAGGTCCACCAGGCTTGCCCGCAGGGTGGGCTGCTCGAGGGCCAGGGCGCGTACGAGGCCGCGCAGACAGGCCAGGTTCGGCTCGCCCGTCTCTCCCGGGTTCACAGCTCTTGCCCGCCCGGTGACCATCCAGAGCCGGGGCTGGCGCCCTCCCGGCACGTTGGAGGCGAGCCGGCGCGCGATTCTGGAGGCCGTGTGCAGAGCGCCGGCCTCGCCAGCGTCGGTTGGTGGGCGGGTCAGGAGCAGCACCACGGCCCGGTGGTCGTCCTGTTGGGTGCTCTCCAGCCAGTCGCCGAGCAGTTGTTCCGTGTCCGGAGAGGAGCCCGCACCGATCGTGGTCTCAACGCCCTTTCCTCGCAGCGCTGCGTCGAGGGTGGTCAGCCCACCGTCGTCGTCGTCGGATGGAAGCTTGTCCGACAGGAGGAGGACGCTGTTGAGCTCTTCCGGGAGCGGAGCGGGCGACTTCCGCCACTGGATGTCGTAACTGAGCGCTTCGAGCGGCTTGCGGATCTCGCATTGGTCGGGGGAACGGAGTTCCACTCCTCGAGCGGTGATGAGGGTCCGCGTTCCGCGCGCCACGACGTTCCACGGCGGTTCCGCGTCGGGGAAGATGCCGGGCTGCGCCGTCCCGGGCGTCGTCGGGGAGGCCTGAATGGTGACCGGTTCGTCCGCGGTGAGCTGCTGGATGTGCAGGTATCGCACGGCAGCGGGGACAGCGTGGGGGGACGGAGCGCTAAGAGACGCCTCGGCTTCCGCATTTGCCCTTCCGTGGGTCGGCGCGTAAAGGAGCGCCGTGAGGAGGGCGTCGTGCCCCGGCACTGTCCGTTCGCCGGGCGTCGCCTCGTCTCCGGCGGGTTCCCACTGGCTGACGAGGGCCGTCGGTGAGCCCGTGTCGGAGGTGCCTTCAGGCGGCATGGAGGTGTCGGTGGTGACCTGTGCCGACGCGTAACAATGCCAACTACCGTTCGCTGCACGGGCGTTGATCGTGACGGTCGCACGGTCACCGGCAGGCTCCCACATGATAGTGACGGGCGTGCTCGTGCCGAGGGGGAGCCACCGGTCGATAACGAGGTCTTCGAGGGAGAGATCCGTGACGGTGTCGTGCTCATGAACCTCCCGGGCGGCCGCAAGCATGAGGGCGGCGGCAGCGGGCAAGTTGAGCACCGGCTGTCCGTGGAGGGGACGTTCGAAGGCGTGCGTGCCGGACGTGCCGAGGTCGGTCTGCCACAGAACGGCGTTCGTGCGAGGATCGTCGGTGCGCAGTCCGAGCAGGCCTCGGCCGAAGACGCCAGAGGGACCACCTGTGGCTCTCCGGCGGTCGAACCAATACCGTCCATGGCGCCAGACCGGACTGGGAAGGGCAACCCGACGGCCTGCGGGCCACAAGTGGCTCTCGCTCACACTCACCCCCGCGAAGTGCAGTCGGGTGAGCGCAGTGCGCAGGTCGATCGATTCGTCTCCCCGCTTGTCCAGCGTGGGGATCACCAACGCGTGCGAGGCGCTCCCGGCCGCTTGGACGGTCTCACTCACGGGCACGAGAGCGATGGGGTGGGGGGAGATCTCCACGAAGAGCTCCAGGCCGTCGATGACGGCGGCCTCGACGGCCTGGTGCAGACGTACGGGGCGCCGCACGTTGGCACACCAGTAGTCGGCATCGGCGTGCACAGCGGCTCGCGGATCGTCGAGGACCGTGGTGTACCAGGCGACCTCGGCCTGGCCCGGGGCAAGCGTGCTCAGGGCGTCACGCAGTTTTGGCACGATGACGTCCACTGACGGCGAGTGTCCCGCGCCACCGACGTCCAAAAGCCGGGCGAGACGACCCTCGGCGGCCAGTTCGTCCACCAGCCGGCGCACACCCTGGGCCGGCCCGGTCACCGTGCATCTCTGGGGAGAGGAGTGCACGGCGATCTCAACACCGGGGAAGCGGGCCAGCACCGACGCCCGTTCCCCATCCTCCAGTTCGACTGCGGCCATGGCGCCGGTGCCCTCGGTGTCGATGGCGGCCAGCTGTTCCGATCGCAGGAGGACGACGCGCAGGCCGTCGGCCGGGCTGAGTGCTCCGGCGACGACCGCGGCGCTCACCTCTCCCACTGAGTGGCCGATCACGGCGGAGGGCCGCACACCGTAGGCCTCCACGGTCCGTGCCAGCGCGACGTGCATACCGAACAGCAGGGGCTGGACATGGTCTACGCCCGCGCCTGCCGACGCCTCGAGCAGACTCCGCAGCGAGTGTCCAGTAGCCTCCGCGTAGACCGGATCGAGGTCACGCACTGCGGCGTCGAACAGCGCGTCCTGCTGGAGGAGGCGCCACCCCATCCCCGGCCACTGGGAGCCGTGCCCCGAGAAGACGAAGACGGGCCGACGGCCTTCGGGCGCCCGCACCGATGACTGGTCGGCGCAGGGTGTGACAAGGCCTGGGCCCTCTTCTCCACGTGCGAGAGCCGCCAGCAGGTGGGCCGCTTCCTCGTGGGTGCGTGCGATGACGGCGGCACACGTCTGCCCCCTCCGGTGGCGGGCAAGGGTGTGGGCGAGGTCCTTCATGGGCGGCGTGTCGTCGGATGCGGCCAGCCGTGCGAGCCCGGCAGCGACATCACCGATGCGCTGTTTCGATCGGGATGACACGACCAGTACGTGGGGGCTTTGAGACGCGGCAGCGAGGTCTTCGGTCCCGATAGCTGCGGTGCCGGAGGCGGCGACGGGCGCCTGCTCGAGCACGATGTGTGCGTTGGTGCCGCCGAAACCGAAGGCCGATACGCCGGCCCTCGGAGGGTGCCCCTCCCGCCTGGGCCAGACCATGGGGGCTGAGACCACGCGCAGTCGGAGGTCCGTGAAGTCGATGTGCGGGTTGGGCGTGTGAAAATGCAAATTCTGCGGGATCTGGAGGTGGTGCAGAGCCAGCACGGTCTTGATCAGACCAACGATTCCCGCCGCGCCCTCGAGGTGCCCTAGGTTGCTCTTCACGGAGCCGATGAGTAGCGGTCGGTCGGCGGGCCTGCCGCGGCCGAGGACAGCGCCAAGTGCGCCGGCTTCCATGGGGTCTCCGAGGAGGGTGCCCGTCCCGTGCGTCTCCACGTAGTCGATGCTGTCGGCTTCAACCTGAGCGTTGTCCATCGCCCTGCGCAGGAGGATCTCCTGAGCTGCCGGATTGGGGGCCATCAGGCCGGCTGATCGGCCGTCACTGTTGACCGCGGTGCCCTTGATGACGGCCAGGATCCGGTCACCGTCGCGTTGTGCGTCGGCCAGCCGCTTCAGGACGACAACTCCGCACCCCTCTCCGCGGGTGATGCCGTCCGCCATTGCGTCGAACGGTTTGCATCGTCTGTCCGCCGCCAGCGCCCCGGCCTGGTCGAAGGATGCCGTGATGGCCGGCAGCAACAGGACGTTGGCTCCCGCCGCCACAGCGGTGTCGCACTCGCTGCGGCTCAGGCTCACGCAGGCCTGGTGGACCGCTACCAGCGAGGATGAGCAGGCCGTGTCGACGGTGACACTGGGGCCGTGGAGGTCGAGCAGATACGACAGCCGGTTTGCGGCGATGCTTCCCGCCGCGCCGGTGCTGGTCCACGGAGTGAGGCGGTCGGGATCCGACGTGGTGAGGTGGCCGTACTCGAGGGCACTGAGGCCGACAAACACACCGGTGTCGCTGCCCTCGATGGAGTGGGCCGGGCGACCTGCATGGTCCAGGGCTTCGCAGGCGACCTCCAGGAGCAGGCGCTGCTGGGGGTCCATCACTTCGGCCTCACGCGGGGTGATGCCGAAGTAGTCCGCGTCGAAGGCCTCGACGTCGTCGAGGAAGGAGCCCTGCCCGATGATGTCTTCGACGGGTGTCCCAAAGGAGGAACTGCTCGCGAGGGCCCGTCGGCGTGCGGCTGGCAGGTTCCCGACGAAGTCCCTTCCCGCCAGAAGCTGCTTCCAGAACGCCTCAGGGCCGCTGACGCCTCCTGGCAACCGGCAGCCCAGCCCGATCACAGCGATGGGGTGTGGTGCCGGGGAGCTTTCGCCGAGAGAGTTGCTGGAGCTGGGGACGGCAGCCGCAGGGGCGTGGTCCCCTCGCCCCTGCGGCTGCCGTTCGTCTTCCTTCTGCTGCTCCCGTGTGGAGTCCTTGATTGTGCCCAGACGCTGAACGAGCTGTTCGATCGTCGGGGTCTCCCACATCAGGGTGGCGGGCAGTGACAGGTTCAGTGCTTGTTCCAGCCGACCTGCCAATCCGACAGCGGCACGCGAAGTCAGCCCGTAGTCCACGAGAGGACGGAGGTCGTCGATCTCGTCCTCTGGTACCCCGCAGGCACCAGCGATGAGCTGGCGCAGAACTGTCCGCAGTTCACCGGACGAGATCGATTGCCGCCCGGTTGTCGCAGTTGCTTCCTCGTCCGCTTCCATCTGTCTCTCCTTGCCTGCCCTCTTGCAGTGCCCCGCCGTGTATGACTACGCGTCAGCGGCGGTGGTCCATACCCCCGTCAGGTACTGGTCTCGGCATGCGCTACGGGCCACCTTGCCGCTGGTAGTGTGCGGAACGGTGCCCGGCGGCACCAGTACGAAGTCATGCATGGCTGCACCGTGCCGAGAGGCGACCGCGCTGCGCACCGCGCGCGTCACTTCTTCCAGGGCGATCTGGCGACGGTCCAGGTCTCGCCCGTGTTCGGCCACCACGACGAGTCGTTCGCCTTCGGGAGCAGACACGGCGAAGGCGGCGACGTGGTGGGGGCGAATGGCGAGGTGCGCCTTCTGGACCGTCTCCTCGATATCGTGCGGATAGTGGTTGGTCCCGTCGATAATCACGAGGTCTTTCAGACGTCCTGTGACATAGAGCTGCTTGTCGTGCCACACGCCCAGGTCCCCGGTGCGCAGCCACGTGGTGTTGCTGTCCTCGCCCTGCACCACTGCGCGGAACGTAGCGTCGTTCTCCTGCTCACGGCCCCAGTAGCCGCGGCCGATGTTGGGGCCGCGGAGCCAGATCTCGCCGATCAGGCCGTCCTCCTGACGCTGGCACGTCATTGGATCGACGATCACCAAGTCCTGTCCGGTGGGGCGACCACAGGACACCACTTCGACGGCGGTTCGCTTCTCGGCAGTGTCGACGGTCCGGGCGATTCCCTGTCCCAGGGCCACTCTGTCGAAGGACGTGACGGTCGGCTCTTCCCCCACGGGCGAAGCGCAGACGAATACAGTCGCCTCGGCCAGTCCGTACGAGGGACGCATGATCACGCGCCTCATGCCTGCGGACGCGAATGCCGCCTGGAAGCCCTCGAGAGTGCGGGCCGCGATGGGTTCGCTGCCGTTGACCATCGCCGCGACCGATCCCAGCGAGAGCTCGGCGCGGTCCTTGTCGTCCAGGCTGTGAAGACAGTAGTCGTACGCGAAATTGGGCGCGGCGGTCAGCGCACCGGGGTACCGGGTGAGCAACTGCAGCCAGCGTGCTGGCCGCTGGATGAACGCCAGAGGGTCCATGAGGACGGAGGGAAGGTGGCCGAGGATCGGCAGGGCGATGGCCAGGACGAGTCCCATGTCGTGGTAGAGCGGCAGCCATCCCACGGTGCAGTTGCGGCCTCGGCCAAGGTCGTACGCCTCCAGCGCCTGGCGGGCGTTGGCACACACATTGGCATGGGTGATCTCCACGCCTGACGGAATGCGGGTGGAACCCGATGTGTATTGCAGATACGCCACGTCCTGCGGATCACTGTCGTGGAGCAGAGAACCGCATCCCGGTGCGACGTTCCGCAGCTCAGACTCGGTGACGATCCGGCACGCCGGGGAAATTCCCTGTTCCGCGCAGTACTCCAGGAGAGGACGGCGCTGCTCTTCGACGGTCAGTAGAAGTGTGGGAGCAGCGTCTTTGAGCACTGCCGCGAGCTTCTCCGAGTGCCCTGGCAAAGAGGGCATGAACATGGGAACGGCGATCGCACCGGAACACGCGGCCGCAAGGAAGCCGACCACATATTCGAGGCTTTGCGGTGCGACGACTGCCACTCTCTCACCACTTGCACAGAATTGCCGAATTCCTGATCCGGCGGTACGCACCCGTTCCTCGAGTTGATTCCACGTCAGTGAGGTAGCCTCGCCGGCGCCAGAGCTGTAGTCCACAAAGCTTACGGCTGTTTCCTCCGGGGTGAGAGTCGCCACATGGGCGAGATTGTGGCCGAGTGTCTCTGTCACCAGTGATGCCACGTGGTCACCAAACCTTCATTCCGCAGGCAAGAGTGGCGCCGCTCCGCTCTGCCGTCGTGGGGGCATCTGGACTCCAACTGGGCTATGCGCACGCCGCACCTTGCCAGGTCATCGAGGGCACAGCGAAACACGGAGCTATCGGAATATGCCAGTGACACGCCGGTACCGCGTGCGAAGGCGAGGTCCCCCGGTTGGGCTGGCCTACAGTCCCGACACAGGTTCTTTCCCCAAGCCGGGGTATCGCACCTCGGGAGGAAACCATGAGCCGACTCCATGCCCTCAGCGTCGTGTCGCCTGCAGTTCTCTCCACTTTCTTGACAGCTCTCGACGGCTCCATCGTGAACGTGGCCCTGCCGCAGATACGCCGCGAACTATCGCTGTCGGAAACAGATCTGAAATGGGTCGCAACCGCGTATCCGCTGACACTGGCAAGCCTGCTGCTGATGGCCGGGCAACTGACGGACACCAAGGGCCGGCGCTGGGCGCTGCTCACCGGGGTGGCAACCTTCACGGTTGCCTCGGTCTGCTGCGCTCTGTCGGCAACGGGCATGATGCTCGTCTGCTCCCGCGCCCTGCAGGGCGCCGGTGCGGCGTTCATCCTGCCGTCCTCGTTGGCCATCATGTCGAGAGACGTGCCACGTCGAGCGCGCACCGCTGCGTTCGGCGCGACGTCGGCCACCATGGCGTCCGCACTCGCCTTCGGGCCCGTGATCTCCGGCGTGGTGACGCAACACCTCGGATGGGAGTGGCTCTTCGCCCTGAACATTCCCCTCGGGTTGGCTGGTTTCGTCATCGGTGCCGCGGTGATTCCCGGGGCGCGACGTCGTAGCAGGGACGAACGCCGTCAGTCAGCCGCCGTAGTGCCGCACTACATGATCACATTGGCATGCCTGTCCCTGGCCGCCCTCGCCTATTTCCTGATCCAGGGGCCCAGCTACGGATTCACAAAGCCGTCGGTCATGCTCTCTGGGATCGCTGGCGGAACAGGCCTGCTCACGCTCTACGGCGTCAGGAGACCGGAGCGCAGCCCAGCCTTGGTCATGCTGCTCCGCCAACGCGCTTTCGCAGGGGGAGTAGTCACCCAACTCCTGTGGGGCCTGGGAGTGAGCGGGGTCTACTTTTACACATCGCAGTTTCTGCAGAACAGCCTTCAGCTCAGCCCCACGGAAGCCGGACTGACGTTCACTCCAGTCGTCTGCGCACTGTTCGTCACCGTGCCGTTCGTCGGCGCCCTCGCCAGGCGATGGGGAGATGCGCGCATCGCTTCCTCGGGTCTGGTCCTGGTTGCCGCAGGACTGCTCCTCGTCGCACTGGGCAGCCACAAAGGCGGTCTCGTCGACCTCCTTCCCGGACTGGCAGCCGTGGGAGCTGGATCAGCGCTGGCCTTGCCGCTGACCACACGAGCGTTGGGCGCGTCTCCCGACAACTTGTCGGGTTTCGCCGCAGGTCTCTTCAGCGCCGCGCGGGAGTTGTCTGGGGTGTTCGGCATCGTGCTGGTGGGCGCGGTGGTCACCTTCGTCCAGAATTCCATCGCGACCAGAGGGACCACGGACGCCCAGGCGTTCGCGACGGGTTATCAGGCAGGGCTGTGCGTCGCGGCCGCGCTGGTGGGGGCCGGCGTACCAGTGGCCTTGTGGGCTCTGCGCTGCTCTCCCCAAGTGATGAGGAATACCCCCATCGACTCGTGAGGCCTGCCGTGCGGGCCCTACTGGCAATGGAGGGTCCGCCTCAGGACGCGGCAGGCTCTGTCGGCTCCGTCCTCTGCCTGCAGGGCGTCGTGGAGCCGCCGCGCGGATTCCCGGTAGGCGGCATTTCCGGTGAGCGCTGTCAGCCGTCGAACGAGATTTCGAGCTGTCAGGTGCCGGGCCGGGAGCGGACGTGGGCCCGCCCCCAGCTCATGGATGCGAGCACCCCAGTACGGTTGGTCGCCGAAGAACGGGCAGGCCACGGAAGGCACGCCTGCCCGAAGCGCCGCGAAGGTGGTTCCTGCGCCCCCGTGATGGACGACCGCGGCCATCCTGGGGAACAGCCACTCATGAGGAGTGTCGGAGACGACCAGCATGTCGCCTTCGCTCGTCGCCGGATCTCCGGCGAGCAGGCCACGCAGTCCCGCACGTCTGAGAGCTGCCCGGACCATGCGGTCCGTACGGCGCGGGTCTGGGGTTCTCATGCTGCCGAACCCCACGTACACCGGTGGCGGTCCGGCGTCGAGGAAGTCCTGCAGCCGGTCCGGGGGAGTCCACAGTGGGCGCTCGAGATTCCAGAAACCAGTGAGGTGCACGTTCGGCCCCCAGTCGGTCGGCCGCTGGACCACTGCCGGGCTGAAGGCGCAGAGCACTGGGGCGCGGCGGATCATGCGGAGGGGGGACAACAGGGGCATGGGCGCCAGTCCCATCTCCCGAACGCGCCAGCGGTTGAGGAAACGGCGGGACAAGAGCCAGGTGCCCATGTCCACCGCGTCGTAGCTGATCCGGTTTCCGAAGCTGCCCAGGGTTTTGGCGGGTACGAAGGGGTGGGGAAAAGCGACGGTGGGCTGGCTCGGCTGAAAGTGAAGCACCGCATGCGGGACGCCCAGACACTGGCTCAGATGAACACCGAACAGGCCCAGGGTCGGGGCCAGGACGAGGTCCACCCCCTGAGCGCACGCCTGGGCCTGTTCCAGGATCGTCTCGATACACGGCCGAAGTACTCGGTTCATCTTGCGGATGAATGCAAGCGGGCCTGCCCGGCCTGAAAGAAGTTCCTGGCCCGCAACAGATTCGATGATCTCTGTAGGGTCGACCAACAGCGGATGGAAGTTAACTCCGGATTCTGCGATCAGCTGCTCGTAACGCATGCTGGCGAGCACACGCACGGCGATGCCCTGACGTACCAGTGCCTGCCCCAGAGCCAGGCAAGGTTGAACATCTCCACGAGACCCGCCGGCGAAAATCATCACCGTTGGCTGACCCATCCCGATGAACCTTTCTGAGAGAAGCGGTCCCGCCCGCGAAGTGAGTTACTGTCCGAGAACTCCCACCATTGTGGGCCAGATGTCGTGCAGTTCTTGTTGCCAGTAGGGCCAGGAGTGGGTACCAGGCCGGTAAATGTGTGTCGTGGTCGTGACGCCCGCCGATCGCAGAGATGAGGCGAATCGCTTAATCTGGTTCGGGAGTACCGTCTCGGCCAGGGAACCGACGAGTAGGGCGTCCAGCGGGCGCCCCTTGTCCAGCGGACCTACTGTTCCGTCGCCCGAGGAGAGGTGAACTCGCGTCCCACGAAACGATCGGGGCATCGCGGCCGGGTTGTGATCCTGCCAGACATTGAAGTTTCTTACCGGATCGCCCCACACATCACTGATGTCGATGCCGTCCCTCTGCGCACCCAGTTGCAGGGTAAAACGCACTGACGGCTCGTTGAGGTCCACGTACGAGCTCATTGCAGCCACGTACCGGAACATCCCCGGGTGATGGGCCGCGTAATTGAGAGCTCCGAACCCTCCCATGGAGAGTCCGGCGATCGCTCGAGAGGAGCTCGCACGGTAGGACTTCTCCATGAGGCGGATGAGCTCACTGGTGTGGAATGTCTCCCACAGGCGCGTTCCGGAGTACCAGTCGCTGTAATAGCCGAATTTCCCGCCGTCGGGCATTACGACCAGCACGTCCGCGCTCTTGGCGAGTTCTTCGATATCCGTCTCACGGGTCCATGACGTATAGTCGTCATTCCCGCCATGCAGCATGTAAAGAGCAGGGAATTTTCGCTCCTTCTCCGTTGTCCAACTTTTCGGAAGGATGACTCGTACGGGAATGTTCGATTGCATTGCAGGTGAATGAATCATGACATCCTGGGTGCGCTCGTCGATGCTTGTAACTGAAATAATGCTGGCATCTTTGGCCGAATTTTTCCCTGCACCGCCCGAACTCTGAGCATGGGCTGGAATTGCTGCAGTCAATAGCAATGCGGCAAGGGTCAGGGCGGCACAGAAGGATCTTCTGGCACTGGAGGGCAGGAACCTTGGCCGAGTAGGAATGAACGACATTGCTTGAGGACTCCTTGAGAGAGTGGGTCGACAGGACGAAGCTCTTACTTTTGCCTGATGTGAGCTCGCGCACGGACGGACTCACCATGCCGAAATCGGGAATCGGCTACCACATGACACACCGCTGGCTGCTGAGAAGCTGTTCAACGCCGTGACTCTGTTGGTGATGTTGGGCAGGTCATGCGGTCCTACCTTCTTCCTTGGGTCGGACGGGCCAGTCGTAAGGTCCAGAGATCCAGGGACACCGGGTATGGCTTTCATGCGGTTGCACCC
>NZ_JBIWPO010000045.1:0-62641 GCF_044768275.1 Streptomyces sp. NPDC101152 | reverse complement strand
GGAACCCGCACCGCGCCGACTCGACGCCGATGCCCGCCGTCACACTCGACGCCGTCACCCGCCGGCGTCCACGTCCATTGATCCGTCACCAAGTGTCCGCTTAGGGAATGTAAGGAACGCCATGAAACAGCAAGGCAAGCAGCGGGTTCGGAGCAGCAGCGCCGTCTGGGCCGTGGCCATCACCAGCATGGCCGGATTCATCACCGCGCTCGACAACCTGATCGTCACCACCGCCCTCCCCTCCATCCGCAAGGACCTCGGCGGCGGCCTCGAAGACCTCGAATGGACAGTGAGCGCCTACACCCTGACCTTCGCGGTGTTGCTCATGTTCGGTGCTTCCCTCGGCGACCGCTTCGGCCGCCGGAGGCTCTTCGCCATCGGGCTCGCGATCTTCACCACGGCCTCGGCCGCCGCCGCACTCGCACCGGGAATGGGGGAACTGATCGCCGCGCGGGCGGCGCAGGGCTTGGGGGCCGCGATCGTGACACCGCTGACGCTCACCCTGCTGTCGGCCGCCGTCCCCGCCGAGCGGCGCGGCGCGGCCCTGGGTGTCTGGGGCGCGGCCAGCGGCATCGCCGTCGCCACCGGACCGCTCATCGGCGGCACACTCACCCAGCACCTGTCCTGGCAGTGGATCTTCTGGGTGAACGTCCCGATCGGCCTGGCGCTGATCCCGCTCGCCCTGCTGCGGCTGGACGAGAGCCACGGCCCGAACCCGACCCTCGACCTCGTCGGCACGGCCCTTGCCAGCGGCGGTCTGTTCGGCATCGTCTACGCCCTGGTGCGCGGAAACACCGACGGCTGGACCAGCACCCCGGTGCTGAGCGGCTTCATCGCGGGTACGGCTCTGCTCGTCGGCTTCGTCCTGTACGAACTGCGCGCCGAGCACCCGATGCTGCCGATGCGCCTCTTCCGCCACCGCTCCTTCAGCGCCATCAACGCCGCCAGCCTGCTGATGTTCCTGGGCATGTTCGGGTCGATCTTCCTGCTCAGCCAGTACCTGCAGACCGTCGGCGGCTACTCGCCGATGGAAGCCGGCATACGGATGCTGCCCTGGACCGCCATGCCCATGATCGCCGGACCGCTGGGCGGGGCACTGTCCGACCGCATCGGCGGCGCACCCGTCGTCACCGTGGGCATGGCCCTGAACGCCGTCGGCCTCGGGCTCTGGGCCATCGCCGTCAAGCCGCACGTCGCCTACACCCACCTACTGCCCGCACTGATCGTCTGCGGCATCGGCATGGGCCTGTTCTTCGCACCCAGCGCCAACCTCGTCATGAGCACCGTCCGCCCGGAGGAGCAGGGCATCGCCTCCGGCGCCAACAACGCGATCCGCGAGGTCGGCGGCGCCATCGGCGTGGCGTCGCTGGCCGCGGTCTTCTCCGCCCAGGGCGGCTACGGAACCGCCTCACAGTTCGTGGACGGGCTGACCCCGGCCCTCTGGGTCGGAGCCGGTGCCGTCGCCCTGGCAGCGGCTGTGGCGTTGCTGATGCGCCGGCAGCGCAAGACCGACGACTCGGCTGCCGGCCTTGCTGCGGGGAGCGCCCCGGCCGGCGCGGTCGCGAACTGAAGCCCGGACCGAGGGGCGGCCCAGCCGGTTACGGCGGGCCGCCCCTCAACTGCCCTGCCCTACAGGTGCGTTCGTCGTGCGGGGTCATCACACCGTGGTCGAGGCCCCTCGGACGGCGTGCCTTTCGGGTCGGCGCTCGATCGGCTGAGGGGCGGTGTTTCCCTCACCGTGGGGGTCACTGGTTCGTCTTGCCGGCCAGGAAAGGCCGCAGATGTGCCAACAGTGCCTTCGGTTGCTCCTCCGGGATGAAGTGGCCGCACTCCGCGATCTCGGCACCGAGGACGTCGTCCGCGTAGTCCCGCCAGATCTCCAGCGTCGGCAAGCGGGCAGGCAGCCCCTCGGAACCCCACAGGGCCAGCAGTGGCATGGTGAGGCGGCGGCCTTCCGCGGCGTCGATGTCGTCGAGCGCGGTGTCCTCCTGCATGGCGCGGTAGTCGTCCAGGCTCGCCCGCAGGGCACCCGGGCGGGAGAACGCACGGACGTAGCCGTCGACCGCATCGACTGTGAGTCCGTGGCGGTTGTAGGTCCACCGTTCGAAGAAGTACTCGAGATACCCGCGGATGTCGCGCCCCACGAGGCGTTCGGGCAGATCGTGCTGCATGTGGAACAGCCAGTGCCAGTACCCGGAGGCGAGCGAGGCGTCCAGGCGGCGAAACATCTCCCGGGTGGGAACGATGTCGAGCACGGCCAGCCGCTCCACCTGGTCCGGACGGTCCAGCGCCCAGCGGTGCCCCACGCGAGCGCCGCGGTCGTGGCCCACGACCAGGGCCCGCTCGAAGCCGAGAGCCTCGACGAGGCCGACCATGTCGGCGGCCATACGCCGCTTGCCGTAACCCGTGGTGGGCTTGTCGCTCAGGCCGTATCCGCGCAGGTCCGGCGCCACCACCGTGTACTCGGCGGCGAGATCCGCCAACACCGGCCGCCAGCAGTCGGAGGTCTGCGGCCAGCCATGGAGCAGCACAAGCAGAGGACCGGACCCGGCCCGGACGTAGTGCAGGCGCACCCCGTCCACCTGCGTCACTCCCGTCGTCACCGCCGGTTGTCCCATGGAGTACGCCTTCCGGACACGAGCTAACCACCTCAGACGGTTAAGCTAGCGTGCACAATGGGGCCGTGGCAACGGATGACATGTGGATCTGGGACGGCGGACGGGTCTGCCTGGACTTCACCAACACCCTTCGGAGCCGGTGGAGAACCACTCCCGAGGAGACACTCCGGGGACCGGACGACCTGATGGGCTGGCTCCGGGAGGCCCGTCTGCTCGCACCGGGGACCACCGACGCCGCCACTGCAGCCATTCTCCTGTCCGCCCGACGGCTGCGCGAGAGCGTCGACCGGGCCGTAATGGCGGTCGCCGCCGACCGACTGCCCGCATCCCGCGACGTGACGCTGCTCAACCGATCGGCAGCGGCGGCCCCCAGACCCGCCCTGCAACTCGTCATCACCGAGGACCGCCTGGAGCCCGCCGGCACCGCGCCCCTCGCGGCCGACCCCACACTCGCGCTGGCGCTCATCGCCCAAGACGCCGTCGACCTGCTTCTGTCCGCCGAGATCCGGCGCGTACGCGTCTGCGGAGCGGACCGCTGCGCGCTGCGCTTCCTGGACCGCTCCCCGGCCCGCAACCGCCGCTGGTGCTCCATGTCCCGCTGCGGCAACCGCACCAAGGTCCGCCTCCACCAGGCGCGTACACGGCAGAGCGGCCAGACCACGGAAAGCTGACGGAGGAGCCCTCAGCTCACTCGGGCGACCTCATGCGAAAGGCCGGGCCAGGGACGCTCTCGATGTCCTTGGCCTGCACCGGGTGGCCTCCTTCCCAGCGGATCTGGACGTCGACGTGCGCACCGCACTCACGGTGTCGCGCCACCACGGCCGGCCCTTCGGGGTCGGCGCGGTAACGGTCACCCCACTGCAGCAGCACATACTTCGGCCAGCTCCGTGAGCCGGGCTCCTTGTACGTCTCGCTCGCCAGGACCCCTTCTTCCACCAGCATCCGAAGCCGCGCCGCGAGGAGGTTGCGAGGACAACCCAGGATGCGCTCGAAGTCACCGAAGCGGGATGAGCCGTACCACACCTCGCGCAGGATCAGTATCGTCCCCTTCTCACCCACGATCTCAAGAGTCCGCGCGATCGAGCAGTTGGCCGTGTCCCGGTCGAGTCGGGGTCCATGCCGGCGTCTTGGGGCACTTCGGTCCACGCATCCATGGAAGCGAGTCCAACCGAGTTTGAGTTTGGTTTTAGATACTCAGCCTTCGGTGCCCAAAGGGGCGCTGGCACTCACCCCATCGCCGCACGCCCCTGACACCCACTACCGCACAAGGAAGTCGAGGGCTTCCGCCACGAACTGCTCGCGGAACTGGAAGATGCCTCCGTGGCCGGCGTCGGGGTAGACGACCAGGTCGGCGTCCGGCAGTCGCCGGGCCAGGTCGTATGAGTTCTTCGTCGGCACCATTCTGTCGCTCTCGCCGTTGGCGATGAGCACGGGCTGACGGATGACGGAGAGGTTCTGAGGCTGCGCGAGTCCCCAGCGGTGGATGGCCTTGAGCTGGGCGAAGTACGACGTGAGGGAGATCGCCTTGTCCCGGTCGTGAGTGCGCTCCTTGAGACGGGCCAGGAACTGCTTTCCGGCTCGGCGCCCGCCCGCGGTGCGGGTGAAGAAGAGGAACTGCTTCGGATCCTGGAGGGTGAACAGGGCCCGGACGGTGTCGAGATGGGACAGCCGAGTCACTTTCTTGATGCCCTCGCCGCCCGCCGGGCCGGTGCCCGTGAGGATCAGCTTGCGGACCAGCTGCGCTTCGTCCTGCGCGATTACCTGGGCGATCATGCCGCCCATCGAGAAGGCGTGCAGGTCGACCTGATCGAACCCGAGTCCCCGGATGAAGGTGACGGCATCCTTCGCCATCTCCTCGATGGTCTTCGGCGTCGAACCGGTGGAAGCGCCGACACCCCTGTTGTCGAAGGTGATGACGCGATGTCTGGCGGCAATGCCGTCGACGACCCGGGGGTCCCAGTTGTCGAGGACCGCGGCAAGGTGGTTGATGAAGATGACCGGGACGCCGGTCTTCGGGCCGAGGTCGCGGTAGGCGAAGGTCACTCCCCCGGCGGTGAGGGTGCGGGTCGGCGCATTCTTGTACGACGTCACCGTGTCGCCTCGTCCTCCATGTACGTCGTTCACGGCCGTGCCCTTCTGCATGAGGGTTTCCGGACTGCGGCTGCAGTCCGTTCGTCAACGGCAAAAGGCCCGCAGGAGTCGCAACCCTGTCCGGTTGAGCCCTCAGCATCACGCCGACTATTGGAAGTGTGATCGTAATTCCATGCGGCCGCAAGAGTCACGCCACACAGGACCGCCGGCCACACCCCCTGCCACGACCGGCCCCGGACCTGCCCGCACGGCACCCCGAAGACGAGCCGACCGCGAACTCGCCGGGGAGCGTGGGCGAAGTCCATGCCCGACATCATTGAATTACGTTCGAAATAACATACAGTGAAGGAGCAGGCGGAGGGCGAGCGGCCCTTCTGGGGAGCGAAGGAGCATGGGGTGCGATACGGGAAAGAGCACAAGCCGGTGACCCGGCAGCGCATCATCGAGACGGCCGGACGCCGGCTCAAGCGGGACGGCATCGACGGCTCGAGCGTCGCGACGCTCATGAAGGACGCGGGGCTGACCAACGGCGCCTTCTACACCCACTTCGCTTCGAAGGACGAGCTCGTCGCCACTGCCGTCGCCGACCAACTGCACGCACAGAACGCGAACATCGTCGCGCACGCGGCACCCGGTCGCGACGGACTCGAACAGATCGTGCGGTGGTACCTGTCCGCTCGGCACCGCAACAGCCCTGACGACGGCTGCCCGTCCGCTGCCCTGCTCGACGAAATAGGGCGCTGCACCGACTCCACCAAGCAGGCCTACACAGACGGCGTACTTGTGGTCACCGACGGCATCGCCGCCCGCCTGGCGCCCGTCGATCCGCTCTCGGCCCGCACCAGGGCGCTGAGCGCCTACGCCATGATGGCCGGGACACTGCAGCTCTCCCGAGCCCTCACCGACCAGCGACTTGCCGATGAACTCCTCGAACAGGGCATCCGCAACGCCCTCAATCTGCTGGGCGTAGAGAATGAGCCCGACGAGGAGGAGGACCTCGAACTGCCGCACCCACCCTCGTGGCAGCAGCCGCTCCCCCGCAAGCACGATCATCCGCGCCCGATGGCGCCCGCCGCCACCGACCGGCACATTGCCTGACCCCACGACTCGTCACCTCTCACAACAGGAGTCGAGCGTCTTCACGTGAAGCCGCGAGCTCCGCTCGATCGCAGACCCGCCTCACCGACGGGCGCCGCATCCGCAAACGAGACATGACACACGAGAGAAAAGTTCCTCTTGCGGGCCGCCGACCCACCCCTTAAGATTACGAATGTAATTCAATTGGCGGAAGACTGGAGCCCGTCACGCCTGCGTCCATGACGCGAGGTGAGCGACAAGCACCGCACCAACGTGCCCGGCGCGCACTCGTCACCGGGCTGCCGCCCCCTGTCGGCAGCCCTGCCGAAGCAGAGCACTTTTCAGCGTCGGGAAGCCCGGGACGAACAGCACACGCAGTCCACGTGCAGACACCGGAAACAACCATGAGGGCCGAGACCGGCTGACACCCCTACCAGAAGGACCCGGACATGAGGGCATCGCGGAACTCCTCACCTCCCTCACGAACGTCGTACAAGTTCGCGCCGACGCGCTCCGTGCCCGTGGACGGGGTGGACTTCGTCCATCGGCAGCTCGGTCCCGAGGAGGGCGTGCCGCTGATCCTCCTGATTCACATGGCCGGAAACCTGGACAACTGGGATCCGCGCGTCGTCGACGGACTCGCCGCACGACGCCGGGTGATCACCTTCGGAAACCGCGGGGTGGGCGGGTCGGGCGGCTCCACGCCGGACACGATCGAAAAGATGGCCAACGACGGGGTGCGGTTCATCCGTGCCCTCGGCTTCGACCAGGTCGATCTGCTCGGCCTGTCGATGGGCGGCTTCATCGCGCAGGTCATCGCGGCGGAGGAACCTCGCCTTGTCCGCAAGGTCATTCTCGCGGGCACCGGCCCCGCCGGAGGGCCCGGCATCGACAAGGTCCCGGCGCTGGCCATCCAGGCCACGATCAAGGGCGCCCTGACCCGCCAGGACCCGCTGCTCTCCATCTTCTTCACCGACACCGCCGGCGGCCGGCAGGCCGGGCGTGCCCTGGTGGAACGGCTGAAGGAGCGCACGGACGATCGCGACAGGAACGTCTCGCCGCCGTCGCTGCGCGCCCAGCTGAAAGCCGTCAGACGATGGGGGCGCCAGGCACCGTCGGACCTGTCGGCAATCCGCCAACCGGTCCTCGTGGCCAACGGTGAGAACGACCGGATGGTGCCCAGCCAGAACACGATCGACCTGGCCGCCCGTCTGCCCAACAGCGAACTTGTCCCTCTCTACCGTGACTCCGGCCACGGGGGGATCTTCCAGTACAACGAGGACTTCGTCGCGAGGGCGCTCGGCTTCCTCGGGTCCTGAGCTTGATCGGATGCCGTTGGAGCGGGCCTCACATTCGCCGGCTGTGTCTCACGTGCACCGGGATTCGCTCCTCAACCCGTCATGCACGCTCGGCGCACCTTCCCGTCACGCTCCGGGCGCAATCGAAACAGCAGGCCGAGTGATGTCCCGCCCCACGGCACCCACCGCACGAGGGGCACCAGCCCCTCTCGGCTTCAGGGCCAGCCACATCAGCACCTACAGAAACGAGGCTCCCCGTGCGTGACCTCCCGTTCCAGTCAGCCGTGGACCAGTTGAGTGCGCTGGCCTCGGGCAAGGTGTCGAGTGAGGAACTGCTCGAGGTCTATCTGAGCCGCATCGACGCCCACAACCAGACGCTCAACGCGATCGTCACCCTCGATGTCGAACGGGCGCGGAGCGCGGCCAGGAATGCCGACGCGAAGCGCGCGAGCGGGGCGGAACTCGGCCCGCTGCACGGTCTGCCGATCACGCTGAAGGACAGCTACGAGACCGCCGGTCTGCGCACCGTCTGTGGCCGGCCCCACCTCCGGGACTACGTGCCGGAACAGGACGCCGAGGCGGTGCGACGGCTGCGTGCCGCGGGTGCGGTGATCATCGGCAAGACCAACATGCCCGCGGGGAACCAGGACGTCCAGGCGGACAACCCGGTCTTCGGACCAACGCTCAACCCGTGGAACACCGCACGCACGTCCGGAGGCTCCGCAGGGGGCGGCGCCGTGGCTACCGCCGCCGGGCTGACTGCTTTCGACTTCGGCTCGGAGATCGGCGGGTCCACCCGGATCCCGGCGCACTTCAACGGCCTCTACGGGCACAAGGCGACCTGGCGGTCCATCCCCCTCATCGGCCACGTGCCGGGCGGACCCGGTGTCGGGCGGTGGGGGGAGATCGATCTCGCCTGCGCGGGCGCCCAGGTCCGCGAGGCGCGCGACCTTGTCCCCGTCCTCCACGCGACGGTAGGACCGCCCGAGCGTGACGGCGGATTCAGCTACACCCTCGCACCACCCAGGGCGAGCGCACTGGACGGCTTCCGGGTCGCGGTGTGGCCGGAGGACCCCTCGTGCCCCGTCGACCACGACGTTGCCACGGCGATGGACGACGCCCTGAGCGCCCTCAAGGCGGCCGGCGCGAAGGTCGAGGTGCGGCCCTCCGGCCTCCCCGGTGACATGGCGACCAGTCATGACATTTTCCTGCGCCTGCTCTTCGGCGCGTTCACCTACGACCGATCCGGGCTGACAGCGGCCTCCAACACGGCGCTCCTCGCGCGTCTGGTCCAGCATCCTCGTGGAGAGGCGCTGTACGCCTTGCGAGGAACCTTCCAGTCCCATTACAGCTGGCTCCAGGCGGACGTGGCACGCCATGAGCTGCGGCAGCGGTGGACCGAGTTCTTCCGGGACTTCGACGTTCTCCTCATGCCGGTCACACCGACCACGGCACCGCCTCATCACAACAAACCGATCGACAGATTCGGACGCCGGATCCAGGTCGACGAGCGGTCTCGCCCCTACTGGGACCAGGTCAAGTGGAGCGCCATCGCCAACGTGGCCGGCTCTCCGGCGACGACCATCCCGGTGCGAACCGGCCGAGACGGTCTGCCCGTCGGGCTCCAGGCGATGGGTCCGAGCGGCGGCGACCTCACCACCATCAAGTTCGCCGAGCTCCTCGGCCGAGAACTCGAGGGCTACCAGCCCCCTCCGGCCTTCCTGTGACGATCCGCCGACCCGCACTGCCGACGAACCGTGCGCCAGACCGCCGCCCTGGCTGGCGCCGACCACACCGAAGAAGGCCCCGATGACCACGCTGGATGCCCCCCTCACTCTCCCCAACGGCCAGATACTGCCCAACCGCCTGATGAAGTCGGCGCTCAGCGAGGCGCTGGGAAACAGGAACAACGCCCCCGACGAGCGCCTCGGCCGTCTGTACTCCACCTGGAGCCGAGGCGGCTATGGCCTCATGATCACCGGCAACGTCATGGTCGATCGCACCCAGCTCGGCGAACCGGGCAACATCGTCATCGAGGACGAGCGTGATCTCGACGCGCTCTCTCGCTGGGCCAAGTCGGCCCAGGACTCGGGCGGTGCGATCTGGGCACAGCTCAACCACCCCGGCCGCCAGGCCAATCCTCTGGCACTGGGACACACGCCGGTGGCCCCCAGCCCGATCCCGACGAAACTGCCTGGAGCCACGACACCACGCGAACTGCGACCGGCCGAGATCGAGGAGCTCATCGAGCGCTTCGCCACGGCCGCGGCCGTGTGCGAAGCAGCCGGCTTCAACGGCGTACAGGTGCAAGCAGCCCACGGCTATCTCATCTCGCAGTTCCTGTCACCACTGTCGAACCGGCGCGACGACGGCTGGGGCGGCGATCCCGAGCGGCGGATGCGTTTCGCTCTCGAGGTCGTCCGCCGCATCCGCGGCCGCGTCGGGCCCGGCTTCGCGGTGGGCGTCAAACTCAACTCGGCGGACTTCCAGCGGGGCGGATTCACCGAGGACGAGTCCCAGGCCGTGCTGGCCGCACTCGCCCACGAAGGCGTCGACCTCATCGAGGTCAGCGGCGGTAGTTACGAGTCCATGGCGATGAGCGGCTCGGCGGCGCCCAGTACCAGGGCACGCGAGGCGTACTTCCTGGAATACGCCCGCACTGTTCGCGAACTCGTGGGCGACCTCCCACTCGCCGTCACAGGCGGATTCCGCACCCGTGATGCCATGCAGCAAGCCGTACAGGCCGGCGAATGCGACGTGGTCGGCATCGGCCGGCCGGCGATCACCACGCCGGACGCGGCCCGGCTCATCCTCGAAGGGCAGGCCGAGGCACTCACGGCACACCAGGTGCGCTACGGCATGAGAACCCTGCTGGGCAAGATCACCGACGTCAAGGTCCTGGACGGGGTACTGGACATCAGCTGGCACACCGACCAGATGCACCGCCTCGGCAACGGCCTGCACCCCGACCCGAACCGCGGCAGCCTTGCCACCACCATCGCGATGGTGCGGCGAAACGGCCGCACCTCGTTCCGCGCCAAGCGAGGCGGGTCGTGAATCCCTGCGGCTTCAACGGTCGGAGCCCGCGCTGAGCCCCTCGGGGTTCAGGCAACAGACTGCGCCGGCCGACGGAGCATCTCGCCGTAGGCTCCGACAACGGCGCCTACCTGTCGCCTGAACCCCGCTGAGACCGACGCGACCTCTCCGATCCACGACGACGGTCGTGCCGCCTCCGCCGGAGACGGTCAGGTGTGCGAGACGGTAGACCGAGCCGTCCTCGCGGAGCCCGCCGGCACCACGAGCATCGCCACCGATGCCTCAGCCGCGCTGACGCTGATCGCCCAGGACGCCGTCGACCTGCTCCTGTCCGCCGAGATCCGGCGGGTACGTGTCTGCGGCGCGGACAGGTGCGCCCTGTGCTTCCTGGACCGCTCCCCCGCCCGCAACCGCCGCTGGTGCTGCATGTCCCGCTGCGGCAACCGCACGAAGGTCCGCCTCCACCGGGTCCGGGCCAGACGCAGTGAGCACACGCCGGCAGACTGAGCCCGCCACGATTCCCCGGCGCAACCGCGCCCGGTTCACTCGGCGGGCCTCAGACGAAATGCCGGGCCGGGAATGCTCTCGATGTCCTCCGCCTGCACGACGTGGCCCCGTTCGCAGCGGATCTGGGCGTCGACGTGCGCGCCGCATCCACGGTGGCGCGCCAGCATGGCCGGGCCCTCGGGGTCCGCGCGGTAGCGGTCACCCCACTGCAGGAGCCCCATCACGGCCGGGACCAGGTCCATGCCCTTGGACGTGATCACGTACTTCGGCCGGCTCCGCGAGCCCGGCTCCTTGTAGGTCTCGGTGGCCAGGATCCCTTCCTCCACCAGCATCTTGAGCCGCGCCGCGAGGAGGTTGCGAGGACAGCCCAGGACGCGTTCGAAGTCACCGAAACGGGACGAGCCGTACCAGACCTCGCGCAGGATCAGGATCGTCCACTTCTCCCCCACCACCTCAAGGGTCCGGGCGATCGAGCAGTTCGACGTGTCCCGGTCCAGGCGGGGGTCCCTGCCGGCTTCCTGAAGAGTTTCGGTCCTCGCATCCATGCAGTGATACTAACCTCTCCTGAGTTTACTTTTCCATACTCAGCAAGTAGCGTCATGACCAGCAGCTCCCCCGGCCGCACGCGAGAAACGGGCGCACAGGGGGACCTGCCCGGAGAATCACATCGAGCACCGGAACACCCACACAGAAAGGCGGCCGGCATGAAGGCCTTCGTCGTCGAGAAGTACGGCAAGGACGGCGTGCGCGCCGCGGAGGTACCCGAGCCCGCCGTCGGGGACCGCGACGTCCTGGTCAAAGTGAGCGCCGCCAGCATCAACCCGCTGGACAAGATGGTCCGCAACGGGGAGTTCAAGCAGCTCCTGAAGTACAAGACCCCGTTCGTGCTCGGGCACGACGTGGCCGGCGTCGTGACGCGGGTCGGTTCCGCCGTGCACGGCATTGAGGTCGGCGACGAGGTCTACGCCCGCCCGCGTGACTTGCGGGTGGGCGGCTTCGCGGAGTTCATCGCGATCGACGTGGACGATGTCGCGCCCAAGCCGGCCTCCCTCACCCTGCAGGAGGCGGCCGCAGTGCCGCTGGTGGCCCTGGCCGCCTGGCAGATCCTCGTCGAGCGTGCACGGGTGAAGCCGGGCCAGAAGGTGCTCGTCCACGCCGGTGCCGGCGGCCTCGGGTCGACGGTCATCCAGCTCGCCAAGCACCTCGGAGCCACCGTGGCGACGACCACGGGCACCGCGACCGAGGAACTGGTCAGGAGCCTCGGCGCCGACGTCGTCGTCGACTACACCAAGGAGGACTTCTCGAAGCTGCTGTCCGGCTACGACCTGGTACTGGACTCCGTGGGCGGAGCGAACCTCGAGAAGTCGCTGACCGTGCTGAAGCCCGGCGGCCTGGCCATCAGTGTCGTCGGCCCGCCGGACGCCGCCTTCGCCAAGCAGCTCGGCGCCCCCTCCTTCCTGGGTCTGGTCATGAACGCGCTCAGCCGTAAGATCCGCAAGCAGGCCAAGGCGCTGGGCGTGCGCTACGAGTTCTTCTTCATGCAGGCCAGCGGCTCGCAGCTGCGCAAGCTCGGCGCCCTCTACGACAGCGGGAAGCTCCGGCCGGTCATCGACAGCACCTTCCCGTTCGAGCAGACACTCGAGGCCATGGCGCACGTCGAGCAGGGCCGCACCAAGGCCGGCAAGGTCGTGGTCTCGATGGAGCACGACAACGACTGAGCCGTTACAGGCCGCAGCCCCTCCGTCCGGCGCCCTGATCGGCAGCGATGACGCCGTCGGCGATCCGATGGTGACTACGGTCGCGAAGAACCGGCACTGTCGGTGTTCCGGCGCCCTGCTGCTGACTGGTGGAATCAATGACCGCGGACGAACCGCCACGCCGGTGTGAGCCCGCCCAGGCGGAGAGACGAAGTGCCCCGCGCCGTGCGGGACGCGGCGACGGCTCGCCGCTTACGACGCTCGCGCCGGGCGCATGGCCGACCGGCAGCGCCGTGCTCCCGCTTGTGTGACAGCCCGGCCGAAGGAGGCTGCAGCTGTCGTCTCCTTGGCGCGCACCGCCTGCCCGACCGGCTCCTTGTGTGAGGCGGTGGTCTGCTCGCCGGCGGACATGCTCAGGCCGGCGGTGTCCGTCCGTCGAGCGAGGTGCCTTGCCAGCGGGGAGTGCGGTCCTTGTCGACCACGGCCGCCCGGACGCCCTCCAAGAAGTCCGGCGTACGGATGGTCGTACGCGTGAGGGCGAGTTCGGCGGCCAGGCACTCGCGCAGCGTGCGCTGCCTGCCCCCGGCCAGCAACGCGTGAGTGATCTCCAGGCTCTGCGGCGAGGCGGACTCCAGAGCGGCCGACGCGGTCGCCGCCCAGGGGGTGCCGATGTGGCGCAGACGTTTGTCGATCTCGCCGAGGCTCGGCGCACCGAACGCCCGGTCCACGTCCGCACGTGCCTGCGCCAGCCCGCTCTCCGCCACCGGCGAGTGGCCGGCCAGGCGGTTCAGGACGACGTCCACCGGCTCGCCGGGGTGGTCGGCCAGGGCGTCCCCGACCGTGTCCAGCCCGTCCGCGGGGACGAAGTGCGTGGCCAGGCCCGTGTACAGGGCGTCGGCCGCGTCGAGCCGGTGCCCGGTCAGCCCCAGGTACATGCCGATCGAGCCGGGCAGCCTCGGCAGGAAGTAGCTGGCGCCGATGTCCGGGAAGAATCCGATCCCGGTCTCCGGCATCGCCAGCACCGCGCGCTCGGTGACGACGCGGAAGCCGCCGTGGACGGACAGACCGAGACCGCCGCCCATGCACAGACCGTCGATGAGCGACACGACCGGCACGGGATACTCGGCGATCCGGGCGTTGAGCCGGTACTCGGAGGAGAAGAACCGCTCACTGGCCTCGGCATCCCCGGCGAGGCTGTACTCGCGGATCGTACGGATGTCTCCGCCCGCACAGAACGCCTTCGGGCTGGTACTCGCGAGCACCACGGCGGACAGCGGTCTGTGCTCCCACGCGGCGAGCACACGGTCGATGGCGGCGACCATGCCTGTCGTCAGGGCGTTGAGCGCCTTGGGCCGGTTCAGCAGGATCCGGCCGACGCCGCGGCGCACGTCGGCGAGAACCTCGTCCGCAGCGGTATCAGTCATGAGCCGTCATCTCGTGCTCCGTGTCGTTCGTGGCCATCACGGTTCCTCACCCGCAGGATGTCAGGCGTAGATCTGCGCGTAGAGGTCCTGGATCTCCTCCACGGTCGGTACGACCGGGTTGTTGGCCGGGGATCCGGAAGCGAGTGCCTGTTCGGCCATGAGGAGTGACAGGCGCGACCACTCGTCCTTGTCGATGCCGTGTGCCTGAGGGGTGGGGACCTCAAGATCCTGGCACAGGGTCCGCAGCGCCTCCACGAACTTACCGGCGGCCACGGCGTCGCTGTCGCCGTCGGTGGCAGCTCCGAGGGCGCGGGCGCAGTCGGCGTACCGGCTCTCGGCGGCGGGCACGGAGAACGCTGTCACCGCGGGGAAGAGCATCGCGTTCGACAGGCCGTGGGCGATGTGGAAGTGCGCGCCGATCGGACGGCTCATGCCGTGCACCAGCGCGACGCTGGAGTTGGAGAAGGCGACGCCTGCCTGGGTCGCGGCGAGCATCATCGCCTCGCGTGCCTCGGTGTCCGCCCCGTCGGCGTAGACGCGCCGCAGGTGGCGGCCGATGCTCCGGATCGCGTTCAGGGCAAGGCCGTCGCTGAAGGGATTGGCCCTGCGGCTCACATACGCCTCGACGGCATGGGTGAGCGCGTCGACGCCGGTGTCGGCGGTCAGCCGGGCCGGCATCGACAGGGTCAGCTCGAAGTCGACGACGGCGGCGACCGGCAGGAACGCCGGCCCCGAGCAGAGCATCTTCTCGTCCGTGGCGCTGTCGGTGACGATGGTGAACTGGGTGGCCTCCGAGCCGCTGCCCGCGGTCGTCGGGACCGCGATCACCGGAAGCGCCGGGCCGAGGTTGGTGTGCGGGGCCTTGTAGTCCCGCATCCGGCCGCCCTGGACGCCCAGCAGGGCGAGCGCCTTTGCGGTGTCGACCGGGCTGCCGCCGCCGAACCCGATCACCGAGTCCGCGCCGTGCTCCCGCAGGACGGTCAGGCCCGCGCCGAGCGAGTCGGTCGTCGGATCCGGGACGGTGCCGGCGAACAGGCACGGCTGCAGACCGGCATCCCTCAGCGTCGCCATCAGGCGCTCCGCCGCTCCCGTCCCGGACAGGAAGGCGTCCGTCACCAGCAGGGGGCGGCGCAGGCCCAGCCCTGCGACGACGTCACCCAGCTCGCCGGCGGCACCGCCGCCGACGCGCAGGATCCGCGGGAGAAAAAGGCTGGCGACCATGGCGGCCCTTTCAGCACAACGGCGGGGCACGTCGCGCCCACTGGCCCGACTGTGCGGCCCCACGCCGTGTGCGGACAACCACCAATGGCGCACACCCGCTGTGCACAAATGCAGATACCGTTGGATGGTGCGCTCCCGCTCCCCGGACGAGAATCCTGCCCCGCAGCCGGCCGGCTCGCCTCGGCCCGTCGATCCGCGCAGACTCCGCGCGGACGATCTGCGCTACCTGCTCGCGGTGTCCCGCACCGGACGTCTGGTGACAGCCGCCGACGCTCTCGGCGTGGACCACACCACCGTCTCCCGTCGTATCGCCGCGCTGGAAAAGCGCCTCGGCCTGCGCCTCATCGAGCGCGGCGCGGAAGGGTGGACACTGACGGACATCGGACGAGTCGTCTCGGAAAACGCACGCGCCATCGAGGAGGCCATCGACCGCGTCGTCGACACCGTGGCCGGCCAGGACTCGCCGTCCCTGCACGGGACAGTGCGCGTCAGCGCACCCGACGGCTTCGGCACCGCCTTCGCCACCCCCGCCCTGGTGCGGGTGCGCCGCCGGCATCCCCGGCTCCAGGCCGAACTCATCACCGCGACACGGCAGCTGGCCCTGCGCCCGTCCGGTTTCGATCTCGCTCTCGTCATCGGCGTTCCCTCCACCAGCCGCCTGGTGACCGAGCACCTCACCGACTACACGCTGGGGCTCTACGCGTCCGAGGAATACCTCACCCGGTACGGGCGGCCGGAGACGGTGGCCGACCTGCGCGAGCACCCGCTCGTCTTCTACATCGAGTCGATGCTTCAGGTCGGGGACCTCGACATCGAACGCCACCTTCCCGGAATGACCCCGGCATTCTCCTCGACGAACGTCTTCGCCCAACTCGAGGCCACCCGGCAGGGGGCCGGCATCGGCGTCCTGCCCGCCTTCCTGACCCAGCGGACGCGACTGCGCCGACTGCTCGCCGACGAGATCGACATCCGCCTCCCCATCACCCTGGCCGTCCGCCGCGAGGCGGTGACACACCCCGCCGTACGCGCCCTGTGGACCGCTCTGCGGCAGGAGGTCACCGAACGGGTCGCCGAACTGCTTCCGGGTTGAACGCCGAGGAGATTTCGGTGCGTTGAACGCCTGCCGATCCCACTCGCCTGTCCGGCGACCCGGTCCCCCACGCACCTGGCCGTGCCCCTGAAGACAAGGCGCGGCCTCTGGTTGCCATGGTGACATGCCGCACACAGCTCACGGATTGTTGACAGGCCATCACAGAGTCCGTGATCCTCTTGCTCACGATACGGCGCGTCACGGCGCCGGCGGCTTGAGCACGCGCAGCTTTCGCGAGGTCCCTGCGGGGGTTTCGGAGTCTGCGCCCAGTTTCTCGTCCGCGTTGATTCGCCAGGCACCCGACACAGCACCCTGTGCAACGGGTGGCGACAGATGCCGGCAGCACGTCCTGTGCCACATGCCGTGCTCCGCCGGGGCGCACACACCCGTTGCCCTCGCCCATCACATCCATTCCGTCGCCGGGCCGGACTGCCCGCCCTGGCGACGGAGCGCTCCGCGCTGCGCCGTCACCCACCCTCATCGCCTGGAGGTCTTGTGCACCCTCATCTCCCCCCGACTCCCCCTGGCCGTCCACCCGCGCCCCGCCCCGCGACCACTGCCGCGCAACTGCAGCGCCTGGACGGCCTCCGCGAGAGGGCACATCGTGCGCAGCGTGCCTTTCTCGTCGTCAACGCGGTCCCCTTCACCGTAGGCACCGTGCTGTCGTGCTTCACCGGCGTGCCCGCGGTGCGGGTGCACGGGGAGATCACTCTCGGCATGGTGTGGGGCATCCTGCAGTGTGGGCTCTTCGTCGCCACTGCCTGGCTGTACGAGGCGCGAAGCACCCGGCTGTCCGACCCCGTCGAGCAGTCTCTGACGTCCGGTGCGGCGCACACCGAAGCGTCGGGTGCCGCTCCCGTCAACGGGTCCTGGCGGTGAAGCGGTGACCATGGACATCCTCGGTTCGGGCGTACTCGACCCCATCGGGTCGGACGCCAGACGCCCCGTGATCATCGCCTTCCTGATCTTCATCGGAGTGTCCCTGCTGTGGCTCTTCACGCTTGCCACGGCGGAGGAGGACAACCCCGAGAGGCTCTATGTCGCCGACCGGGCCCTGTCCCCCGTCTTCAACGGCTTCGCCATGGCCGGCGAGCAGATCTCGATCGTCACCCTGTTGACGGTCTCCGGGGGCATCGCCCTGTTCGGATACGACGGGTTCACGTACGCCCTCGACGTTCTGATCATGCTCGGTGTGCTGCTGCTCCTCGCACAGAAGATCCGCAACAGCGGTCGCTACACCCTCGGCGACCTCTTCTCGTTGCGGGCATCAGGTTCGGGGCCCCGGATCGCCGCGACCGCGGTGACACTGGCCATCACCATTCCCCTCCTCATCATCCAACTGCGTGTCGCCGGCAGCAGCACGGCTCTCCTGATCGGCACATCGGCCGAGGGAGCCCAGGTGGTGTGCACGATACTGATGGGCTGTCTCGTCGCCTGCTTCGCCGCGGTGGCGGGTCTGCGGGGAAACAGTTTCATGCACGTCGCCAAAGTGCCGATCACTTTTTTCGTACTTGCGGTGATCACATTGCTGGCCCTCAGGAAATCCGACTGGGATCCCGGATCCCTGCTCTCCACCGCGGTGGACAAGAGCCTGACGCCGGACGACTATCTGAGGCCGGGATTCTGGCCCTACACGGCAACGCTCGGGGCGCTCAACACATTCGGCAATCACATAGTCTTCATTCTCGGTACGGCCGTCATGCCTCACCAGCTCCTGCGGATCGGCGCGTCCCGGACCGGGCGCACGGCACGGCGGTCCGTGAGCATCGCCACGGGGCTGGTCGGTGCCTTCGTCCTCCTCCTGATCACCACCGGCTTCGCGGCAGCGGCCGTGGTGGGTGCGAACGGCATCCGGGCGGTCGACGCCACCGGGCAGTCGTCCCTGATCCAGCTGGCCTCGGGCGTACTCGGTGACGGCTCGACAGGACGCGTCCCGCTGATCACCGTCATTGCGTGCGTCGTCTTCCTCACCGTGCTCACGACCGTGTCCAGTGTGACCTTCGCCGCCGCCGTCTCCTTCGCCCACGACGTGTTCGCGCGAGGCAAGCTCCGCCGCACCGAGACCGGGGAGGTGCGGGCACTGCGCGTGGCCGCCGTCATCGTGTGCGCGGTGGGCCTTTCACTGGCCGCCGCCATCCACCGGTATCCGACTGATTTCCTGGTCGCCTTCTCGATAAGCGTTGCGGCGTCCTGCATCTTCCCCGCGTTGATCTATTCGTTCTTCTGGCACCGGTTCAACCGCAGAGGACTGCTGTGGTCCGTTTACGGAGGACTGCTGCTCTGCATCATCCTCACAGTCTTCTCGCCCATCGTCTCGGGAACCGAGTTCGCACTGTGGCCGGAAGCGAGTTTCAACTGGTATCCGTTCCAGACTCCAGGCCTGGTTTCCGTACCTGCGGCGTTCATCCTCGGGTGGCTCGGCAGCATCAGCTCGCCCGCAGGTTCCGAACTCGAGTTCCGTCACATGCAGTACAGAATCCTGACGGGAAGGACAGCGGGGCCTCAGGCCGCTGATTCTCAGCGGTAGGTGTTCCGCGTCGCAGCCTGTACCGCGCTCCGTCGGGGCTTCACTCTCGGCGACGCACTGACAGTGGAGGGACGCGGTGGGTCACGGGATGGCGTCGCCCCCTCCGGCATGTCTCACCCTGCTCGCGTCCATGAGGATGACCCCCATCATCTGAGTTTACTTTTCTATACTCAGCCAGTAGCGTCATGGCACACCAGCACATCGCCCCGGGCTACCGCCGGGTAACCCCGCACGGCACCCGTATGAAAAGGAGCGCCCTCATGGGAGTCAGCAAGGAAGCACACGAGTTCGCGGAGTTCCTCGCGAGCGTGAGCGCGAAGTCGTCGACACCGGGCCTGGACCTGGCCGTCATCCGCGACATCGTCGACTCCAACCACAAGGCATCGACCGAGCCGGAAGGCGTCACCTACGCCGAGGTCGACGCGGACGGCGTCCCCGCCCTGTGGGCCATCCCCGAGGGCGCCGACCCCGACCGCGCACTGCTGCACTTCCACTTCGGCGGATCCGTCACCGCCTCCATGCACTCCGACCGCAAGGCAGCCGGCCACATCGCGAAGGCGGCCGGCGCCCGCTCCCTCGTCGTGGACTTCCGCCTGGCGCCCGAACACCCCCACCCCGCCCAACTCGACGACGCCGAGACCGCCTACCGCTGGCTGCTCGCGCAGGGCTACCAGCCCCAGAACATCGGCAGCACCGGCCACTCCATCGGCGGCACCCTCGCGGTGATGCTGCCGCTGCGCCTGCTCGCCAAGGGCGAGGCCACTCCGGGCGCGATCGTCAGCGTCTCGCCGTGGACCGACCTCACCATCCAGAACCTGTCCGTAGACGCCAACGAGACCAACGACAGGATGCTCAGCCGCGGCACGCTGGAGCTCTTCCGGGGCGCCTGGCTGCAGGACCCGGCCGTGGACTTCGCATCCCCCGAGATCAGCCTCGTAAAGGCCGATCTGACCGGCCTGCCGCCCACGCTCGTCTACTACGGCGAGTACGAGACCCTCACCGACGACGGTGCCCAGCTCGGACGCCGCCTCACGGACTTCAAGGTCACCACCGAGACCCACTCGTTGCCCGAAGGGCAGCACTCGTTCGTCCTGGGCGCCGGACGGGTGCCCGAGGTGGACCAGGCCATCGGGCAGATGGGCCGGTGGCTGCGCACGCACCTCGGCGCCTGAGCACACGCCGTACCTGACAGCGGAGTCCGTCGGCCAGGCGCCGCACCACCAGGTTGCCGGTGTCCGGTGGACCGGTCACCGGCATCCCGCTCGACCACACCGGCATGCGGTACCTGTGTCCGACACTTGTCCCACACCACCACACCACGTCCCGATGTCACAAAGGAGTGCGCGATGGGAACGTACGAGGATGTCTTCCGCGCCAGTACCGAGGACCCCGAGCGCTTCTGGCTGAAGGCGGCGGAAGGCATCAATTGGGATGTCGCCCCACGCCGCGCACTTGACTCCTCGGGCGCGCCCTTCTACCGCTGGTTTCCCGACGGGCGACTCAACGTCTGTTTCAACGCGCTCGACCGGCACGTCGAAGCTGGCCGGGGCGAACAGCCCGCGCTCGTCTACGACTCACCCGTGACCGACACCCGCCGCACCTACACCTACGCGCAGCTGAGGGACGAGGTGGCGGCCTTCGCCGGAGCGCTGGCAGGACTCGGAGTGGGGCGCGGCGACCGGGTGGTCATCTACATGCCGATGGTCCCCGAAGCCGCCGTCGCGATGCTGGCCTGCGCCCGGATCGGCGCGGTCCACTCGGTCGTCTTCGGCGGCTTCGCCCCGCACGAACTCGCCCTCCGCATCGACGACGCCGCCCCCAAAGTCGTCGTCTCCGCCTCCTGCGGCATCGAGGGCAAGCGGGTCATCGCATACAAACCCCTGCTCGACCAGGCGATCGAACTCGCGGCCCACAAGCCCCAGAAGAGCGTGATCCTGCAACGCCCGCAGGAGCCGGCCGAGCTGGGGCCCGACGATCTCGACTGGGCCGCCCTCGCCGCCGCCGCCGCGCCGGCCGACTGCGTTCCCGTCCCCGCCACCGATCCCCTCTACATCCTCTACACGTCCGGAACTACCGGAAAACCCAAGGGAGTCGTACGCGACTGCGGCGGCTACGCGGTCGCCCTGCACTGGTCGATGGGCGCCGTCTACGACATCGGACCGGGCGAGACCATGTTCACCGGCTCCGACGTGGGCTGGGTCGTCGGACACTCGTACATCGTCTACGGCCCGCTCCTGGCCGGCGCCACCACCGTGCTGTACGAGGGCAAGCCGGTCGGCACCCCGGACGCGGCCCAGTTCTGGCGCGTCGCCGCCGAGCACCGCGTCAAGACCATGTTCACGGCCCCCACCGCCTTCCGCGCGATCCGCAAGGAGGACCCGAAGGGAACGCTCGCCGTCGACTACGACCTGAGCGGCCTGCGTTATCTCTTTCTCGCCGGCGAACGTCTCGACCCCGAGACCTACCACTGGGCGAGCGGCCTGCTGGGTGTGCCGGTGATCGACCACTGGTGGCAGACCGAGACCGGCTGGCCCATCGTCGCCAACCCGGTCGGAATCGAGGCCGCGCCCGTCAAGCCCGGCTCCCCCACCCGCCCGCTGCCCGGATGGGACGTCCGCGTCCTCGACCCCACCGGGCAGCCCGTGCCACCCGGCGTCGACGGCGCGATCGTCGTCAAGCTCCCCCTGCCACCCGGCGCGCTGCCCACCCTGTGGAACGACGACGCCCGCTACATCGCCTCCTACCTGTCCGCCTTCGACGGCTACTACCTCACCGGCGACAGCGGACACATCGACCACGACGGCTACGTCTTCGTCATGGGCCGCACCGACGACGTCATCAACGTCGCCGGACACCGTCTGTCCACCGGCAGCATGGAAGAGGCCCTGGCCACCCACCCCGACGTCGCCGAATGCGCCGTCATCGGCGTCTCCGACGCCCTCAAGGGACAGATCCCGCGCGGCCTCGTCGTCCTCAAGGCAGGCACCAACCGCGAACCAGCCGAGGTCGAGGCCGAACTCGTCCAACTCGTGCGCGAACGCATCGGCGCCGTCGCCTCCCTCAAGGACGTCACGGTCGTGGCCGCCCTGCCCAAGACCCGCTCGGGAAAGATCCTGCGCAAGACCATGCGCGGCATCGCCGACGGCCGCGACGAACCCATCCCGTCGACGGTGGACGACCCCAGCGTCATCGAGGTGCTGCGCCCCGTTCTCCGCCGCGCCGGTCACACACCGTGAACGCCCGACACTCTCGATCCGGCCGACGCTGGGCGCCTTCACCGGACCGGCGTCGGCACGGCTCGTCGACCAGGCCGGGGGTACATTTCCAGTGTGGGAACCGACACCCGCGCCTTCCTCCGCGACCTCGCTCGAGGGCTCGCCCCCCGAGCGGATCACGTTGTCGACGTGGTGCTGCAACGCTTGCGCGGCGAACTTCCGGAGGTTTGGGAGTACGAGGACATCGCCGTTCTGGCGCCTTTGGCGTTGTCCGAACACGTCACCGCTGTTCTGGATTTCCTCGAGCGTGACCTTGACATGACCGAGGTCGGGACGCCACCCGCCGCCATCGAGTTCGCCTGCCGAGTCGCCGAGCACGGGGTGCCGATAAGTCAGCTCCTTCGCATCTATCGGCTCGTCCACGCGGGTGTGGTTCATGAGCTCTACACGGAGACGGTCCGTGTCACCACGTCCCAGGAGCTGATCAACGCGACGACGGTCACCCTGAGCGCGATCGGCTTCGAGTATGCCGATCGCACGGCGGAACAGGCTGTCGCGGCGTACCAAAGGGAACGCGACCGCCTGCTGCAGCGGCGGCTGATCATGATCAACGAGGCCGGGAGGCGGATCGGGACCACCCTGGACACCATCCGCACCGCCCAGGAACTGGCGGACGTCGGCGCCGACCACTTCGCAGACCTCGTCACCGTCGACCTGCTGTCCTCCGCCCTCCCGGAGGAGAGCACGTACTCGGAAGCCGGTCCCCCGACGCTCCGCCGAATCGCCCAGGCGGTCTCGGACGGCTGTCCAAATCCGGAATTCGTCACAGGGCAGACGTACCACTGCCCGGAAGGCTCAGAGCTGGCTCGCGTACTGGCCACCGGCCAGCCTCTCCGGCTCCGCATCGCCGCGGACGCCATCCCCGCATGGCTGGCGATGTCGGCGGACACGAGTCGGCCCTGCGCGCCTTGGGTCCGCGCTCCCTGCTCCTGGTCCCACTGTGGGCCCAGGGAAGCCCGTTGGGACTCGCGCAGTTCGTCCGGCGTCACACGGCAGACCCCTTCGACGACGACGAGCTCCTGGTGGCCCAGGAGATCGCGTCCAGAGCAGCGGTCAACATCGACAATGCCCGTCGCTACACCCAGGAGCGCTCCACCGCGCTCACCCTCCAACGCAGCCTGCTGCCGCAGCACGTGCCGGACGAGTCCGCCGTCGAGTCGGCATCGCGCTACCTGCCCAGCGGATCCAGAGCGGGCGTGGGCGGTGACTGGTTCGACGTGATACCGCTCTCCGGAGCCCGCGTCGCCCTCGTCGTAGGCGATGTGATCGGTCATGGCCTCCATGCCGCCGCCACCATGGGGCGGCTGCGGACGGCCGTCCGTACTCTTGCGGACATCGACCTGCCGCCCGACGAACTGCTGACACACCTTGATGACGTGGTCATCCGCATGCAGCGCGAGGAGGAACGGGGTACGGACGAGATCAGCGCCACCTGCCTGTACGCGGTCTACGACCCTGTCTCCCGTGTGTGCTCCCTGGCCAGTGCCGGGCACCTTCCGCCGGCCGTCGTGAGTGCACCGACCACCGCCGACGATGCCACCACAGCCCATGCGGTCGTCGTCCTGGAGCTGCCGGTCGGCCCGCCCCTGGGCCTGGGCGGCCTCCCCTTCGAAACCGCCCAGTTCGAAGTGCCACAACACAGTCGGCTGGTGTTGTACACCGATGGGCCTCGTCCAGAGCCGCTCTCGCGACGTCGAGACCGCCCTCGCGCTGCTGCGCGACGTGCTCGCCCGGGCACCGGCGTCGCTCGAGGAGACCTGCGACGAACTGCTCTCCGCGCTGCTGCCCAGCCGTCCCACGGACGACGTCGCCCTTCTTGTGGCACGAACAGGGGTGCTCGACGCCGACCATGTCGCCACCTGGGATCTCCCCAGCGACCCGGCAGTAGTCTCGAAGGCCCGCGTCCAGGCAGCCGATCAGCTGGCCGCCTGGGGTCTGGAAGAGATGGCCTTTCCCACAGAGCTGATCGTCAGCGAACTGGTGACGAACGCCATCCGCTACGGCAAGAGCCCCGTCCGACTGCGGATGATCCTTCAATCCGCCCTGACGTGCGAAGTCTCCGACGCCAGCAGCACCGCCCCGCACCTGCGCCGCGCCCGGGACTCCGACGAGGGAGGTCGCGGCTTGTTCCTGGTCTCCCAGCTCACCCAACGCTGGGGTACTCGCCACGGCCGCGAAGGCAAGGTCATCTGGGCGGAGCAGCTGATTCCAGCATCCCCTGCCGAAGTCCCGTCCGGTTCGCGGTGAGAAGCTGCTGTCTTTCCGGGGTTGAGCACTGCGTTTCCACTGGTCAGGTATGGAGGCGACGGTTCAGTTGCGGTGACGAACCGTCGAGTTGTCGTTCCGGTGGAGGTCGGAGATGCCGTCGGTTGTGGGACTGCTGGAACAGCGCGAGTGCGCCGCTCGCCATCGTGTGGATGAGCTGCGGGAGGAGGCTGATCAATTCCAGGCCGAGCCGGCCGCGGTCGAGCGGGATGAAAACGAGTGGGTGATTACTTGCTCGCGCGTCGGCAAGGTACCGGGCCCAGGCCACGGTGGGGCTCCGCCAAAGATCATCCTTGCGGGGGCGGCACCGGAAAAAGCAGACAGCTGCTGGTGGCGTGAGCGAGCAGGCGATCTGTCGCGTCGACCAACTGCGCCTGGGCGAGGGCAGTTTGGCGGCCCTTGCTGACAACTGTGCCAATGGCACGCACCATGCCCGTGTCCACGGTGATCCGCCGCAGGAATTTCACCGTCAGGTCGAGCGAGGTGTACGCCATTCCTTGCGGAAGGGTGGACTGGACGGCACAGCCCGCCGCCGAATCGAGCAGAGTGGCGAAGATTCCGCCGTGCACGCTGCCGATCGGGTTGTAGTGCTCCTCCCCCGGCGTCAGGGAGAAGACCGCCCTGCCGGGTTCCACCTCGTCCAGGGTGAAGGCGATGGAGTAGTTGATGGGCGGCCCCGGCAGTCGCCCCGTCTTCAGCTCGCGCAGGAAGTCGATGCCGGCCATGCGTCCGGCGGCTTCCGCCAGGATCGCGGGATCTTCCCATGTATACGTACGTGTTCGTCCCACGGTCGAGCGCCTCCATCTGACTTTTTCAAGTGAAGCTAGCTGCCGATTTACCTGACTGTCAATTACGAAGTCAGACCCCTAAGATGGCGGGATGGAGTGGCTTGAGGCGAGCACGGAGAACTGCCCCGTCCAGCGCACGCTCGACGTGGTCGGAGAGAAATGGACGCTGCTGATCCTGCGTGACGCCGTCAACGGAGTCCGCCGCTTCGACGACTTCCACCGCCACCTCGGCCTGTCGGAGGCCGTCCTCAGCGATCGCCTCCGGAAGCTGATCACGGCCGGCGTCCTGAAGACCGTCGCCTACCAGGAGCCGGGCAGCCGCTCCCGCAACGAGTACCGTCTGACCCGCAAGGGCTGGGATTTGTGGCCCGTCCTGATGGCCTTGAGCCAGTGGGGCGAGGCCTACGCCCTCGACTCCGAGGGCCCCGTACTGGACGTTCGCCACACCGAATGCGGCGCTCCGCTCCGCGTCGTCGTCGAGTGCTCCGCGGAACACTCCGCCCTCACTCCACGCGAAGTCACCGCTCGGCTGGGACCAGGGGCCCGCCTCCGGGCATGAATCATCAAACCTGATCTCGCCACCGTCTCGTCGTGGCTGCCTTCACCCTTGTCGGCACCTCAGCAACCGGATAGCGCCGGCGACGACGTGCTCGACGGCACCGCCTACAACATCGCCGCATGGTGGGACGCCCCGGGTGTGAACGGCGACGAACTCCACCCAGCGCAGCGCTGGGCATCATCGGGGCCCCGGTCCAGCCCCGAAGGCGGCCCGTCAGCCGATCAGGTGCAACCCGTCCCCGAAGTCGATGCGGGCGAGGTCGGCGCGCGAGACGATACCGAGCTTGGGGAACACATTGGCCAGGTGATGGGCCACCGTGCGGTGGCTGATCAGCAGTTGTGATCCGATCTCCCGGTTGGTGAGCCCCTGTGCGGCCAGCCGTGCGACCCTCAGCTCCTGCGGGGTGAGGATGGCTGCGGTGTCCCGGGCCGGTGCGAGGTCGCGGTGCAGGTGCTGCCCGGTCAGTTCCTGTTCAGCCCGGGTGCGGGCGAGGAGGGGCGCCGCGTGCAGTCGCCGGAAGATCTCCGCGGCTTCGGCGAGCTGGGTCCGGGCGTCGGTACGGCGGCGGGCCCGCCGCAGCCACTCGCCATACAGCAGGCGCGTGCGGGCGTAGGTGAAGGGCCGCGACCGGGCTCCGGGAACATCCAGCGCGAGCCGGAACCGCTTCTCCGCATCCGCCCCCGACGCCAGCAGGGCATGGACCAGATGGGTCGCGGAGATCGCCCATGCCGCGTCGGTCCGTTCGGCCCAGCGTCGCAGCAGCCGCGCCTGTTCCTCGGCCGTCGCCCGCCGCCCTGCCTGGAGGGCGGCCTCGGCGGTGTCCGGTGCGGCGAGCACCGCGATGGTGGGGTGCGCCGCGTGGTGTCCGGCCTCGGTCAGACGGGCCAGGTAGTCCAGGGCCTCCTCGGCCCGGCCGGCGAAGAGCGCCGACATGCCGAGGGTCCACTGCGCGGCGGCGCTGAGCAGGCGCACACTGCGCGGCACGGAAACCTCGAAGGCCCGGGCGGCATAGTCCGCGACGGCCGGCTCCTCGCCTCGGACGGCTGCCAGCCACCCCAGACAGTTGAGGCACTGCGACGCCAGGTGGTAGTCACCGATTTCCCCGGCCACCTGGAGCCCCTCCAGGGCGTTCGCCGCGGTCGACGGCCAGGAGCCCTGCGCGATGCCCAGCGCAGCCGTCTGTGCCAGCGCCTGGGTCAGGGCGTTCACCTGGTCCGTGGGCCGCAGCCGGTCGATCTCGCCACGCAGGGCATCCTCCAGGGCGGACTCGATCCCCCAGGCGATCGCCACCGGCGCCGGCGGCATCAGGAACCAGGCACTGCCGCTGAGCCGGCTGAGGACCTCGGCGTCGGGGGCCGCGGCCTGGTCGCTGTCGTCGGCTCCGTCGCTCAGGTCCTGCGTCCACCATTGGCGCAGCGACGGCAGCAGATCGGCGTTCGGGAAGTTCCCCTGTGGGAGCCGCCGTTCGAGCCGGTCAAGCGCCTCGCGCTGCAGTTCGCCGTGCCCGGCCGCCCACGCCGCCCGCAGCGCCATGCTGCCGAGCTGGAACGCCTGCCCGGCGTCGGCCACCCGCTCCATGTCCCGGAGCAGCCGACGGCAGGCGATTTTCAGATCGCCGTGCGCGAACTCGATCAGCCCGCTCAGCCCTTCGCTGAGCTCCCCGACCGTGGCTTCGGAGGACATCCCTTCCGCCCGCTCCAGCATGCCCCGCGCCGCATCGACCTGTCCGGCCTCCCAGGCCGCCTTCGCCCCGTAGGACAGTCGCCGTGCCGCGTCGTCCGCCGCGGGTGACAGCCTCGCCGCACGCTGCAGGGCACGGGCAGCCGTGGCACAGCCGCCGCGCGCCCAGGCACGGCGGGCCGACTCCTCCAACAGCCGGGCTACCTCCTCGTCGGTTCCGCCCGTGGCTTCCACAGCTGCGGCGAGATGCCAGGGCCGCAACTCGCCGGCGTGCTCGCCGCTCAGCACGGAGGCGAGAGCGTGATGCACAGCCTGCCGGTCCACGGGCGGCGCCACGTCGTAGACCACCGCCCCCATGAGCGGGTGGCGGAAGCGGATCCGCCCGCCCGAGCCCGTGGTGAGCAGGCCCGAGTGCTGGGCCTCGTCCCACGCGGCCGCGTCGAGGCCGAGCACGCCACCGGCCTGGCGCACGGTGTCCCGGTCACTGCGGTCATCGGCGGCGGCGAGGAGAAGCGCGGTGCGGGCAGGCGCCGACAACCTCTCGATCCGTGCGTGGAAGGAACGGCGCAGGCGGGGCCCGACAGAGATCTGGTCGTCGCCCAGCGGATACGCCGAGAGGTCGCCGGCCGCTTCGGACGTGGGCAGCTCCTGAAGTGCCAGCGGATTGCCGGCCGCCGCGCGGACCGTGCGGCGGATCACCCTCTCGTCCGCGTGCGGAGCCAGGGCACGGGCGAGGAGCCGTGCGTTGTCGTCGTCCAGCCCGCGGACCTCCATCGCCGCCAGTTTCTCCCAGGGGCCCTCGACGGGATCGTCGTGGCCGGTGAGGAGCATGACCACGGCCTCGTCGCGCAGCCGGCGAGCGACGAAGGCCAGGCACTGGGCGGACGCCTCGTCCAGCCACTGGGCGTCGTCGGCGACGATCAGAACCGGTCGCTCGCCGGCCAGCTCACCGACGAGCGTCAGTACGGCCACGCCGATCAGAAACCGGTCCGCCACATCGTTCCTGGTACCGAGCGCCCCGCTCAAGGCGTTGGCCTGCGGCTCCGGGAGCGTGCTGATCCGCTCCGTCACCGGCCACAGCAGTTCGTGCAGTGCGGCGAAGGCCAGCTGCGACTCAAGACGAGTGCCCCCGCATCGCAGGACAGTGAAGTCCGCGGCGGCCGACTCAGCCATGTATTCGAGCAGGGCGGTCTTACCGATGCCGGGGTCACCCCACAACATCACGCTCGCTCCCAATCCCTGACGGGCACCGTCAAGGATCCGGTCGAGGGCTGCCTGCTCCTGGCGCCGTCCGTACAGGTCCATTTGCTTGAAAGCTTAATGGGCTGCGGTCGCCCGGAGCCACTGCCGCAACCCGAGTTCAATGACACCGGGCCATATGTGACGGACACGGTGACGGACACGGTGACGGATCCGCTTGCCGCGCTTCCTTCGTAGCGTCGGGCGTGATCAGTGAACTCGCGCCTCACCGCAGGAGAAGGACATGGCGACAAGGACGCGGAGCGCGCCGATGCCGCGCTATCACCGCGGCGGCCACGGACCCGAAACCGAGACTGCGCTACACCGCGGTCCCGACCGCCGGCCGCGTCAGCACGTTGCGCCACCTCTTTCTGCCCGGCCCTCGGCCAGCAGCCCGGCGCACTCATCCACCCGACCGACACCCCCTCCTCCGTCGAGCCGACCGGGGCATCGAGGCAACAGCAAGGAGAAGCACGACATGGCCACGCGACTGCGAGACCTGGTCCTGGGCCTCGCCTCTGCCAGGTCAAGGCGCCCTGACGCAAACGCATCCCTGACGAACCGTCAAGGTCACCCCTGGAGCGAACGATGACACAGCCCAGCACGATCAGCGTGGAGGAGTCGGCACCGGGAATCCGCAAGATCACATTCTCGAATCCACCGGTGAATCTCATCGTCGGGGAGACCGTGTCCCGACTGGTTGAGGTCGTCACGGAACTGAGCGAGGACCCGCAGGTTCACGTTGCCGTCTTCACCAGCAGTACACCCGGCTACTTCTTCAACCACTTCGATCTCGACCGGGTCGCCGACTTCATGCCGTCCGATCCGGAGGCGACGCCGGCGTGGATCGATCTCGTGGTACGGCTGTCCACAGCTTCGTTCATCAGCATCGCGTCCATCCGCGGACGGACCCGGGGCGGCGGGGACGAACTGGCCCTGGCCTGCGATCTGCGCTACGCCAGCCGCGAGCACGCGGTGTTCGGCCAGCCCGAGGTCGGCGGCGGGATTCTTCCCGGCGGCGGCGGCACGGAACGCCTGCCCCGACTCACGGGACGGGATCGGGCTCTCGAAGCCATCCTCAGCAGCCATGACTACGACGCGGACACGGCAGAACGCTATGGCTGGGTGACCCGCGCCGTCGCCGACGCCGAACTGGACGGCTTCGTGGACGGTGTGGCAAAGCGGCTGACGTCCTTCGACAAGACAGCGCTGACAGCCGCCAAGGCTCAGGTCAACCGGGCGACGCTCCCGCCCGACGCCGACCTGCGAGCGGCCTACACCGAATTCCTGGGCTCCCTGACCTGGCCAGGGGTCCAGGCATCCCGGCCCCGGTTCGAGAAGCTCCTTGCCGAAAAGGGTCCCGAAGAAGTGGAACTCCGCCTCGGCGACTACCTCGGCATCGCACGTCAGGAAAGCCGGTGAACACCGACTGCGAAGCGCCGCTCGCGACCAGCGGACGACGCCTCCGGGATCCTCTCCAGCGCCACGATCACGACAGCCTCCACCTGTTCGACACCGACGGCCGGCGGGCGGCCGGGCCGCAGGCTCGTCGACCGGACCGTCCAGCAAGACCCTGGGCCACGGACGAACCGTGTCCGCCGACCTGCGCAGGCGCCCGGCGCCCCCGCGATGGAGCGAACATCAAAGGGCAGGCCCATACACGCCGGCACACCGCGCGCCCGCACGCCGAGCGCCCGGGCGCGGTTCACCGGCCCAGACCCGTGCTCCACCACAGGCCGCCCGCCCTCACCCACCGCCCGTCACCAGCGGTGCCGGCTTCGGACCGCGACACCGCACGAGCACCCGGCACAAGAACTCGTACAAGGCCCGACCACGGCCCGGCTGCGCAGGACACCAGAAGGAGTGGACCAATGAGGGGCACCGTCACCATCATCGACAAGGGCGACGTGCGGGTGCACAGTTACATGGCTCCCGACGACAACATCAACGTCACCACCCAGCTGATCGAGACCCCTGGCCGACTGGTCGCGGTGGACGGCCAGATCACGATCGCGGGCGCCGACGAGGTCGTCGCATACGCCGAGGAACTCGGCAAACCGCTGGACCGGCTCATCATCACCCATGAGCACCCGGACCACTTCCAGGGCGCGGCCCGCTTCAACGCACCCATTCACGCCCTGGCCGTCACGCGCGATCAGATGGCGGCGCGAGGCGACCTCCAGGACCCCACCGGCATCCCGGTCCCCGCGGCAGAGGTGGCCCCCACCGTTCTGATCACCCCGGGCACCGAGGTCATCGACGGCGTTCCCTTCGTCTTCGAAGCCCTTTCCGGCGGTGAGACCTCCGACCAACTACTGATCCGGCTGCCCGAGCACGGGGTGCTGGTCGCGCAGGACGTCGTCTACCACAAGACCCATGTGTTCGTCGGAAACCACGACATCGACCGTTGGCAGGTCATCCTCCAGGAACTCGCCGACCCGGATTACGACACGATCCTGCCCGGACACGGACTGCCCGCGGGACAGGCCGTTCTCGCGGAGATGGCCGAGTACCTGAAGGTCGCCGGTGAGCTCCTCGGCGACGACGGCCAGGCCTACAAGCAGGCCATCATCGAACGCTTCCCCACCTATGCGGCTCCCCTGGTGATCGACATCAGCAACTTCTACCTGTTCGGCACCCCGATCGTCATCCCGTCCGCCTGACCGCGCCGGTCCGCCGTAGGCGCGACGCGGCCGGCTGGTGTTTCACCCGCGGGTCGCATCTCTTGCCTGTCGAGCATTTCCCGCTTATTATATTACGATCATAAGTTAAACGGCTCGAGCAACGGGTACAGGCAGCGACTCGGCCAGTGGCGAACGACACGCGCGCGGCCATAACAGGCATGGCGGCCACCTCGGCGCTCGTCATCAGCTCGAACGGCGCGCACCACATGCCACACAGTGCGGGCCCATCTCAGCCGATGCCGCGCCGACAGACAGGGCGACGGCACCCGCACCCCCACCAGACGCAACAGCCCCGTGGTCGTCGGACGCGATCACAGCCACGCAAGCCCCCTACGAAACGGAACCACGCCATGAGCCAGCCCAGCACGATCCGCCTGGAGCGCACGACCCCGCGGACCGCCAGGATCACGTTCGCGAATCCTCCCGCCAACCTGGTGATTCCCGAGTCCGCCGTGACGCTGCTCAAGATCGTCAAGGAGCTCGAGAACGACCCGGACATCCAGGTCGTCGTCTTCAGCAGCGACCTCCCCGACTTCTTCGTCAACCACTACGACGGCGCCGCAGCCGCCGACCTCCCCCAGCCCGAGCACGAGGGTGACAACCCGGTCTGGACCGACATGGTCCTGCGGCTGACCAAGGCTCCGTTCATCAGCATCGCGGCCATCCGGGGCCGCACCCGCGGCGCGGGCAACGAGCTGGCCCTCGCCTGCGACCTGCGCTACGCCAGCCGCGAGAAGGCGATCTTCGGCCAGCCCGAGGTGGGCATCGGCATCGTCCCCGGCGGAGGCGGCGGCGAGCGACTCCCGCGCTCCATCGGCCGCGACCGCGCGCTGGAGGCGATCCTGACCAGTGCCGACTACGACGCCGACCTGGCCGAGCGCTGGGGATGGGTCACCCGGACCCTGCCCGACGCGGAACTCGACGCCTTCATCGACGCGACGGTCGCCCGCCTCGCCTCCTTCGACCGGCAGGCACTGGCGACCGCGAAGGCCCAGGTCAACCGGGCGACACTGCCGCCGGACGCCCACCTGGTCGCCGCCTTCGGCGAGTTCGCGGGCACACTGACGCAGCCGGGGTTCGCCGCGCGTGCGGTCGGGCTCGGCGCGCTGGTCGCCGAGAAGGGCCTCGACGTCGAGTACGCGCTGGGCGAGTACATCGGCCGCGTCAACGAGAACCTCTGACCACCTCCCGCCGCCGCACGACCGGCCCCGGCGCCCGACAGGGACCCCAGTCGGCGCCGCGGCACCCTGGTGTGGGTTCCGGCCCCGCCCCACCAGGTGCCCTGCGGTGGTCGGGCATGCCTCGACGGCAGCCCGGCCACCCACCGGGCGGGCGCCATCGCGAAACCGTGCACGGCGGCTTCGTCGGGCCTTGAACACCTCTCCTCGGCTGCACGAACTGCCGCACTTCACCACCAGGCAAGTCCGCCGGCCAGGAGACATCCCCTTTCCCTCGCGTCCGCCCACCCGAGCCCGTGCGCCACCCCACTGATCCTCACCCACGGCGCGAGCGGGGCTCCCCCGGCGGATTCCCGCAACGCCTCGCCACCTGAGCGACCCGCATGCACGGCGACATCCCGCTGCCCGTTCCACGGTTCCAGCAGGGAGCAGGCGGCTCCGACTCGCAGCACCATGACCGAAGGCCCCTCCGCATCATGCCGAGCCACGAGACGCCCAAGCCCATCCGTGCGGACGCAGCACGCAACCGCACCCGCCTGCTCGACGCCGCGCGCCATGCGTTCGCGTCCGGACAAGTACCGGTGTCGATGAAGCAGATCGCGCGGGACACGGGGGTCGGCATCGGCACGCTCTACCGGCACTTCCCCACCCGGGAAGCACTGGTCGAAGCGATCTACCGGCACGAACTGGCCCAGCTGTGTGCCGCCGCCGAGGCGCTCCTGCACACGAGGCATCCAGCCCACGCCCTACGCAGTTGGATGGACCACTTCGCCGACTACGCGATGACACGACGAGAGACCGCAGACGCCCTACGGGCAGTTCTCGCCTCCGGCGCCGGGACCGTGTCGCCGGCACGTGAACAGCTCTCCGCAGCTGTGCAAACCATTCTTGCCGCCGGAGTCGCCGCCGGGACGCTGCGCGACGACGTTCACGCCGAGGACATCGTCATCATCCTCGTCGGCATGCTCACCACTACCTCGCCAGCAGACGGGCGCGACCAACTGGGCCGCATGTTCGACCTGCTCATGGACGCCGTCCGCGCCCAGTACCCCACCGACACGCCCCCGCCCGGCGCGCCTATGACTCCCCCCGGGTCGGAAACCCCCCTGACACCGTGACTCACAGGACGCCTGCCTTGACGATGCCGAAGTATGTCAGCGGCCAGTGTTCTAATTCCCCGCTCGCGGCCACTTGACGGGGAGTCATTTGGCCGCGGATCTCACAGGTTGTAATCGCGACTCGGTCACCATGAGCGGGAGACGCGAGCGAGCGTAGACCGGACTGTCACCGCAGCGGCCCGTCCGAGCGGCGGCGACATACTCCGGGAGGGGCGAGAACCTAGCCGGGTCGGCCTCCGACGCGTTCCCACTGCGCTTCGTCCCACTCGACATATTCGAACTGGATGCCACCGGGCAGCTTGGCGGTCAGGTTTCTCCCGGTGGGAACGGCCTGCGGGCCGCGCACGATCTGTGCTCCGGTCTGGCTGAGACGCGCCTGGCACTCGTCGAGGTCGTCCACGATCAGCGTCGCCGCAGTCGCTGTGTACGGCTCCAGTGCCCGCTCGTCCCCCGCCACCACCAGAACCTGGCCCACGACGGCCAGCTCCAGGCCGTTCGGCATCGTGAAGCGGCTGGTGATCGGCTGATCGGGAACGGTGCTCAGCGGTGCCAGCACCGCATCCAGGTCGGTGGCGTAGACGCGCGCGTAGGTACGAAAGATCCGCATGCCGACCCCAAGGCGTGACGGGCTGCGGCTATTCCGCCCGCCATCCCCAACAAGCAAGCACATCAACGTAGACGCCCGCGCAGCCTCAAATCCTCCTCACCTCAGCGGTCCAGAGGTGCGCGACAGCTGGAACCCGGCCCATGTAGCCGATCACTGAGCGTCACGTTCCTAACTGGCCGTACGTGGGGAATTCCTGCTGGCCGCTGTCAGAAGTAGACGCTGGAGAAGTGGGGAAGGTCGGGGCAGGACAGTGCGACCTTGTCGCCCGGCTGGATCCCGCGCGAGACGAGCAGGTTCGCGACCCGGTTGGCGGCGGCGTCGAGGGCGGCGTACGTAATGTGGTCGTCACCGAAGACGATCGCGGTGCGCTCCGGGTGTCGGGACGTCCGTCAGCAGTCGTGACACGCCCCGGCTCGGGCTGAGCATCATCGCTCTCCTGGTTCTCCGGGTGTGGGCGGTCGACCGGGCGAAGACCTGAGGCGGTGCGAGGCCCTCCGCTTCCCGGGCCGGCGGGCGGCGGGCTCGGCGGCGGTGAGATCGTCTCCACTCGGGCCCATGACGTGCCGTCCGGTGGGCGGTCCGCTCCCCGGCCTTGCGCCGAACGCCGCGTGGTGTCCGCAGTGGCGACGGTGCAGCTGCGGCGCATCCGCCCGGGGCCGGGGCGCGGCGGTGTCCCGGGTGCTGCGGATCGGCCGCAAAGTCGCCTGCCGAGCGTAATATTACATGCGTCAGACCATAGATTAGGATGAGATGCAAGGCAATGGCCCAGCGGAACTGATGGAGGAACCCTGTGGCGCGCTACACCAAGGAGCACAAGCAGGTGACGCGGCAACGGATCATCGAACGGGCCGGTCACCGGTTCAAGCAGGACGGCATAGACGGCTCCGGCATCTCCATCCTGATGTCGGACGCCGGACTCACCAACGGAGCCTTCTACGCCCACTTCGAGTCCAAGGACGACCTCGTCGCCAACGTCGTCGCCGACCAGCTGCGCACGCAGCAGGAGAGCTACGGCACGTTGCGGCCCGGCCGCGAGGGACTCGAGGATTTCGTTCGCGAGTATCTGTCGCCCCAGCACCGGGACAACCCCGGCGACGGATGCCCTTCCGCAGCCCTGCTCGACGAGATCGGCCGCTGCGGAGACGGGGCCAAGGGGGCCTATACCGACGGCGCCAGGGGCATCGTGGAAGAACTCGCTGCCCGCCTGGCACCCGAGAATCCGCAGTCCGCCCGCGGTAAGGCCATCGGGCTCTTCACCATGGCGGTGGGAACGCTGCAGCTGTCCCGTGCCCTCTCCGACCATGAGCTCTCCGACGAGGTCCTTGAGCAGGGAATCGAGAACGCCCTCACCTTCATCCGCTGAGGGGGACGGTCAATCCCCTGGCGGGTGACCGCCCGCCCCTGCCTGACTGCGGCGAGCGGGCGGCTCAAAACCGCCTCACCACTCAGCGGGAGCTTGCCCGACCCCGCCTCACACCGAGCAGCCAGCACTGGCTCAGCCCCCGGAGGCTCCCGCCGCGTCACCGACGGGGCGTCCACCACGCCGTTCTCCGCATCGCCGTCCCGCACGACGACGACCTCGCCGGCGCCGCACGGCCAGGGAACGGCCAGGTCAGTGATGCCGGACAGACGCCTCGAGTCGCCCGCCCACCGGGTGCCACGGCTCTGACCCACATCCTCGGCCCGTACGCAGACCGCACCGCGGCCCTACGGCCGGCCGAAGAACTCGAGAGCGGTCGGCACGAACTGCTCATGGAACTGGAAGATGCCGCCGTGGCCGGCGTCGGGGTAGATCACCAGCTCGACGTTCGGCAGTCGCCGGGCCATGGCGACCGAGTTCTGCGTCGGAACCATCCTGTCGTCGTCACCGTTCGCGACGAGCACGGGGTGCTGGATGACGGAGAGATCCTGCGGACGTGCCAGCCCCCAGCGGTGGATGGCCTTGAGCTGGGAGAAGTAGGAGGTGAGGGAGATCGCCTTGTCCCGGTCCTTGGTGCGCTCCTTCAGACGGGCCAGGAATTCCTTGCCGGCCCGACGCCCGTTCGCGGTGCGGGTGAAGAAGAGGAACTGCTTCGGATCCTGAAGGGTGAGCAGCGCTCGGAGCGTGTCGAAGTGGGAGATCCGGGTCACGTTCTTGATGCCCTCACCGCCGGCAGGACCGGTGCCCGCAAGGATCAGTCTGCGGATGAGTTGCGGGTCGGTCTGCGCGATCACCTGGGCGATCATGCCGCCCATCGAGAAACTGAGGATGTCCACCTGTTCGAGCCCGAGCGCCCGGATGAAGGTGACGGCGTCCTTGGCCATCTCCTCGATGGTCTTCGGTGTCGACCCGGTGGAGGCGCCGACGCCCCTGCTGTCGAACGTAATCACCCGGTGCCTGGCGGCGATGCCGTCGACGACCCGGGGATCCCAGTTGTCGAGCACTGCGGCGAGGTGGGTGAGGAAGACCACCGGGACACCGGACCGGGGACCGAGCTCACGGTAGGCGAAGGTCACTCCGTCGGCGGTGACGGTGCGGGTCGGTGCGTTCTTGTACGACGTCACCACGTCGCCTCGTACTTCATGTGCGTCGTTCATGGTCATGCCCTTCGATGTGAGGGTTAGCGCCAGTGTGCGCCGCCCCCTTCTTCCCTGCAGGGTGGGCGCAGGGCGGCAAACCGGTCTCCCGACTACGGCTGCAGTCGGCGGCCAGAGGCCTCGGTCGCGGGGCCGCCCTGGGTCAGGGCCCTGAGGTTTCCGCGACCTTTAAAGTATGACCGTAATTCCATGAAGAGGCAAGAGGGGAAGCGGAACGAGATGGGATAGCGACAGGGATCGCGGGTTCCGCCGAACGTCGGGTTGCAGGCCATGCCCTGCAACCCGAACAGGACAAGCCCGTACATCGAGGTGCGTGCAGCCCAGCCACCGCAGTTGAGCTCTGTAGCTCTGGACCGGCGCCAGCAAACGGCCTTCCGCGGGGCGCAGGGCCCCCAGGCCGATTCACCGAAGGAATGGCCCGGAGCCCCGACTTGCCTCGTCCGCCGAAGGGCACGCTCAGCGCCACGATCCCGCAGAAAGCGTCGGCCCAGGCCCAGATCGAGGCTCACGCCACCGGAGCCCCGTGGTCGTGGCCCACGACCACGGGCGCTCGACTCCCAGATCGCCGCCATGCTCGGGCGTATCGAGACCAGCAGCCACACAGGAGCCTGTCGCGGCGGTACGGCGAATCGCCCCGGGCAGCTGCTGGCGCATCGACAGGCCTCGGCCCGGAAGCCTGGTCCGGATCCGTCGGAGGCCTGACGAGGTGACATCCCTTGGCGTGGCCGCTCCGGTCGGACCGACGACCACGATCAGCCCAGCCGCAAGTCGCGCGATGACGCCGCCGCCAACCCGGCCCGGCGAACCGATACCGACTCGGCCGTCGCCGCCGTGCTCGTTCCCGTCGCGCTCATGCTCCTGCGGACCATCGCCGAGACGGTGCTCGACGAGTCCGACGAACGCGCCGCGCTCTCACGCGGACCGCGGGTATCCCTGCTGTACGCAGGCCGGCCAACCGGCAAGACGCTGGACAGCCACGTAGGAGTTGCGAGCGGGGACCATCACATCGTGCAGCCATTGGCGTAAGGGACCGGAGGCTTGATGGCCTTCAGTTCCGCCCGCACCTGATCGAAGGGGACTGCCAGGAACTGGCCCGCCATAGCGATCATGCCCCTACGCGGCCGTCTCGGAGACCGCGGGGCCGTCGGCTGCGAGACGTGCTCAAAGTGTTCCTTCCCAGGGCGCGGGCCGATTCCGTGTCAGGGTAGAAGAGGTACAGCATGTCCTCCAGGCCGCCGCCGGGCTTGTACATGATGCCCGGGACCTGCTCGCTGAAGGGCGGCGCACCGGGCACCCAGCCGGTCGGGCCACTGCCCGCCACGATGACCTGGCGCACCAGCTCCCGGTGCCGCGCGGTCAGGCGCGGGGCCACGAAGCCACCCAGGGACCAGCCGAGCAGGTCGACCTGCGTGAGGCCGAGTGCCTCGATGAACTCGACGGCGCCGTCGGCGAACTCGTCGAGGGAGTCGCGCGGCTCGCCGGTGGTGTAGCCGACGCCGACGTTGTCGAAGACGATCACGTCGTGGTCGGCGGCCAGGTAGTCCAGGAATTCGGAGTCCACCAGTCGATGGTCGCGCGGAACCGGTGCAACAGGCCCAGCGGGACACCGCCCTGCGAACACATCCGCCGGTAGGTGAACCCCGCGGACGGGCCTTCCACCGTGAGGCTCTCGGCCTCGCCTGTCAGATATGCAGATATGTCAGACAGATATCGGCTGCCTCTCCGTGACGGTGAGGTCGGCTCAGCCGCTCGTGACCTGCGCGGGTTTCAGGTGGCTGACCAGGAACTCGGTCTGATCGGCGACCAGTTGCTCGAATGCCTTTCCGAAGTAGAAGTCGAAATGCCCCGCGTCATAGTGACGGATGTCGCCGCGCGGTGCCTTACGGACGTAGCGTTCGGTCGGCACGGGCGGGGCGACCGAGTCGGTTCTGCTGATGCAGACGAGGATCGGCGCGGCGATGTCCTTGGCCGCTCGGCCGGGCCGATACCGGACGATGTTGATCAAGCTGCGAGCCGCTGCGCGGTTGACCCACTCGTAGCCGTCGGGCACCAACTTCAGCATTCCGGGCAGCGCGTCGGGTGCGGTCATCAGACCCAGTTGACCGGGCGCTGCCGCAACCGGAACGGTGACCGGCTCCTTCCCGCGCGCCGCTGCCAGGAAGTCGCGGGCCAGGACGCCCCCCAGGACCAGGGTCTCCCGTATTCCGAGCGCGCCGGCTGAAGCCGGCCCGTCGGTGAAGGGGCACTGGGCGACCGCGGCACACAGTTCCGGATGCCGGGCGGCGACGGCGATGGCGTGGCCCCCGCCCAGCGAACTGCCCCATACCGCGACCCGGTGCCGGTCGACTTCGGGGAGCCAGGCCGCGTACTCGAGGGCGGCGTCCCAGTCGGCCAGTTGTTTGGTCATGGACAACACCTGGCGCGGTCGGCCGCCGCTGTCGCCGAGATTGCGGTACGTGAATACCAGCACTGCCAACCCGGTGGCGGCGAATCGTTCGGCGTAGGGCGCCAGCCCCATCTCCCGGGTGGCGCCGAGGCCGTGCCCCATCACGACGACCGGCACGGGCGTGTCGGAGGCGGTGTCCGGCAGGTACAGCCAGGCCGAGCAGTAGGAGTCACCCGAGGCGAACTGCACGGTGCGCCGGCTGAACTTCGTGGTCGCCTTGTGTGTCATGCCGTCACTTCCTCTTTGTCGCCTGTCGCGGTTCCGCGTTGGAGGGCGGCGGCATAGCCGCCGGGCTGGTACAGCGGCAGCTCACCGTTCGCCGCGGTGTCGCGCAGGTAGCCCTTCATGAGTTCCTGCGCCTTCGGCTGCGGCAGGGAGGCGAGGAACTCGGAGCGTTCGAGGTGCAGACCGTCGGCGAGCGACAGCGAGCCGCCCACGTTCACCGCCCGCTTGACGGCCGCGATCGCCTTGGTCGGCCGCGCCGCGAGATGAGCGGCTCGTTCGACGGCCCGGGACATGAGCTGATCGGCCGGCACGATCTCGTCGATGGCCCCGACGGCGAGTGCTTCCTCCGCGGGGAGCGGCCGGCCTTCCAGGATCGCCACCAGTGCACGGTGGGAACCGATGAGCCGGGGCATGCGCTGGGTGCCACCGGAGCCGGGCGGGATGCCCATCAGGATCTCCGGATGACCGATGAAATGGTCGCCCTCGGCCATCAGCCGCAGGTCGCAGGCCCACGAGATCTCGGCGCCAATACCCAGCGCGGACCCGTTGAGGGCCGCCACGAAGATCGTGGAGCTGGTGGCCATGCGGAGATACGCCGTGTGCAGGTCATCGAGCTGGATGCCCCCCATCAACGGCGTTTTGCCCGCCACCCACCGGGTGAGCCGGTACCGGGCCGCCCAATGGGCGATCTTCGCCACCGCGCTCGTGACCCGAGTACTCACGGGGGGAATCGCCGATCCGTCCTCCTGCAGCCAGCTGATTTCCGCGTGGCTGATGAAGCGGCTGGGATGTGACCCGGTGAACACCACGGCGCGAATGGCCGGATCTTGGTCGGCGCGCCGGACGAGCTCGATGAACTCCGGAGCGTCGTCGCGCCCGAAGAGTCCCAGCTCATCAGGGGCGAGGCGGGCGATGATCAACCCGCCCTCGAGCTCCTCGATCTTGATGCGTGGCTGGGCAGCGGCTTGCTGGGACATGAGTCGACTCCTTCTGGGCCCCGTCGCAGGGGAAAGGCGCACTGCACACGGTGCGCATGGTGGTCGTTACCAACGTGTGAAAGTACTCAGCCTCGAAGGATGAAAATCGAGTCGGCGACCACGTGAGGTCGGCCGCCTCATGGCCACTGCTGCGCCGTGCCGGCGCAGCAGTGGCCGCCGAGACGGAGAGATCAGCTCGCGACCGGCTTGGCCAGTGCCTTGCGTGCCATGCTGGCCGCGAAGAGCGGAGTCTCGTGCTGGTTGTGGGCGACGATCGCGGGATGATACTGCGCGGCGGCGTCGTCAAAGCTCACGCCGACCTCAGCGAGAGCGTCCAGGAACCCCTGGGTGGCGTGGGTGGTCACGGTGTTGGTCAGACGGCAGGTTCCGTCATCGTTCGGCTCCACCCGCAGGTCCCAGGTGGCCTGGACCTTGATCCAGCCTTGTTCTGTCTGCGCATCGGACAGTGACACCAGGTGGCAGTGGTGCGGCTCGTGCACCTCGACCACGTAGTGCTGGATGACGAGGGTGCCGCCGATGTTCTCCACGTTGATGGACATCGGGCGCCCGTCATCCGTGGTGGTCCGGCCCGCAGCGATGTGCTCGCCCGGCGCGCAGCGCCGGTACTCCGCGTCGGGCAGGTTCAGCACCCAGTCAGCGATGTCGACGGCCTCGATCGGCGCGTCGACGGTAGCCGTCTCCGCTGTCTCGCTGATCACCGCACTGTCCAACACCTGGTCGTTCGACAAGATCTGATCCTTTCTCAGCGCAACGCAACGCACCGCATGAGCAGTGAGTCACCTGTGCATCTGCAATCGGGAAACGTCGCCCCCGTTGGACGGTTCTGTGGTGAGCGTCAGACGTGTGCGCCCTTGAAGGCGGTGACGATCTCGTCAGCGCTCAGGATGGCGTGGGCGTACGACGGACCGTTCAGCTCGTGGGCCGCGTGCAGCATTTCCCGGGTGAACGCGGCGGTCGCTCCGCGTACCAGGGTCACGTGGTAGCCCAGCTCCATGGCGTAGCGGCTGGTCGACTCGATGCAGGTGTTGGCCAGCATGCCTATGGTCACCACGTGGGTGATGCCGTGCTTCTTGAGCTGGAAGTCGAGATCGGTGTTGGCGAACCCGCTCTGCGCCCAGTGCTCGTGGACCACGACATCGTTCGCCTGGGGAACGAAGTCCGGGTGCCAGTCGCCGCCCCAGGCTCCGTCTTCGAACACCCGGTTCTGCTTGCTGGCGGCCTGGTCCCGGTTGAGGTAGTTCCAGTTCGCGTAGTTGCCCTCGCGCCAGCGACGGTGCGGGACGACGAAGACCTGGATGCCGGCCGCACGCGCGGCGGCCATCACCGCGCGCAGGTTGTCGAGCAGGCCGACCTCCTTGGCGACCTCTTCGACCATGGGCCAAACCTTGCCCCCTTCGGAGAGGAAGTCGTTGTACGGGTCCATCAGGAGCAGCCCCGTGTGCGCCGGGTCGTACTGCGTATCGGTCATGAGTGGTGCCTCCAGAAGTGCCGAGGAGTCCACGTCTTGTCACATGGACGCTCTCTCGGCTCATCCGCAGAGTAACTCAAAAAAACATAGCTACCAACTCTATTTTCCATAGAAACTCGTTCGATCTCTGCGATGATGGGGGGCGGAACGAGTTCACGAGGAGGACGTCGGTATGGGTGGCTGGTCAGAGATCACGAGCACTCAGTGCCCGGTCGCGCGGTCGAGCGCGGTGATCGGGGACCGCTGGACGCTCGTGATCATGCGGGAGCTGACGATGGGCAACCGCCGCTTCGACACATTGCAGGTCCAGACCCTGGCTTCGCCGCAGATGCTGACCAACCGCCTCAAGCGGCTGGAGGCCGACGGCATGCTCGAACGCCGTGCGTACAGCGAGAGGCCCCGCCGCTACGAGTACCACCTCACCGACAAGGGCGAAGCCTTCGCCTCGGTGCTGCTCGCCCTCCGTGCATGGGGCGAGACCTGGTGCAAGGAGCCCGGGGAAGGGATCGCCGTCCACCACATTCACAAGACATGCGGTCGCGAGGTGGGTCTGAGCGGCACCGTGTGTGAAGGGTGCGGCGAGCCCTTCACCATGAACGAAGTGACGGGTGAACTCAGCGCGGCCTTCGCACGGGAACGCGAGGGCAGGAGCGCAGCCGCCAGACGGGACGCCGAGGCCCGCCGAACCTGACCTACCCCCTCGGGGTCACGACGGCCGCGGAGTCGTCAGCCATGCGGGATCCCGTCTGCCGACGGCACACGCCTGCGTGTCACGCTTCGGGGGCCTGGGTGCCTGGGTGCCTGGAAAACAGCGGTGTCGCCCTCCACTTCGCCCGTTGTCGTTGATGTAGCAGATGGCGTCCACGATGTTGCGCCGCGGGTGCTTCTCGGGTCTCCCGCCGGTGGGCTGGGCCTTGGCTTTCGGTGAACTCCTGCCCGCGCAGCCGCGGCACCAGCCGACTCGCCCCGGCGACAAACCCCTGGCAGACCCCGATCAAATCGGTGAACTCCATCGCCCGGCGAAACCCGTGCACGATGCGGATCGGGTCATCGAGCGCGCCGTCCTCACCGTCTTCGCCGAGTTCTTCCTCAAAGTCTTCCTCGACGAACTCGGCCTGGTCGAACTGGGCCTGATTCACCGCGGAGCGGGCCTCCCGGTCCCGCTCCGCCTTGAATGCCGCCTCGGGCCGTCGCAGCAGGTCACAAGCCGCCTGGGACGAGCAGTGGGGCTCTCCTTTTGGATCAAGCCAGAGCGTCAGGGCCGCTTGTCGGTCAGCTGAGTTCGATGCGGTGGTGCTCGTCCTGCAGTCACTGGGAGCGCAGGCGGACCTCGCCAGTCTCCCCCTGGAGTCGAAGGCAGAGGCGGTGCGGGTCAGTGCAATTGGAAGGAGCGTTTGGCGAGGCCGGCCACGTAGCCGTCGATGACGGCGCGGGCGGGCTGTTCGGGGTTCTGGACGGTGCCGAGGGTGATGAAGATGGGGAGGTAGTGCTCGGGGGTGGGGTGGGCGTAGGCCATGCCGGGGGCGTGGGTGGCGTAGGAGGCGAGTTCGTCGACGTCGCCGCGGGCGAGGGTGTCGGCGGCCCAGTCGTCGAAGCCGGAGGACCAGGCGGGGACGGTGCCGTGGAGCAACATGTCGCGGGTGATGTGGGGCAGGCCGTGGACCATGAAGCCGGAGCCGATGACGAGGATGCCCTCATCCCGTAGGGGGCCAGGCGGCGGCCGAGGGCCAGGAGGCGCTGGGGGTCGTGGGTGGGCATGGACATCTGTACGACGGGGATGTCGGCCAGTGGATACATGGCCATCAGGGGGATCCAGGCGCCGTGGTCGAGTCCGCGGGTGGGGTGCTGGTGGAGGGGTTCGGTGTCGGGCATCATCGCGGCGAGGCGGGCGGCGAGGCCGGTGGCTCAGGGGTGGCGTAGCGCATCTGGTAGTAGCGGCGGTGAAAGCCGCCGAAGTCCTAGTAGGACTCCGTTACGTCTGACTCTCGGTCCTGGTTGGGGGCATGTTGGGGGTGTGGACGCACATGAAGTGAACCGTGCTCGGGCGAAGTTGGAGTTATTCGTCGCTGATGTGTTCGCGTCGGTGCCGCGCAAGGATCAGCGGGCGAAGGGTGACTGCTACCTGCGGGGGCTGATGCTGGACGGGCGGCGCAAATCGATCCAGCCGATGGCGGAGCGCCTGCCGGACGGCAACGAGCAGAACCTGCAGCAGTTCGTGAACCAGTCGACCTGGGATCCGGTGCCGGTGCGGCGGCGGATCGCGCAGCGGATGCTGCCGCAGATCCGCCCGGCTGCCTGGGCGGTCGACGATGTGTCGTTTCCCAAGGACGGCCGGATGTCGGTGGCGGTTGCGCACCAGTACTGCGGTGCGCTGGGCAAGCAGGCGAACTGCCAGGTCGCGGTGAGTGTGCACGCGGTCTCCGACACCGCGTCCTGTCCGCTGCAGTGGCGGCTGTTCGTACCCCAGGAGTGGGCCGACGATGCCGCACGGCGGCAGAAGACCGGGATGCCGCCAGAGGTCGGGCACCGGGAGAAGTGGCGTCTGGCCCTGGACACCCTCGATGAGCTGGCGGGATGGGGTCTGGTGCCGCCGGTGGTGGTGGCCGACGCGGGTTACGGGCAGAATGCCGACTTCCGCGAAGGCCTGAGCGAGCGGGGCATCGGCTATGTCGTGGCCATCCGGTCGGACGTGACCGTTCACCCACATGACGCGCAGCCCACCGCCCCGGTGTGGTCCGGGAACGGCCGCAAGCCGCAGCCCCGCTACCGCGACAAGCCGTCCCGGGTCGCCGCGCTGGCGGCCGGCCGCGGGCAGCAGGCGTTCACCGAGGTGACCTGGCGGGAAGGCTCCCGCGGACCGCTGCATTCGCATTTTCTGTCTCTGCGGGTGCGGCCGGCCGGGATCCGATCCCGTCGCCTGGCCCAGGCCGCCGCCACCGCCGAACACGGCCACTGGGACGGTGTCCTGCCCGAGGTGACGCTGCTGGTCGAATGGCCCGAAGGCGCCCGAGAACCCACCGACTACTGGCTGTCCAACCTGCCCGCCGACACCCCGCTGGCCGAACTGGTCCGCTTGGCCAAGATCCGCTGGCGCATCGAGCACGACTACCGCGAACTCAAACACGGCCTGGGCCTGGACCACTTCGAGGGCCGTTCCTGGACCGGCTGGCACCACCACGTCACCCTGGTCACCGCCGCCCACGCGTTCCTGACGGAACAGCGCCTGGCCCCAAAAGCCGATACAGCCAACTCACCCTCTACCAGATCCTCGACGCCATCCAGGACCTGCTGAACTGCTGGACCGGCACCTGCACCACCTGCCACCGCCCCCTGCCCAGAACATCCACCACCAGCCAGAACCCAAGAGCCAGAGCAACCTAACGGAGTCCTACTAGTACAGCGGTGTACCGGCCGCGGGGGCCGACAGCATCAGCGGGGCGTCCTCCCAGTGCGCGGAGACGATCACGATCGCTTTGGGCTTGGGCAGGGACAGGGCCCAGTCGGAGAGTTCACGCAGCCAGCGGCCGTCGTCGAAGAGGGGCGGGGCGCCGTGGCTGAGGTATATCGCGGGCAGGGGTCCGTCGGCCGGTGTCCAGGGGCGGTGTGCGGCGGCCCGGGTGAGGGCGTCGGGGAGGAAGGCGTCGTAGGCGCTGGCGGGGTTCAGCGGGTCGGGCATGGTGGGTCTCCGTGGCGGCTGCGGGGGTGGGTGTGGGGTGGGGATCAGTGCGCCGCAGGCCGCCTGGGGCACGGGCGGGTGAGCGGTGCGGGTCAGGGGTGGAGCATCGGGGGGAGGTGCGGCCGGGGTCGATGGCGTCGGTGACGCGGCGGATGATCTCCCGCAGTTGCCTGGCCTGCGTCTTGGTCAGAGGGTCGATGACCAGGCGGCGTACTTCGGCGACGTGGCCGGGGGCGGTGGCGGTGGCGGTGACCTTGTCCCATCCGGCGTCGGTGAGGATGGCGAGGGTGAAGCGGCCGTCGGCGGGGTCGGGGGTGCGGGTGAGCCAGCCCTTTTTCTCCAGGCGCTTGGCGGTGTGAGAAAGCCGGGAGAGGGAGGCTTCGGCGAATTCCGCCAGGTCGCTCATCTGCAGGGTGCGCTCGGGGGACATGGAGAGTCCGGCGAGGACCTGGTACTCGTGGCGGGAGATGCCGGCGTCGCGCGGAGTTGGGCGTCCAGAGCGGCGGGGAGGCTGATCAGCATGCCGACCATGGCGAGCCAGGTCTGCTGTTCCTCGTCGTCCAGCCAGTTCGGCTCGTCGGTGTTCATACCCCCACGATAATTTGACGCTTCACGTGCGACGGCGGCTGTCTCGTGCATGGGTGTACCTGCCGGTCCACGGCTGGACGGAGCAAGGGCTGGGGCGTTCCCCGCCGGCGAGGAGGGAGTCACTCGTGGTCAGCAGCGGGGGGTGTTGTTCAAGGGCAGGGCGCGCAGGTAGGCGGCGTCGGCGTGCGGCTTGTAGACGCTGAAGAACATCATCAGGTCGGGGACCAGGGACACGACGACCACGGCGGGAACGAGCCGGGTCAGCAGGGCGCGCTACGACAACCCCGAGGCCAGAACCGCCATCTCCGCGGCGATGGCCCAAACCAGCGAACACCGGTCACGGACCCTCGCCGCCCAGGACGACGAACGCGAGGCGACCTGGCGTGAACGCGCTCTGAACGCTGAGGCCGCGCTCAAGGCCGCGCACACAGAGATCCCCACTCAGCGAACCGGCATCGGCGAACTCCTCGGTGAGATCCGCGACTTGGAAACCGCGGGGCCCGAGGAGGCCGTCCAGCCATCTCCCCGGTCTCCCCGAAAAGCTGCCGCACCGTCGACCGGTAGTTGGTCCGTAGGTGCGTCAGTGCGTGCGCGCGGGCCCGCTCCGCGGCGCCGGAGGTAATCGCCTCGTACAACTCACGCTGTTACATGAGGAGTTGGCCCAGGTTCCTCGCTGAGTCCGGTGACGGCCGATTCAGAGTTTGACGATCATCTTGCCGACGTTCTCGCCCCGCATGAGTGCGAGGTAGGCCTCCATGGTGTTCTCGAGGCCCTCCATGACGGTCTCCTGGAAGTGCAGCTTGCCGGCGCCGATCCAGCCACCGACGTCGCGGACGAAGTCGGGCAGGAGGTCGAGTTCTTCGGTCACCATGAAGGTGAGCAGGTCCGAGCGTGTGACGGCCAGGTTCCACAGGTTGCGCGGCCCGACGACCTTCTCGTCGTTGTACTGCGAGACCATTCCGCTCAGCACGATACGGGCGTGGAGCTTGAGCGCGCCGATCGCAGCCTCCAGGTGTTCGCCGCCGACGTTGTCGAAGTAGACGTCGATGCCGTCCGGCGCCGCCTGTGCCAGCTGCTCGGCGACCGGCCCGTTCTTGTAGTTGAACGCCGCGTCGTAGCCGTACTCCTCGGTGAGCAGTTTGACCTTCTCGTCCGAGCCCGCGCTGCCGATCACCCGGCCGGCGCCCTGCAGCTTGGCGATCTGGCCGACCGCGCTGCCGACTGCGCCCGCCGCGCCGGAAACGAAGACCGTGTCGCCCTCCTTGATCTTCGCAAAGCGTGTCAGCCCGATGTAGGCGGTGAGGCCGGTGGCGCCGAGCACGCCCAGGTACGTGGAGAGCGGCGCGAGGTCCGGGTCCACCTTCTGGGCGGTCGGCGCGTCGACGACCGCGTAGTCGCGCATGCCGAGGAAGTGCGTCACGTAGTCGCCGGGAGTGAAGCCCTCGGCATTGGACGCCAGGACGCGGCCGACCGCGGTGCCGTCCATCGGTGCGCCCACCTCGAACGGCTCGATGTAGGACTTCTTGTCGCTCATCCGGCCGCGCATGTAGGGGTCGACCGAGAGGTATTCGTTGGCGACCAGGAGCTGGCCCGCGTCGATGGCGGGGATCTCCACCTCGCGCAGCGCGAAGTCGGACGGCACCGGCGTTCCCGTGGGGCGGTTCTCCAGGTGCCAGGCGCGACCGGTGGTGGGGAGAGGCTGCTCGGACATGAGGATCGAGTCCCTTCGGCGAAACAATTGAATTATGATCATAATGCTAGGTTGCCGTCGAGAGGTTTGCAAGCGTCCCGTAGGGCGGATGTTTCGGCAGGAAGTGCGACCGGGCGAGCCTCGTGCCGGCCTCGAACGGCTCGCTGGAACGGGCGACGGCTTGGCGAAGTCAGGACGTCCCGGTCGCCTCCGACCTCGGCTTGGAGAGCGCGGCGTGCGACGGCGTGACGACTCAGTGGGTCAGTTCCCGGAAGAAGGTGCGGATGTCGCCGACGAGCAGTTCGGGTTGTTCCATGGCGGCGAAGTGGCCGCCGCGGTCGAACTCGGTCCAGTGCACGACATTGGCGAAGCGTTCCGCGAGGGCGCGGATGGGCAGGGCTTCGTGCGGGAAGACCGCGACACCCAGCAGGGTGGGTGACCGCTCTGGCCGGGCTCCGACGGGGTCGGCCGACGGCTGCAGGCGGTTCGCCGGGTGGGTGACCTCGTAGTAGAAGCGGGCCGATGACGCGGCGGGGTCGGTCCACTCCTTGAATTTCTGGCCACCGTCCTCCTCTACCGGCACGGCCTGCCCCAGGTCGCCGTCGCCACCCTCTTCAGCGTCTGCCCGAGCCAATCAACCGGCGCTTGAGGGACATCCGGGAACTGCTGGCAACCGCAGACCGCGCTCTCGACCCCGCCGAACGCCAACTCGTCACCCTGAACGACCTGTTCGACTTGGCGCGCGAGGCAAACATCACCATCACACCAGAGATCAAGACCGCGAGTTATTGCTCTGCAAGCCTGCAAGCCCTTTGACTACCCGGCCTTGGGTCAAGGCCCGTGTGGCGCGGTGAGGGCTTTGTGGGTCGACTCCATGATCTGTTGCGACAGTTCTGTGCCCGCCGTGGCCCGGGCGAGCAGGATCGCGCCGACCAGAGTGGCCACGACCGGAAGGCCGTCGGTGGCGTCGGTGGACATCCACGCGGCGAATTCCTCGACTCCGGCCGCGTACGTTTCGCGCACCTCCCCGGCTGTGGGCTCGCGGGCCATGTCCCCTGCGAATCCCGCGGTGGGACAACCCGTGCCGGGCTGGTCACGGTGCTCGGCCGACAGGTAGAAGTCGACGAGGGCGGCGCGCGCGGTGTCGTGATCGCCGTATTCCGTGTCGAACGAGGCCAGGAGCTGGTCGAGGTCTCCGAAAGCGGCTTGAGCCGCCTCGGCGATCAAGGCTTCCTTGGACGGGAACTGCTTGTAGAAGCCGCCCGTGGTGAGCCCGATGGACTTCATCAGATCGGCGACGCTGATGCCGTTCACGCCGCGCTCCCGGAAGAGCTGGGAGGCAGCGGCGACCGCGCGCCTGCGGTTCTCCATCGCTTGTGCCTGCGAAACGCGACTCATCACTCACCTGCCCACGTTAGATACTGAAGTACATCTATCATACGTGAAGTACCGGCCGGCCGGCCGTCGCCTCCACTTTCCGTACGTGGGCTCTTTCCGTACGACTCTTTCTCGCTGCCGCAAGGGCGAGGAGCTCGTGGACCCGCACCCGGACCGGAAGCGGCTTCCGATCGCGCGACGCCTTCGTCGAGCGGCTGGGGGGTGACGCCGCCTGGAGGCGGCTCGCGTTGCACCGGGAGTGCGTGCGGGGTGCGGGTCTCCGCAGGGGTGTCGTTCACCGTGCCCGCGTCGGCGGCAGTACATGAAACGCGTCCAGGGTGACCATGCGCCAGAAAGGTCGCCCATCCGAACCCGATCGGCGGCCGCCCCTGGTACCTGCATGCACGTCGAGCAGCCTCCGGCCGCGGGCGTGGGTGACTGCATCGGGAGACCGTTGACTGGACGCCTTTAGATACCTATCGTAATCTAAAGTGGGTTCGACGCATTGACCCCCTACTCATCCGCCACCAGAAATGAGATCCACCCCCATGACCACGCAGAACAAGACCGCCGTCGTCACCGGCGCGTCCGCCGGCCTGGGTGCCGCCTACGCGCAGAGGCTTGCCGACCGGGGCTACGACCTGATCCTGGTGGCGCGGAACACCACGCGGCTGGAAACGCTGGCGTCGGACATCCGCAGCCGCACGGGCCGCGCGGTGGACATCGTCACCGCCGACCTCACCGATGCGGCGCAGATCTCCGTGGTCGAGGAGCGTCTGCGGACCGATGAGAGCATCGAGGTACTGATCAACAACGCCGGCGGGGGGCTGTTCACGCCGCTGGCGACCTCCGACGCCGCGGCCTCCGAGGCGCTGATCAACCTCAATGTGACCTCGCTGACCAGACTGACCACCGCGGTCCTGCCGGGCCTGACGGCCCGCGGGCACGGCACCGTGGTGAACGTCTCCTCTGCCCTGGCTCTTAACATCCTGCCCGTCAGCGCTGTCTACAGCGGCACCAAGAGTTATGTGCTGACCTTCACCCAGGCGCTGCAGCAAGAGCTCACCGAGAGCCCCGTGACGGTGCAGGCCGTGCTGCCGGGCGCTGTCCGTTCGGAGTTCTGGGACGGCTCCGGCGCCGACCTTGAGGCGTTTCCCGACGAGTGGATCATGAGCGTGGACGACGCCGTCGACGCGGCGCTCGCGGGCCTCGACGCCGGTGAGCCCGTCACCATCCCGTCACTGCCCCAGATCAGCGACTGGGAGTCTTTCGAGAAGGCGCGTCAGGCGCTCGTCCCGAACCTGTCGCGGCAGGTCCCGGCCGCTCGCTACCGCGGCTGACCGCCACTCCGATTCCGGTACGTGAGTCCCTCTGTGACAGCGCGCTCGGCGTCCTCGCCCTGTACGAACAGCCGGGGCTCAACACCGCAATGGTGGCGGTCATGTGTGCGCCAAGCCCGTCCGCGCGCTGACCGCCCCGCCACGCGGTCTGCCTTCCACGGTGGATGGTCACCGGGCCCATCCGGCCGGTTGCCGCGCAGGCGCTACTCGCGACAGCCCACCACCCGCAGTTCTCTCTCACCCTTTCATTTGAGGAAACATCCATGTTGAACGCCCTGTGGAACCCGATCGTCGCCGGGGAGATCTCCCTGCCGCACCGCCTGGCGATGGCCCCCCTGACACGGAACCGGTCCACACCGGAGGGTGTGCCGACCGACCTGAACGCCGAGTACTACGCCCAGCGCGCCTCGCACGCCCTCATCATCACCGAGGGCACCCAGCCCAACGCCGACGGCCAGGGCTACCCGGTGACCCCGGGCATCTACACCGAGGAGCACATCGCCGGCTGGCGCAAGGTCACCGACGCCGTGCACAAGGCCGACGGACGCATCGTCATCCAGCTCATGCACGCGGGACGCATCGCCCACCCCGACAACACCCCCCATCACCGCCAGCCGGTCGCCCCCTCCCCGGTCCGCCCGTCGGGCGAGATGTTCACCGCGACCGGGCTCAAGGAGATGCCGGTCCCGCGCGAACTGTCCACCGAGGAAGTCGCCGCCACAGTCGACGACTACCGCCGCGCGGCGGCGGCGGCCATCGCGGCCGGCGCCGACGGCGTCGAGATCCACAGCGCCAACGGCTACCTCCCGCACCAGTTCCTCGCCACCAACACCAACCAGCGCACCGACCGCTACGGCGGCTCCATCGAGAACCGCATCCGCTTCGCCGTCGAGGTCGCCACCGCCGTGGCCGACGAGATCGGCGCCGGCCGCACCGGCATCCGGATCTCCCCCGGCAACCCGTACAACGACATCGCCGAGAGCGACACCCACGAGCTGTACCCCGCCCTCCTGCGCGCCCTCGCCCCGCTCGACCTCGCCTACCTGCACATCCTCCACGGCGGCGACGACGAACCCCTGCACGCCCTGCGCAAGCTCTGGCCGAACACCCTGGTCCTCAACCGGGCCGGCACCGACATCGCCACCCGCGCCAAGGACGTCGAAGACGGCGTCGCCGACATCGTCACCGTCGGCACCATGGCCCTCGCCAACCCCGACCTCGTCGAGCGCGTACGAACCGGCGCGCCGCTGAACACCCCCGACCCCGCCACCTTCTACGGCGGCGACGCGACCGGCTACACCGACTACCCCACCCTCACTGCCTGACAAACCACGGCGATACCGGTCCTGACGGGCCGGTATGCCCGGATGGCCCATGGAGGTATCACATGTCTGATCACGCTGCAGTCGAACTGAGCCCGGAAGCAACCGCGTTCGCGGATTTCTTCGCCGCGATGGTGATTCCGGAGTCCGAACTGGACGCGCTTCGCACCCGGGTGGAGAGCTCCCATCTCATGGCGCGGGAGCCGGAAAACGTCACCTACAGGGAGGTGGACGCGGGTGGCGTGCCGGGTATCTGGTGCGAACCCGTCGACGCCAACACCGACTACGTCCTCCTGCACGGTCACGCCGGGGGTTCCGTATTTTCGTCGGCGGTCGTCGACCGCAAGCTCGCAGGCCACATCGCCAAGGCCGCCGGGGCGCCCGTACTGGTCATGGACTTCAGGCGGGCACCGGAACACAAGTACCCCGCTCAGGTGGACGACGCGGAGGCGGCCTTCAACTGGCTGCTCTCCGAAGGGTACGCGCCGGGAAGCATCATCACGATCGGCCACTCGATCGGCGGGTTCATCGCCGTCGCCCTGGCCCTTCGCCTCCGCGACAAGAAGCAGCCCCTGCCCGGCGCCATCGTGTCGATCTCTCCCTGGTGCGACCTCGAGATCGCCAACAAGACCATGGAGACCAACGCCGGGACGGACAAGATACTCAACAAGGAGCTGCTGGCCTTCTTCCGGGACGCCTGGGTCGGCGGCACCGGCATCGAGTTCACCGACACCAGGATCAACCTGAACCGGGCGGACCTGAGCGGTCTGCCCCCGACCCTCGTCTCCTGGGGCACCTACGAGGTCCTGGCCGGCGAGGACGAGGAGTTCGCCGCCCGCGTCAAGGACGCCGGAATCGACACGACCACCGTGGTCGTCCCCGGAGGCCAGCACTCGTACGTCTACGGAGCCGGCCGCGTTCCCGAGGCCGACGCCGCCATCGCACAGATCGGCGCGTGGGTCCGGGAGAAGACGAAGCTCTGACCGACCCGGCTCGGCAGTCACAAGATGTCGGCTACCGGCCGTCCGGCGAAGTTCTGCGTTCTCCACTTCGGCCACGTGTTGCCCATCCTCCTTCGCAAGGAGGAGAACGGCTACGTCGTCAACACCTGGTTCGTTGCTCTGGTGAAGCGGGCACAGACCCTGGTGACGAATGGCGTCGCCACGCCCGAGGGTGTGGACCGCACGTACATGATCGGCGGCCGGCATCGGGGCGTCGGGCATGTTGGACAGGGTCGGATTGAAGTCCGTGCACGCCGTTCTCCCCTACTGGTGGAGGGAGAACGGCGATGCGCGGATGAGCGTCACCGCGGACTACCTCAACAAGAACCTCCCCGACCAGGGGCTGCTTGGAGTACGACCGGCAAGAGCTGCCACGGCTACCCGACCCGGCCTGCGCACGCCCGGTTCCCTGGTCGTCTCCGGCATGTCGACCGCCCCGGACACCGTGTCTCGGACCTTGCCCCAGTAGCCGACGAGTCGTGCCGACGGAAGCGTTTCCCCAGCTGGCATCGGCGAGTTTCCCCCCACCTCGGCATCTGTACCCACACGGAACCAGTGAGGACATGACAAGCGACAGCGACACCGACATCCGCCCGTTTCGCATCGACATCGCGCAGGCCGACCTGGACGATCTCCACGACCGTCTCGGCCGGGTCCGGCTGCCCGACGCGATTCCCGGCACGGGGTGGGAGATGGGTGTCCCGGTCGACTACCTGGCCGAGTTGGCCGAGTACTGGCGTACCACCTTCGACTGGCGCGTCTGGGAGAGGCGGCTGAACGAACTGCCGCAGTTCACCACCACGATCGACGGCCAGAACATCCACTTCCTGCACATCCGCTCACCAGAGCCCGACGCCACCCCGCTGGTCCTCACCCACGGCTGGCCCGGCTCGTTCTTCGAGTTCCTGCAAGTGATCGGCCCCCTGAGTGACCCGCGTGCACACGGCGCCGACCCCGCTGACGCCTTCCACCTGGTCATCCCGTCCATGCCCGGATTCGGGTTCTCCACCCCGGTCACCCAACGCGGCTGGGAACCCACACGGACAGCCGGCGCCTGGGCGCAGCTGATGGCCCGCCTCGGCTATGAGCGCTACGGCGCTCAGGGCGGCGACTGGGGCTCGTTCGTCTCCCAGGCACTGGGCCACGTCGATGCCGACCACGTCATCGGCGCGCACGTCAACTTCCTGCCGTCCGATCCCGTCGGAACACCCGCGGAACTCGATCGCCTCAGCAAGGACGACAAGGCCCGATACGAACGCAACCGGAGAAGGTGGGACGACCAGTCGACCCGGCCGCAGACCGTGGGTTTCGCGCTGGCCGACTCTCCGGCCGGGCAACTCGCCTGGATCGCCGAGACGTTCCAGATATGGACCCACAACCCCACCGGCCGCCCTGGGGGCGCAGTCGACCGCGACCTCATGCTCGCCGACGTCACGCTGTACTGGCTGACCAACACCGCAGCCTCATCGGCCCGCCTCTACTACGAGGTCGCCCACTCCGACGAAGCCAACTCATCGAGCTACCCTCTCCACTCGCCCACCCCGCTGGGCGTCGCGGTCTTCCTGAACGACTCCCTCCTGCCCATCCGTGCCGTCGAGGAACGCGACCACATCGTGCACTGGACCGAGTTCGACCGCGGCGGCCACTTCGCCGCCATGGAACAACCGGAACTCCTCGTCGGCGACATCCGCACCTTCTTCCGCGAACTGTCCCACTGAGTCGTCTCAACGCTGCCTCCCTTCCCCGCCGGGGGATGCGTAGGTGGCCGGGCGCGGGCATCCGGCCGGACAGTTGGCCGGTTGCCCGGCGGGTCTGTCACAAAGTCCTTTGACCTGGGTGCGTGCTACCGACTGCCGGTGACTCTCCGACCGGAATTGCCGATCCGTACGGCGAGGCCGTCGATCAGTAGCTCGAGTCCGTCCTCGAACTCGGCGTCCGCGTCGCTGACCGCCAGATACGGGGCGATGGAGGTCAGGAGGGGGTCGCCCGGCGCGGTGATCTCGGCGACGCGCTCCCGCACCCGTTCGGGGCCCATCGCGCCCACGGTGAGCAAAAGGCCTCGCATGATCGAACCGACGACGAACGCCGTGCAGGCGCGTAGCGCGTACACCATCTCCCCCGGCTCCGGCCCGAGTTCGGCGAAGCCGGTCAGGGCCGAGCGGACCGCGCGCAGAAGGGCCGGGACTGCGAGGGACGGGTGCACACCAGGGGGGACACCACGGACGGCCGATCCGCGGCCCGTCGCCACCCCGCTCCCGCACCGCTTTCAGCACCCGCTCGAATTTGCTTCATCCGCAGTCCCGTGAACGTCTCCACAGCCTTCTGCGACACGCTTCAGAGTACGCCGGTGGCGGCCCGGTAGGCCCTGGGCCCCATCCCCTTCCAGCGGCGGAACGCCTGGGAGAAGCTTGAGACCTCTTCGTATCCGAGCCGCGACGCGATCTCGGTGACGCGTAGTCCATGGCCGAGGAACTCCTCAGCGAAACGCTCGCGGACCTCGTCCAGCAGGACACGGAAGGACGTGCCTTCCTGCGCGAGCCGATGCCGTAGGGTGCGTGCGCTCATGTGCAGCTGATCAGCGACCTGCGCCGCACTCGGTGGATCCGAAAGGTGCGCGACAAGCACGTCGCGGACCTGACCCGACAGGCCGCCACGTGCTTTCCGGCGTTCCAGGCTTTCGCGACAATGCTCCAGTGCCTGCGCCGTCGTGAGCTCGTTTGCCTGCGGCAGCGGAACGTCCAAGAGGCCGGCATCGAACACCAACGCATTCTGGTCGGCGTCGAACTCCGGCGCGATGCCGAACACGTCCCGGTAGAGCTTCAATGCCTGCCGCGGCGGCGGGAAGGCGAAACTCACTCGGTCGAGCGCACGGGGCGTGGCGAAGATGTCACGCTGGATGGTCTGTATACCCGCTGCTTCACGTTCGACCGCGAAGCGCCGCAGCTCGGGCGCCAGGTCGTCGCAGCTCAGGACCAGATGCACCTCACTGCCGACCTGTCGTGCCTCGATCTCGCACAACGCGAAGGTCAGGTCCATGAACCGCAGGCCGACATCGAGGGCCGAACGAAGCGTCGGGCTGCTGATGAGCGCGAAACCCCACATGCCGTACGACGTCAGGCGAAAGCGCGTGCCGACCTCGATCCCGAGCCCGGGCGGGTTCCCGAGCGCACGAGCGAGGTTCGCCGAAACGGCGAGCTCCAGCTCCGCGGTCACCTCGAGCGCCGGGTCGGCGAGCTGATCGGGCCGCAGACCAGTCCCGGCCAGACAGGTGTCGAGTCCGACCCCGCGCTCCTCGCCGAATCGTGCAGTGAGCAGGGTCCCCACGGGAGCCGCCATACGCGCCGATCCATCACGAACCCGACGCTCTCATACATTGCCGATCCGAGTAAGTATTCGGCCGCTGGGAGCCTCTGCCGGACCCGGGCGGTTTCCTAACGTCAGAACCAGCGAGGCGAGCGGAACGGAAGCCACGACCGTGCCTACCGCCGACGATCTGAAGGTTGGTTTCAATGACGAAATCCATCATGGGTGTCGACGACGGCACGCAGGGAACGCACTGGCTCAGCGATGGAACGTCCGTGCGGATGCCGCTGCTGACCGAGCGGGCCAGCTCGTTCGTCGGACACTTCCTCATCGACGCGGCCAAGGTCGAGGCGCTGATGCCGGAAACCGACGTTCGCCCCGTTCTTGTCACCCCGGAACACGCACTGATCACCGTTCAGGTGATGGAGTACCTCGAGAAGAACCTGGACCCGTATCGCGAGTTCGTCTGCGGTATCCCGGTCCACCGGTCACCCGGTGAGAACGTGCCGGTGGCCTCGATCACCGAGGCGGACCAACTCCCCGGCAACGGCACATACATTGTCCACATCGCCGTGGACAGTGCTCAGGCACTCTTGGTCGGACGCGACGTTCTCGGCTTTCCCAAGGTCACGGCTGATGTCCAGTACTCGGACAGCGCTACCGAGCGGATCGCCGAGGTCAGCCAGGACGGCGTCCCGATCTTCACGTTGGCGGTCGAGCGCTCGGACGGTCCGCACGAGACCCTCCGCCGCGACTTCCACTGCTACTCCGTCAGCCCCGTGGACAACGCGATGTACCACGTTCCGTACCAGCTCGAGGCGACCGCCACGATCCTGCCTGGTCCCGGCCACGCTCGACTCGTGCTCGGCTCCCATCCGGTCGCGGACGAGCTGCGGGAGCTCGGTGTCTCGGCACACTCCGTCGGCGCGATCTTCGTGCCCCAGTACGCCTTGGTGTCGAACCTTCCCGACAAGGTGGTCCCCCTGCCGGAGTGGACGGAATGGCGCAGCGCCTTCCGCACCGAGCTCGACCCCATCGGAGCGGGGTCCGCGAGTTCATGAACGGCGCCCAGGCACTGATGCGAACGCTGGTCGATGCCGGCGTGACTACGTGCTTCACCAACCCCGGCACATCGGAGATGCACTTCGTTGCCGCCTTGGACTCCGAGCCGAACATGCGTGCCGTTCTCGCTCTGTTCGAAGGTGTGGCGACGGGCGCCGCGGACGGATATGCGCGCATGGCTGATCGCCCCGCGGCGACGTTGCTGCACCTCGGGTGCGGACTCGGGAACGGGCTCGCCAACCTGCACAACGCCCGTAAAGCCAAGGTGCCGGTGATCAACATCGTCGGCGATCACGCTACGCACCACGTTCCGTACGACACCCAGTTGCAGTCCGACATCGAGACCGTCGCTCGTAACGTCTCCCCCTGGGTTCGGACCTCTCGGTCCGCGCAGGAACTGGGTCGCGACGCCGCCGAGGCGATCGAGGCCGCTCACGGATCACCCGGGCAGGTCGCCACATTGATCCTGCCCGCTGACGTCTCGTGGAACGAGGGCGCCGAGCCCGGCGCACCGCCGTCGGTGACGCCACCGTCAGCGGTGCCGGCGACGTCGATCGCGGGGGGCGCCGCGGCCCTGGCGGTCCGCCAGAAGACCGCATTGCTTCTCGGCGGCCGCGCACTTCGAGCAGACGCCCTGCGCCTGGCGGCCCGGATAGCGGGAGCAACCGGGGCGACACTCCTCGGCGAGGTCTTCCCGACCCGGTGGGAGCGTGGGGCCGGCGTCCCACAGGTACAACGCCTTGCCTACCTCGCCGAGTTCGCGGCAACGCAACTTGAGGGATTCGACCACCTGTTGCTCGTCGACGCCAAGGCACCCGTGTCCTTCTTCGCCTACCCGGGCAAGGAGAGCTGTCTCGTTCCCGACGGGTGCGAGGTCCATGAGTTGGTCGCACCCACCGACGACATTCAAGGGACCCTGCAGGCGCTCGCGGATGCCGTGGATGCGTGGGAGGTCCAACCACCGGTCGCGCGGCCGTTCAGGCCGGACAAGCCGACGGGACCGCTCACCGCGGACAAGGTCTGTCAGGCGATCGGCGCTGTGCTCCCCGAACACGCGATCATCTCCGATGAGTCGAACACCTTGGGGCTGTCCCTGACCGCGCACACCGCAGGGGCGCCACGCCACGACGTACTCACTCTGACAGGTGGTGCGATCGGCCAGGGGCTCCCGGTCGCCGTGGGCGCGGCTGTCGCCTGCCCGGATCGTCCGGTCTTCGCGCTCGAAGGCGACGGATCCGCGATGTACACGATCCAGTCCCTGTGGACCATGGCGAGGGAGCGGCTCGACATCACCGTCGTGATCTTCAACAACCGCTCCTACGCGATCCTCAACCTCGAACTCCAAAGGGTCGGCGCCGAGGCAGCGGGCCCCAAGGCGAAAGCCCAGCTGGATCTGGGAGATACCCACCTCGACTTCGTTCAGATCGGCGAAGGGTTCGGTGTGCCCTCGGTCCGTGTCGATACCGCCGCGGAACTCAACGAGGCACTCGAACGGGCGATTGCCGAGCCCGGGCCACACCTCGTCGAGGTCGTCGTACCCACGTTGGCACTCTGAGCGTGGAGGCGCCGGGGATGAGGGTTCACCACCTCAACCGGGGCAGCACCCTGTGCGGGGTCTGGTCCCGGGAGGCCGGTTCCCTCGAGATGAACCGACCTCGCGCACACTCCCCAGCGAGCAGCTGGCAACCCCATCGACAACATCTGCTGGCCGGAGGAGGAGCAGGAGAAATGAAGCTCGCCTGGCACGACACCGACGTCGTCGACTTGCCGACGACCGGCACCCGCATCACCACCTTTGACGGACTCGTCGAGGTCCCCGGCGGCTACGGCGCCAAGCTGGTCTGGGCCCGGACCCGGGCGAAGGACTTCCGCGCCGAGTTCGCCGCCACCGGCACTCCGGACAGCGTCACGACCTGCGACCTCATCACCCTTCCCTACCCGACCAAGTTCGGCCTGTTCCGGGCCAGTTCTGCCATCGCGCCGTTCGTGGCGATCACCAACCGCATGCTGGTCGTACGGTGGACGGAGAGCGACGGGCGGCAGCGGGTGCTGCTGTTCGAACCCAGCGACCACGAACTCGGCCAGAACACACCGTACTTCGCGGCGCTCGCCCGACGCACTCCGGGGATGTTGCGGTCCCTGCTCGTCACCGAGCACGGCACGGTCCTCGGCCATCTGGCCCGGCTCGGCATCCGGCCGGAGGACGTCGACTATCTCCTCTTCGACCACCTGCACACCCAGGACCTGCGCCGTTGGGTGGGCACCACGAGCCCGCAGCGCGACCTCGACGGCGACAACGCGGTCGAGCCCGCCTTCCCTCATGCCAAGGTCATCGTGCAACGGCACGAGATGCTGTCCATGTCCCAGCTGCACCCCCTCCAACAGCCCTGGTACCAGCCGGAGACGTACCAGGACGTACGTCCGGACGCCTTCCTCCCCGTCGACGGCTCCCTGATCCTCGGCCCCGGGGTCGCCATCGTGGAAACCCCGGGGCACGTTTTCGGCAACCAGACCCTCGTCCTCAACACCGACACCGGCATCTGGGCCTCCAGCGAGAACGCCATCGCCGCGGAGTGCCTCACCCCCGAGCACTCGCGCATGCCCGGTATCGCCCGCTGGGCCCGCAACTGGCGGCAGGAGGTCGTCCTCAACGCCAACACCATCGAGACGACCGCAGACCAGTACAACTCACTCATCCTCGAGAAGACGCTGGTCGACCGCTCCCAGACCGACCCCCGCTTCCTCCAGTTCTTCCCGTCCAGCGAGCTGACGGCCTCCTGGGCCAACCCCGGCACCGCACCCACCTTCACCCACAAGGCGATCACCCACTCATGAGCACTGACGACATCCGCAAGGCCCGCCAGAAGCTCGTCCTGGACCACTTCCACGACGAGGTCCGCCAGGACTGGGACGACGTCCTGGCCACCTTCCCCCACCCACGCTACGAGCTGATCCCGACCATGACGGTGCACGACGGCGACCGGGCCGTCCGCGGTTACTACCACGGCAGCCGTGCCGCCTTCCCCGACCAGGACCACGAGATCATCGCTCTGCGCCACACTGACGACGCCGTCATCGTCGAGTTCTGGCTGCTGGGCACCCACCTGGGCCCCCTCGGGGCGATTCCCCCGACCGGCAACCGCTTCCGGGTGCGCATGACGGCGTACTTCATCTTCGACGCCAACGACGACCTGGTCTGCGAACGCATCTACTTCGACAGCCTCACGCTCCTGAAACAGCTCATCGGAGGCCTGGACATGAGGCGACCGCGGAACTGGATCCTGGCCGCACGCTTCGTGCGGGGCCTGCTCAAGGAAGCCGGCGGCGAACCCGACCCCGCCCTCGTCCACACCCCGAAAGCCGTACTGCCATGAGAGTCCACCACCTCAACTGCGGCAGCATGAAGCTGGCCGACATGGTGTGCCACTGCCTCCTCGCGGAGACCGAGAGCGGCCTGGCCCTCGTCGACACCGGCTTCGGCCTGGACGACGTCTTCGACCACAAGCGCGTCGGACCGGCCCGCCGGATGATCCGGCCCGTGTTCGACCCTGAGGAGACCGCCGCCCGCCAGGTCGAGCGGCTCGGTTTCCGGCGCGAGGACGTACGGCACATCGTCGTCACCCACTTCGACGTGGACCACATCGGCGGCCTGTCCGACTTCCCGCACGCCCAGGTCCACGTCACGGCAGCCGAGGCTCTCGCCTCGATGATCGCGCCGTCCCGGCGGGAGAAACTCCGCTACGAGGCCGCCCAGTGGGCGCACGGCCCGAAGATCGTCGAGCACACACCGGACGGGGAGCGGTGGCGGGGGTTCGCAGTGGCCAAGGAACTGGACGGGATCTCCCTGGGGATCGTCCTGCTCTCCTTGCCGGGCCACACCCGCGGGCACGCCTGCGTCGCCGTGGACGCCGGCGACCGCTGGATACTGCACGCGGGCGACGCCTTCTACCACCACGGCACGCTCGACGGCCGCTCACCGGTCCCCACGTCCCTGCGCGCCATGGAGCGGATGGTCGCGTACGACATCAAGCGCGTCCGCGCCAACCACGCCCGCCTCGCCGAGCTGTACGAGCGGGGCGAACCCGACCTCGTGATCGTGAACTCCCACGACCGGGCGCTGCTGGAGAAGACGCGCGCAGGACACCCTGCGTGAGTCGGACGTAGCGCCGACCGGGCAAGGCCAGGGCGCCGGACGGCCGTCGACGGCACCCGATACGCGCACCACCCGAGGTCTGTTGGGAGAACGGGGTCGGATCATGAGGTGCGCCGGGTCACCGTCGGGCCGGCCCCGGAGGCGTTCGGTGGTGATGACCGGCAGTCGGGTCAGGCGGCACTTCGCACGGTCAGAAGGGGCCAGCAGGTGTCTGATCCGGTGTCAGCGGTCTGCCGCCCGAGTCGCGTGCCGACGTTTCGGTCGGCGCGGTCAGACGGCGAGGAAGCTGGCCACCTCGGTGGTGAAGGCCTTGACGTGCTGGAACAGGAAGGCGTGGCCGGCGTCGCTGTAAAGGACCAGGGTGGCCGAGTGGAGGTGCTGGACGGCGATGTAGGAGGCAAGGGCGGGGGCTATCACGTCGCGGACGCCGTTGGCGTACAGGACGGGCCGCTTGATGGCCTCCAGGTTCGCCCGTACCTGCTCGAAGGGAACCGCCATGTACTTGGCGATGGCATCGCGTTGGCGCATCGCCGCTGTCTCGGACACGGCGGGGCCGCCGGCGGCCAGTCGTGTCGAGACCTTGGTGAGGTGCTCGATCCCGGCGGCGCGGCCCGCGGCGGTCTCGGGGAAGAACAGGTAGAGCATGTCCTCCGCGCCGGCGTCGGGCTTGGACATGATGCCCTGCACCTTCTCCGCCAAGGGCGGCGCCTCGGGCACCCGGCCCGGACTGCTGCCCGCCACGACCAGTTTGCGGACGAGGCCGGGCCGCCGCAGCGTCACGTGCTGGGCCACGAAGCCGCCCATGGACCAGCCGAGCAGATCGACCTGCGCCAGGCCGAGGGCCTCGATGAATTCGATGGCTCCGTCGGCGAATCCTTCGACGGAATCGCGCGGTTCGCCGGGCGTGTAGCCGATCCCGACGTTGTCGAAGAGGATCACGTCGTGGTCGGCGGCCAGGAGATCCAGGAATTCCGGGTCCCACCAGTCGATGGTCCCGCGGAAGCCGCTCACCAGGACCAGGGGGACGCCGCCCCGTGGCCCGATCCGCCGGTAAGTGAACGTTGCGGAAGCGCCTTCCACGGACAGATCCTCGGCCTTGTCCGCCAGATAGGTACTCATGAAGGGTGCTTCTCCCTTTTGCCGGTGCGCCCGAGAAATGAGGTCTGTTGAGGCGGGCGTCAGCCGGCCGCCTTGTCGGCTTGCGGATCTCTTAGCGAGGACCCGTCCGTGAAACGGCGGGGCCTATCGCGCGGAGGGGTGACGACGGGGCAGCCGACGGTCGGCGTGGTCACGGCTTGGGTCGGTGGTTACCGCGACGACTGCCCCTGTCGATGGTTGAGTTCTCCTCACCGTCCTGTGCCGCCGCCCTGACGTCGATGGCGCGACGGCGCGGGAGCGGGACACCGGGCATCGGCACGCAGCGCGGTGCGGATTCT
>NZ_JBIWPO010000044.1:52874-63704 GCF_044768275.1 Streptomyces sp. NPDC101152 | reverse complement strand
CCGGCCGCACATTCGGATGATCATGCAGCACCCGCGAGACCGTCTGATGCGACACCCCCGCAAGCCGCGCCACATCCGCCATCACCGGCGCACGCTCCGCGTCCACGCTCCACCTCCTCCCAACGGGTCAGTCGTCGGCTGCGATCGGGTGCGTCTCCGAGGGAGCCGACCCGCGCCGTGGAGGAATTGTTAACGCACACATTCTGGAGGGGTCAAGGCACGTGAAGGTCTCAAATTGGAATACGCCCGTGGGCGCGGTCACCCCCCAAAGGGCCACTCACCTGCACTTTCGACCCCAGCACCGGCTCCAGCGGACCCCGTTTCCGGACCGGAGCGGACCGAGTCCACACTCTCTGTTTCCTTACTCTTGACTGTTCAACAGAGTTGACCGGTCGTTCACACGGGCGTAAAAAGACGGAGTCGCGAGACCGGGCGATCACCCCGAACGCCCTGGACCGCCACAGGCACATCACCCCTGGTGGATCCCTGAACCACCGTTCTGAAGTGCGGTAACACGCCCGACCACGGGGCTCGAACAGAGCTGTCCGCACTCCGGCCGCTTCCCCCTCCCCATCCCCACAGCGCTCGCTTGTGCGGCGGCCTCCGATAGTTCTCTTTGTTAGCGCCCACAATTCCAGCCGCACGTCCGTCCCCACGGAAGAGGTTCACAGTGAAAGTCAGACACCTGAGTGGTCTCCGGCTGAGGGTGGTGGGCGCGGTCGTCGCCCTCCTCACCGGCCTCCTGGCCGCGGTCGTCGGCACCGCGGGCACGGCCCAGGCAGCCTCGTCCCTCCCTTGCGACGTCTACGCCGCCGCGGGCACACCCTGCGTCGCCGCGCACAGCACCACCCGGGCGCTGCTCGCCTCGTACAGCGGCGCGCTGTACCAGGTCAAGCGGCTGTCCGACAACGCCACGACGAACATCGGGACACTCAGTGCGGGCGGTTACGCCAACGCCTCGGCCCAGGACTCCTTCTGCTCCGGCACGGAGTGCGTCATCACCGAGATCTTCGACCAGAGCGGCAAGGGCAACAACCTCACCGTGGAGGGTCCGGGCGGCAACGGCGGGCAGGACGTCGGCGCCATCGCGAACGCCCTGCCCGTCACGGCGGGCGGCCACAAGGTCTACGGCGTCTCCGTCCAGGCCGGCGTCGGCTACCGCGACAACAGCACCACCGGCGTCGCCACCGGCAGCCAGCCGGAAGGCACCTACATGGTCACCAGCGGCCACCACATCGACGGCAACTGCTGCTTCGACTACGGCAACGCCGAGACCAGCAGCACGGACACCGGCAACGGCCACATGGACGCCGTCAACTTCGGCACCGAGTGCTGGTTCACGCCCTGCTCCGGCTCCGGCCCCTGGGTGATGGGAGACCTGGAGAACGGCCTGTTCGCGGGCGGGAACGGCACCAACAGCAACAACACGGGCAACTCCAGCGCTTTCGTCACGGCGCTGATGAAGAACAACGGCACCACCACGTACGCCATCAAGGACGGCAACGCCCAGTCCGGCTCCCTCAAGACCGACTACAACGGCAGCCTGCCGACGACCAGCGGCTACATGCCGATGCACAAGGAAGGCGCCATCGTCCTCGGCACCGGTGGTGACGACAGCAACTGGTCCGACGGCTCGTTCTTCGAGGGCGTCATGACCGCGGGCTACCCGACCGACGCCGCCGACAACGCCGTGCAGACGAACATCGTCTCGGTCGGCTACACGCAGGCCGCCCAGACCTTCCCGGTCACCGGCACCGCCTACCGGCTGACGAACCCCAACAGCGGCAAGGTGCTGGACGCCGTCAACTGCGGCACCGCCAACGGCACGGCGGTGGACCTCTGGTCCTCGCTGGGCAACACCTGCCAGCAGTGGAAGTTCGCGAGCGCCGGCAACGGCCACTACACCATCACCAACGTCAACAGCGGGACGGTGCTGGACGACAAGAACTGCGGCATCGGCAACGGCACCGCGGCGCAGCTGTGGGCGTCGCTGGGCAACACCTGCCAGCAGTGGGACGTCACGCCGGCCGGCGGCCACTACACGATCACCAACGTCAACAGCGGCATGACCCTCGACGTGGCGAACTGCGGCACCGCCAACGGCACGGTCGTCCGCCAGTGGGCCCAGCTGGACAACGTCTGCCAGCAGTGGGACATCGCCCCCTGACCCACCGCATCACCCGATGGCCCGCCGGACTCCCCACCGGCGGGCCATCGGCCCGTCCCGAACCGGCGCGGGTGCGCGGGGACCCTGCGGTGTAATGGGACCCATGCCTGGTATGAGCGACGCGCACGGGCCCCGGCTCCGGGTGGAGCTGGGTGCCGTTCAGGAGACGCTGTTCATTCCGCTGGCCGCGCGGGCCCGGGAGAGCGGCCGGAAGCGGCCGGTGCTGCGGGATCCCAAGGCCGTCGAGATGATCGGGGCGCTCGACTACCCGGCCGACAAGTACGGCCCCGGCCCCGGGTCGGCGATCATGGTCCTGCGGACCGCGATCGTCGACACCTGGGTGCGGGCGTTCCTCGCCGAACACCCGGCGGGGACGGTCGTCGAGATCGGCACCGGGCTCAACACCCGCTTCGAACGGGTCGACAACGGCACGGTCCACTGGATCGACCTCGACCTCCCGGACACGATCGACCTGCGCCGGAGGTTCTTCACCGACACCGAACGGCGCAAAATGATCGCCGCCTCGGTGCTGGACGAGACGTGGCTGCGGTCGGTCGAGGAGAGCCCGGGGCCCTACTTCTTCGTCGCGGAGGGCGTGCTCGTCTACCTGGCGGAGGAGGACGCCGCGGAGGCGCTCACCCGTCTCGTGCGGCGCTTCCCCGGCGCGCTCGTCGCCGTCGACACCTACCCTCGCCGACTGCTGGAGCAGCAGCACAAGCAGGCCGCGCGGAAGGGGATGCCGGCGCGCTGGGCCTGGTCCTGCGAGGACCCGCGGGAGCTGGAACGGTTCGGGCTGCGCACCGTCGAGGTGGCCCCCGTGACCCGCCCGCCTCGCGCGCTGCGCACCCGACTCCCCCTCTCCTACCGGCTGTTGCTCCCGCCGGTCGACCGGTTGCTGCGCGGGCTGTTCACCGTCACCCTCTTCCGTGCCGCCAGCCGTTGAAGCGGAACGAACCCGCTCACGCCCGGCACACGCAGCCCCGGGGCGCGGTGACGGTCCAGGCGATCCGCACCGAACTCGCCGCCTGTGCCGGCTGCCGCCCGAGGTGTTCCCGGCCGTGCTGTTCGTGCTGACGAACGCCCTCGGCCGGATCATCATGATGGAGAACACGACGGGCATGACGACCCGGCACGCAGAGGCCCCGCGTTCGTGGTCCAATATCGACCATGTGGTAGATTTTCGGTTCGCTTCGTCGAGGAGGGTGAGCGCTCCGTGGGGCAGGCAAAGGCGCGGGGACCGTACGCCAAGACACCGGCTCGCAAGGCGGAGATCGTACGGGCGGCGCGTGACAGCTTCGCCGAGCGCGGGTACGCCCATGCCTCGCTGCGCGACATCGCGGAGCGGGCCGGCATCACCCACGCCGGGCTGCTGCACCACTTCCGCAACAAGGACGAACTCCTCGCCGAGGTGCTCGCGGACCGTGACGCGGAGGAGTGGCGGCAAGGTCTGGCCGAGGTCGACGGGCCCGACCGGCTCGGCCCCCACCTCTCCGAGCTCATCCGCCACCACCAGAAGGCCCCCGAGTTGATGCGCCTGTGGATCGAGCTCGCGGCGGCCGCCTCACGGCCGGACCAACCGGCGCACGCCTACTTCGTCGAGCGCTACGAACGCAGTCGCGCCCAGTTCGCCGACGGGTTCCCCGACGAGGCGGCCCGCGGTGGACTGCGCGAGGGAATCACCCCCGAGAGCGCCGCGGTCCTCTTCCAGGCCGTGCTCAACGGCCTCCAACTGCAGTGGGTCCTCGACCAGGAGCTCGACATCGTGGGGCCGATGACCGATTTCGTCCGGCTGCTCTTCGAGCGGCCGGACGCCGCCTAGGGCTCAGCCGGCGAGGCTTCCCTTCAGGGCGTCGACCAGGAGGGAGCGGAGCTCCTGCGCGGTGACCGGGCGGGGGTTGGCGTACGGCTGGGTCTGCGCCTGGGTGACGACCTCCGCCAAGTCGGCCTCGGTGAGGCCCAGTTCGGCCAGGGAACGCGGGGCTCCCAGGGCAGTTGCCAGGTGGGCGAGACGGGTGGGTACGGCGTCGGTGTCGAGGGCGCGGCGGAGGGACTGGTCGGCTGCCGGTGCCGCGGGCAGGTTGAGGGCGGCGACGTACGGGAGCAGGACGGTGTGGGTGGCGGCGTGCGGCAGGTCGAAAGTGCCGCCGAGGATGTGGCAGAGCTTGTGGTGCAGGGACATGGTCGTCGCCCCCAGGCAGGCCCCGCACAGCCAGGCGCCGCGCAGGGCGTCGGTGCGGGCGTCGATGTCCAAGGGGTCGGCGGCGACCGCGGGCAGGGCCGTGGCCAGGGAGCGCACCGCCTCCTCGGCCATGACGGAGACGATCGGCGAGGCGTCCGGCGCGTAGAGGGCCTCCACGGCGTGGGCGACGGCGTTGAAGCCGCTGGTGACCGAGACCTCCACGGGGAGGCGGACGGTGAGCTCGGGGTCGTAGACGACGCTGCGGGGCAGGACGGACCGGTCGCGGCCGGTGCGCTTGCGCCCGTTCTCGGTCAGGCCCCAGACGGGGGTCATCTCCGAGCCGGCGTACGTGGTGGGAACGCAGATCACGGGCAGGCCGGAGTCCAGGGCGATCGCCTTGCCGAGGCCGACGGTCGATCCGCCGCCGACGGCCAGGCAGCCGTCCGCTCCGGTGTCCCGCGCGGCCGCGCGAGCCGCCTCGGCGACCTCGACCGGGACATGCATCCGGGCCTCGGAGAACATACCGGCGCAGGCGTCGCCGAACAGGGCGGCCGTCTGCTCGGCGAGGGCGCGCTGACCGGGCGTGGACAGCACCAGCAGCCGGCGCAGCCCCAACCGCTCGGCTTCCTCGGGCAGTTGGCGCAGGCTGCCGGCGCCGAAGACGACCCGCATGGGCAGGGCCTCGTAGGTGAAACTCATCGGGACGCCTCCGGTGCCAGGACGAGGTCGAAGCGGGCGTGCACGAAGGGCACGCCGACGCCGAAGCGTTCGGCGTCCCGCTCCTCGTACGACTCGGCGAAGTCGGTGATCAGGCCGCTCTTGACGGCGAAGACGGCGTCGGAGTCGATGTAGGGGCTGTCGGCGACGAACGCGTGGGTGGTGACGGGGAGGTGGTCCTTCGCCTTCACGATGAAATGGACATGGGCGGGTCGGTAGGGGTGCCGGCCGGTCGCGTCGAGGAGGCGGCCGACAGGGCCGTCGGTGGGGATCGGGTAGGGGGAGGGGACGACGGTGCGGAACCAGTAGCGGCCCTGGTCGTCCGCGTGGAACAGTCCGCGTCCGTTGCCCGGCGGCTGGACGTCGGGCTGCTGGACGTCGTAGAAGCCCTCCTCGTTGCACTGCCACACGTCGAGCTCGGCCCCCGGCAGCGGCGTTCCGTCGGAGGCGAGCACCCGCCCCGAGACCACGCACGCGCGGCCGGTGCCGAGCAGGTCGACGGAGTCGCCGAGTTCACGGCTCGGCGACTCGGTCATGTGAAAGGGTCCGAGGACGGTGCTCTCGGTTCCCTCCCCGGCGCCGCTGAGGGTCTCCACGAGCATGGAGACGCCCAGGACGTCCGAGAGCAGGACGAACTCCTGCCGGGTGTCGTCGCACTTCTGGCCCACGGCGGTGAGGAAGGCGAGAGCCTGCTCCCACTCCTCGAGCGAGAGCCCGACGTCCCGCACGAAGTCGTGGAGGTGGCGGGTCAGGCTCTCCAGCACCTCTCGCAGCCGCGGGTCATCGGTGTGGCGGAAGCTCTCGACGACCGCTTCGGTGGCGGTCTCGGCGGTGAAGTCCATGGGCGTTCCCAGCTGCTCGTGACGTCGCGACCCAGTAGTTGATAGTTGATCCATAAACCAGTCTGCAGCGTACCTGTCGCCTTCGGCAGCACACGGGAAGGCTTCCCGGCAGCCAGGCCGATAAAATGCCCGGCCGGCGGGTGAACCGGGGAGGAACTCTTGGTCATGGGTTTCCGTGGCCGCCTGTTCGGGCGGGTTCCGCTTCCTAGTGCCGCGGCAGGCAACGTTTGCCCGGTAAGGAGCGGCGTCCGGGGCGTCCTCTCGGCGTGCCGGACGAAAGCCCTCGTACTGGACGTACTTGGGGTTTCGGCCGGTGCGGCGAGCGGGCGTGCCGGGCGTCGCGACGGGGCAAACGTTGCCTGTCGCGGCACTAGGATGTGGTGATCACGTACGTTCGACTCCGGAGGTCCGGATGCCGTTCTCCGGCCTCAAGGTGACCCCGCTCCGGCTGGGCACGGCACTGGGTGCGGTCCTGGTGCTGGCCCTGATCGCGGGGGCGCTGTCGCGGTCCGGCGGCCGGGCACCCGCGCGTGCCGCCGCCGACGGGCTCCCGCACACCGCCGTCGAGGTGTCGCCGAGCCGCTGCGGCCATGGCTGGGACCGGCCGGTGCCCGGCATCCAGGTCTTCGACCTCCACAACCCCACCGACGGATCCGCCGAGGTGTTCCTGGAGGATCCGAGGAGCCGGGCCGTGTACGGCGAGGTCGAGGGCATCGGCCCCGGCACGACCCGGACGCTGACCGTCCGGGTCGGCAAGGGCTCGTACGCCTTCACGTGCGTGCCCGACGACGCCGACGCCGTCACCGGCCCCACCGTCCTCGTCGACAGCGGGCGTCCCGGCCCGGCCGCGACCCCGGTCACCGAGCACGATCTGATCCCGCCGTCGATCGCCTACCAGAAGTGGGTCGGCACCGGGCTGGGCGAGGTCGTACGGCTGACGACCGCGCTGCGGGACGCCGTCGACCGCGGTGACCTCGCCGCGGCGCGTGGGGCCTGGCTGCCGGCGCATCTGCAGTACGAGCGCCTGGGCGCCGCCTACGACGCCTTCGGGGACGCGGCCGGGCGGATCGACGGCACCGACGCGGGTCTGCCGGACGGGGTGCGCGACAAGGGCTTCACCGGGTTCCACCGGATCGAGTACGGGCTGTGGCACGGGCAGTCCGCCCGCGAGCTGCGCGCTCCGGCCGACGCCCTGGTGAAGGCCGTCACCACCCTGCGCGACGGCTGGGCGCAGACCCGGATGGACCCCGCCCAACTCGGGCTGCGGGCGCACGAGATCCTGGAGAACACCGTGCAGTTCGAGCTGACCGGCCGCAGCGACTACGGCAGCGGCAGCAACCTCGCCACCGCCCGCGCCAACCTGGACGGCACCCGCGAGGTCCTTTCCCGCCTGCGCCCGCTGCTCGGCACCCGGTACGCCGATCTGCCGGGTCTGGACGACGAGTTGGACCGGGCCGGCCGACTCCTGGACGGTTTCCGGCGGGGCGGCTCATGGACCCCGCTGGACGGTTTGAGCCGCACGAACCGCGAGGACGTCGACGCGGTCCTCGGCGACCTGGTGGAGCGGCTGGCGTCGGTCGCGACGCTGCTCGACCCGCGGAGGACGGTGTGAGTACCGAGCAGCGCCCGGAGGGTGTGGGGCGGCGCCGGTTCCTGCGCGGCGCGGCTCTCGCGGGCGCGGGACTGGCGGCGGGGGGCGCGGCCGCCCCCGGCGTCGCGGTGACGGCTCCCGACGCGCCCGCCGTCGCGCCGTTCCACGGCCCCCACCAGGCGTCCGTGATCGCGACGCCCCGCAGGTGCACCGTCTTCGCCTCCCTCGACGTGACCGCCCAGAACCGCGCGGAACTGGCCGACCTGCTGCGGACGGTCACCGACCGCGTCCGATTCCTGACCGCCGGCGGCATCCCCGACCCGGTCGGCATCACCGCCCCGCCCGCCGACTCGGGCGTCCTGGGCGAGCGCGTACCGTCCCGCGCGCTGGCGGTGACCGTCGGGGCCGGCGCTTCGCTCTTCGACGACCGCTTCGGGCTCGCCGCGCTCAGGCCCCGCCGGCTGACCGCCATGCCGGCGTTCCCGGACGACGACCTGAAGGCGGAGTGGTGCCACGGCGACCTCAGCCTCCAGTTCCACGCCGACGACACCGACACCGTGCTGCACGCCCTGCGGGACCTCGCCCGGCACACCCGCGGCGGCATGCAGATCCGCTGGCGCCTCGACGGCTTCTCCAGCCCGCCCCGGCCCTCCGGCACCCCGCGCAACCTGATGGGGTTCAAGGACGGCACCGCCAATCCGGACCACACCAGCGCGCGCGAGATGGACCGGCTGGTGTGGGTGGGCCACGGTTCGGGCGAGCCGGCCTGGGCCGTCGGCGGCAGCTACCAGGTCGTCCGGCTGATCCGGATGCTGGTGGAGTTCTGGGACCGGGTCTCCCTCGGCGAGCAGGAACGCATGTTCGGCCGGTCCCGGGAGTCCGGTGCGCCGCTGGACGGGAACGCGGAGCACGACACCCCGAAGTACACCGACGACCCCAAGGGCGACGTCATCCCGCTGGACTCCCACATCCGGCTCGCCAATCCGCGTACGGCGGCCACCGCCGACCAGCGCGTCCTGCGCCGCGCCTACAACTACGACCGGGGCATGGACGCCAACGGCAACCTCGACATGGGACTGCTGTTCTGCTGCTACCAGCAGGATCTCGCCCGTCAGTTCGAGAGCGTGCAGCACCGGTTGGCGGGCGAACCGCTCACCGACTACATCAGCCCCTTCGGCGGCGGCTACTTCTTCGCGCTGCCCGGCGTGCGCGACCGGGACGACTGGTACGGGCGCGGACTGCTCGGCTGATCCTGTATGGACAAGTCCTGTGCCTCTCCGGTCAATACGCGGTCAAGTTTTGCCCTTGCATCCCTGACTCGCTGTTCACTCGTGCGCCATCATGTCTCCGCCGCGGTGCCCAGCACAGGGCGGAACATCCGTGCCGGTAAGACGCACCGACCTTGATGTCCGGAGGGTGAACCTGCATGGCCAGCACTGCAAGACGAACGGCGATACGGAGCCTCACGGCCCTGGCCTCGGCCGCCGCGCTGACGGCACTCGGCAGCACCGCGCCCGCCTGGGCCGCCGTACCCTCGGGCCACCCGGGTCACCCCTCGACCGCGACCCCGATCAAGCACGTGGTCGTGCTGTTCGACGAGAACATCTCGTTCGACCACTACTTCGCCACCTATCCGAAGGCCGCCAACACCGACGGCACGAGGTTCACGGCGTCCAAGAAGACGCCGAGGAACATCGACACCCTCGCGCACGCCGGTCTGCTGACGAAGAACCCCAACCAGTACCTGCCCGAGCGGCTCACCCCGGCGCAGGCCATGACCTGCGACCAGAACCATTCCTACGGGCCCGAGCAGTACGCGGCCGACGGCGGCAGGGCCGACCAGTACGTGCAGAACACCGAGGTCGACAAGTGCAGCGGCGGCCTGTTCGGCGAGCCCGGCCTGGTGATGGACTACTACGACGGCAACACCGTCACCGGCCTGTGGAACTACGCCCAGCAGTACGCGCTGAACGACCGTTCCTTCAGCTCGGTCTACGGCCCCTCCACGCCCGGCGCGCTCAACCTGGTCTCGGGTCAGACGCACGGTGTCGTCTCCGTGGACCCGGCGACCGGCAAGCAGACCCCGACCCCCGACCCGTACACGGTCAGGTCGCCGGACGCCAAGGGCGTCGGCACGCTCGTCAACGACCCCGACCCGGCCTACGACGACTGCTCGGACAAGGACCACACCAGCACCAGCGCGCTGGCCGCGATGCAGGGCAGGAACATCGGTGACCTGCTCAACGCCAGGAAGGTGACCTGGGGTTGGTTCCAGGGCGGCTTCCGCCCGTCCACGGCCTGGGACGGCAAGGCGGGCGACCACGCCAAGTGCGACACCGCGCACACCAACGTCGGCGGGGCGTCCGTGACCGACTACAGCCCCCACCACTCGCCCTTCCAGTACTACAGGTCGACGTCCAACCCGCACCACCTGCCGCCCCGGAGCGTCAGCGAGATCGGGCACGACGGCCAGGCCAACCACAACTACGACCTGACCGACTTCACCGCCGCGGTCAGGGCGGGCAGGCTCCCGGCCGTCAGCTTCGTCAAGGCCGGCGCGTACCAGGACGGCCACGCCGGCTACTCCGACCCGATCGACGAACAGCACTTCCTGGTCAGCCAGATCAACGCGATCCAGAGCTCGCCCCAGTGGAAGTCGACCGCCGTCGTCATCGCCTACGACGACTCGGACGGCTGGTACGACCACGCCTACGTCGCCCCGCGCAACGGCTCCCAGGACACCTCGACCGGCTCCAACGGCAAGCCCACCGACAGCCCCGCCTGTCAGGCCGGCCCGAAGGCGTCGGGCGGCTACGCGGACCGCTGCGGCCCCGGCACCCGGCAGCCGCTGCTGGTCGTCTCGCCGTACAGCAAGGTGAACAAGGTCGACCACACGCTCACCGACCAGTCCTCGATCATCCGCTTCGTCGAGGACAACTGGCACACCGGCCAGATCGGCGACCACTCCTTCGACGCCAGGGCCGGTTCGCTCTCCGGCATGTTCGACTTCCGCCACCCCAACGACAAGCAGGTGCTGCTGAACCCGGACGGCTCCGTCAAGTCGGTCGGGCCGATCCGGTACGTCGCCCCGGTCTCCACGCACATCACCCCGGGCCCGGCGATGCAGGACACCGCCGCGAGCTCCGACGCGTCGGCGTTCCCCACCCTCCCGGTGGGCCTCGGTGTGGGCGCGCTGCTGGCCGCCGGTGCCACGGGCACGTACCTGACCCTCCGCCGAAGGCGCCACGGCACCGTGTGACGCCGTCCGAAACGCGCTCCGGCCCCCGGGCCAGGGCGATGGCCCGGGGCCGGGCCGGGTTTGGGGCACCCCAAC
>NZ_JBIWPO010000044.1:0-52864 GCF_044768275.1 Streptomyces sp. NPDC101152 | reverse complement strand
CCCGCCTAGGGCCCCCGGGACCGGTGTGCCGCCGTCCAAACCGCGCCCCGCCCCGGGCCCTTCGCGAAGGACCGGGGCCGGAGCGCGTTTCGGGCACGCTCAGCCCGTTGACGGCGGGCCCGAGGACGTCCAGCATCAACGGTCGAAAACGCCCAACCTCTGACAGGTGGAAGGCGGTGCCCCATGGCAAACGGGACCTCGAGAAAGGGACTCGTCGGCGAACTGGCGGCGGAGTTCCTGGGCACCATGGTTCTCATCCTCTTCGGTGTCGGCGTGGTCGCCCAGGTGGTGGCCGGCGGGCTCGGAGATCACGACAGCATCACGTGGGCGTGGGGCTTCGGCGTCACCTTCGGCGTGTACATCGCCGCCCGGCTCAGCGGCGCCCATCTCAACCCCGCGGTGACCGTCGCCCTGGCCTGCTTCAAGGGCTTCCCCTGGGCGAAGGTGCTGCCCTACTCCGTCGCGCAGACGGTGGGCGCGTTCGTCGCCGCGCTGCTGGTGCGCTGGAACTACACGGAGGTGCTGGCCAAGTTCGACCCCGGCCACACGATCAAGTCCCAGTTCGTGTTCTCCACCCTGCCCGGCAACGGCGCCCTCCCGGTCAGTGAACTCGGCGCGCTGCGCGACCAGGTCATCGGCACGGCGATCCTGGTCCTGCTGATCTTCGCCGTCACCGACCTGCTCAACACCCCGCCCGGCGCCAACCTCGCCCCGCTGGTCATCGGCTTCCTCGTCGTGGCCATCGGCATGGCCTGGGGAACCGACGCCGGGTACGCCATCAACCCGGCCCGTGACTTCGGCCCCCGGCTGGCCAGCTTCCTCACCGGGTACGGCACGGCGTGGCGGGACCAGTACGGCCACCTCTACTTCTGGGTGCCCATCGTCGGACCGCTCGTCGGCGGTGTGGTCGGCGCCGCCCTGTACCGGTACGTGATCACCCCGTTCCTCCCCGCGGCGGAGCAGGAACCGGGCCGCATCCCCACCCCCGACGGCGGGTGACCCGCGCTCATCCCACGGCGGCCGTACTCCCCCGCACCTCCAGGAACGGCACCGTCAGTTCGACCTCCGCCGGGCGTTCCGGGTCCTCGATGCGGTCCAGCAGGCGCTGGGCGGCGCGGCGGCCGACGTCGTGGCTGGCGCTGTCGACGGTGGTCAGCCACAGGTGCCGCAGCCGGGAGAGGTACGTGTTGTCGTAGCCGACGAGGGACAGGTCCCGGGGTACCCGCAGTCCGCTCTCCTCGGCGGCGGACAGCGCGCCGACGCACGACATGTCGTTGACCGCGAACACGGCGGTGGGCCGCCGGGGCCGGCTCAGCAGCCGTACGGTGGCCCGGTAGCCGCCCTCCTCGGTGAGGTCGCCCTGTTCCACGACCGCCGAGTCGGCCAGCCCGTGCTCGCGCATGGTGGCCTCGAAGCTGCGGCGGCGCAGCGCGCCGACCGCGCCGTGCCCGGCGATGTGGGCGATGCGGCGGTGGCCGAGGCCGATGAGGTGTTCGGTGGCCAGACGCGCGCCGTGCTCGTCGTCGCCCGCGACGATGTCCACGCCCGGCAGCACCGGTTCGCGGGTGCCGGCGACGACGGTCGGGATCCGCCCGGCGGCGGCGCGCAGCGCCTCGGGGTCCTGCAGGGTGCCGATGGCGATCAGTCCGTCGACGCGCAGTTCGGTGAAGGTGCGGGTGAGGTCCTCGCCGAGGCGCCGGTTGAGGTGGCCGTCGGCCAGGAGCATGTGCAGACCGCTGTCGTACAGGCGGGAGTTGAGACCGTCGAGGAGTTCGACGAACCAGGGGTTGCGCAGGTCGTCGAGGAGGACGCCGACCGTCCGGGTGCGCCGTTCGCTGAGGCTGCGCGCGGCGGCGTTGGGCCGGTAGCCGAGTTCCTCGACGGCGCTGAGGACGGCGGCCCGCTTCTCGGGGCGTACCCCGTCGGCGCCGCGCAGCACCAGCGAGACCAGGGACTTGGACACGCCGGCCCGGGCGGCGACGTCGCGGATGGTCGGGGTCCTCATGAGTGGACCGTTCCATATACCGATACCCGCTGTAAAGCCCCCTTGACACCTGGCTGAGCAAGCAATCATGGTGGGCGCAGGTTTTGGATCGGTCCAAAGAAGGGCTGTCATGGTGAAGACGTTGGGCGTCGCCGTCGTCGGGTTCGGCTGGATGGGACGGGTGCACACACAGGCGTACGCCCGGCTGCCGCACCACTTCCCGGAGCTGACCCTGCGCCCCGAGCTGGTCGCCGTGGCCGACGAGGTGCCGGGCCGGGCCGAGGAGGCGGCCGGCCGGTACGGCTTCGCGAGCGCGGTGCGCGACTGGCGGGAGCTGGCCGCCGATCCGCGGGTGCAGGCCGTGAGCATCACCGCCCCGAACTTCCTGCACCGGGAGATCGGCGTGGCGCTGGCCGAGGCCGGCAAGCACATCTGGATCGAGAAGCCGGTGGGTCTGACGGCCGAGGACGCCCGGGCGATCGCCGACGCCGTCGGCAAGGCGGGCGTACAGGGCACGGTGGGCTTCAACTACCGCAACGCACCCGCCGTCGAGGCCGCCCGTCGGCTCATCGCCACCGGCGAGATCGGCACGGTCACCCACGTCCGCATCCGCCTGCTCAGCGACTACGCCGCCCACCCCCAAGGCGCCCTGACCTGGCGTTACGAGCGGGAGCGCGGAGGCCACGGCGTGCTCGGCGACCTCGCCTCACACGGGGTGGACCTGGCCCGCTTCCTGCTCGGCGAGATCGAGTCCCTCAGCGCCGACACCGCGATCTTCGTCCCCGAGCGGGCCCGCCCCACCGGCGCCACCGCCGGCCACACCCTCGCGACGGGCGGCGAGCTCGGCCCGGTGGAGAACGAGGACTACGTCAACTGCCTGCTGCGCTTCTCCTCGGGCGCCCGCGGTGTCCTGGAGGCCTGCCGGGTCTCGGTCGGCGAGCAGAACAACTACGGCTTCGAGATCCACGGCACCAAGGGCGCCGTCTTCTGGGACTACCGCCGCATGGGCGAACTCGGCGTCAGCCGCGGCACCTCCTACCAGGACCAGCCGGTCAGCACGGTGTTCGTCGGCCCCGGCGCCGGCGCGTACGCGGCCTTCCAGCCCGGCGCGGCCAACCCCCTGGGCTACGACGACCTCAAGGTCGTCGAGGCGTCCCACTTCCTGCGCTCCGTCGCCGAGGGCACGGCGTACGGGCCGACGCTGGAAGACGCCGTGGCGAGTGCCGGCGCGCTGGACGCCATGGTGCGCTCGGCGGAGCAGCGGACGTGGGTGAGCCCCGCATGAGCGCCGTGCGCGTGATCGGGGCCGGCACCATGGGCGCCGACCACGTCGGGACCCTGCACCGCTTCGTCTCCGGTGCCGAGGTGGCGATGGTCGCCGACCTCGACGCGGAGCGGGCCGCCTCGGCCGCGGCCGCCGTGCCGGGGGCCTGGCGCTGGAGGCGGGCAAGCACGTCCTGGTGGAGAAGCCTCTCGCGCTCAACGCGGCCGAGGCCACCGAGATCGCCGAACTGGCCGCCGAGCGCGGTCTGTTCTGCGCCGAGGCCCTGTGGACCTTCTTCCTGCCCACGTTCGACGTCGTCCGCCAGATCATCGACTCCGGTGTCCTCGGCGACATCCACACCGTCCTCGCGGACCACGGTGAGCACTTCGCCGCCGGTCACCGCATCCCGCGGGCCGACCTGGCCGGCGTCCCGCTGCTCGACCTGGGCACCTACCCGCTCTCCCTCGCCACCTGGATCCTCGGCGTGCCGGCCGGCGTCACGGCCCACGGCCAGGCCTCCGCCGTCCTGCGCGACGCCGACGGCAACCAGGCCGTCATCCACACCACCCTGTTCAGCGACACCCCGACGGCCGCGACCAGCGCGGGCACGCACGCCACCCTGTCCCTGCCCGGCCCCTTCTACCAGCCCGGCGACCTGGTCCTGACGCCCACCGGGCGCCCCGCTCACCTTCACCGAGCCGCGCACGGCCCACGACGCCCTGCACTTCGAGGCCGCGGAGACGGCGTGGCGCATCAGCGCCGGCGACCGGGAGACCCCTCTGCGCCCGCCTGCGGACTCGGTCGTCACGCTGCGGGCGATGGACGAGATCCGCCGCCTGTGCGGGATCGCCTTCCCCCAGAGCGACCCACACGTAGGCGCCGCCGCTCAGGGACCGACGGCGGCCTTCGCCTTCGCCCAGTTGCCGTGCAGCCGGTCGAGGTACGAGCGGGCGTCGCCGCCCAGGCTCGCGCCGCGCGCGAAGGCGAGCATGTTGCCGGGTCCGGCGTCGTATCCGAGGGCGAGCAGTTCGTCCTCGGAGTACGGCGCGGACCAGTGGGCGGGCAGCCGGGTCGCGAGGTCGTGCACGTACCAGGCCTCGGCCTCGACGGCGAGGCCCCGGTCGTCCGGCAAATCCTGCCAGTTCCGGTCGGCGAAGTCCCGGCCCTGGCGTACCTCGTCGAAGGTCGCGCGGTGCATGTTGGCGATGCCGAAGGCGGCGTCCGGCTTGAACTTCTGCCAGGCCCGCTCGAACGCCGGATCATGCGGTTTGTACGCCTCGTTGTAGAGGATCGCCATCAGCAACTGCGCGCTGACGCCGGTCTGCCGGGCCCTGGCGCGGACCTGGCCGGCGTAGGTTGCCGGGTCGTACGAGGCGGGGGACGGGGACGCGGAAGGGGTGGGCGATCCGGCCGACGCGGTCGGTGTCGGGAGGGTCTTGCCCGCGGGGGGCGGGGAGTGGCCCTGCGGTGTGTGGGCGGCGCGGACGACGACGTAGACGGCCACGGCGAAGACCACGACCAGGAACAGCCGCCGGTACCCCCCTGCCCGCGATTCGGACATGTCCTACCCCCTCACCCTTCTCCTCGGCCGGCTCCCTTCTACCGCAGGAGGATTAAGGCCTGTGTGAAGGGACTTTCGCCCTGAGGAAACCGCCTGTTCACCGCGGCCTCCGCACACCACGGGCACCCCGCCTATCGTGGGCGGTGACGTGATCGGGGTGGTGAAGAGCTGTGAGCGGGCATGACCTGGACGCCGCGCTGCGGGTGGCCGTGGAGCTGGCCGAGTGGGCGTCGCAGACCATCCGCGGCGGGAACGCCGCGGCCAACGGGCCCGTGCGGCAGAAGGCGAGCCCCGCGGACATCGTCACGGACACGGACGAGGCGGTGGAGCGGCACGTACGGTCGGTGCTGCGGCGGGAGTTCCCCGCGTGGGGCATCGACGGTGAGGAGTACGGCGCCGAGGAGGGCGTTGTGCACGCCCCGCACTGGGTGGTCGACCCGGTGGACGGCACCACCAACTACGCCCACGGCCTGGGCTGGTGCTCCTTCTCACTGGGCCTGGCGGAACCGGACGGCAGTCCGCTGCTGGGCGTCGTGGCGGACCCGTGGCGCGGCGAGATCTTCACGGCGGTGCGGGGCGGGGGCGCGTATCTGAACGGAACTCCCCTCCGCGCGGCGGACCACCCCACCCTCACGGGCCACGTCTTCCTGACGGAGTGGGCCGCGCACGCCCACTGGCCCGGCCTGGACGCGCTGCTCGCCGCGTTGGCGGCCCGCCACTGCACGGTCAGGGTGATGGGCTCCACCGCCCTGTCCCTGGTCCAGGTGGCGGCGGGCCGGGCGACCGCGGCGGCGATCGGCGAGTTCCACCCGGTGGACGGCCTGCCCGCGCTGCTCGTCGCGACGGAGGCAGGAGCGGTGGCGATGCCCCCGCTGCCCGCCTACGACGAGCCGTTGCTGCTCGCGGCACCGCAGGCGGCGGCCGAGGCGAGGGAGCTGTGGCGGGCCACGGTCGGCCCGGGCGACGGCGGCGACGTCTACGGCAAGGAGCCGCCCGAGCGCCAGGTCGCCCAGTCGACGTTCCAGTCGCCGTAGCCGTTGTTGGCGGCCACCGTGTCCTTGGAGTTGACCACCGTGACCGGGTCACCGGGATGGACGTGGCTGTAGAACCACTCGGCGTCGACGGTGCTCATGCCGATGCAGCCGTGGCTGCTGTTGATCCGGCCGAACTTGCCCTCGTTCCAGGGTGCCGCGTGCACGAAGGTGCCCGAAGGGGTGAGCCGCACGTCCCACTTGACCGAGCCGAGGTTGTACGCCTCGGGCCCGAAGATGCGCACGGTGCGGGAGTTCATGCGGATCGTGGGCGTCTTCTCCAGGACGACCATGGTGCCGTTCCAGGTCTCGAAGCCCTTCTTGCCCGCGGAGATCGGCAGGGTGCGCAGTTTCCTGCCGTTGTCGAGGACCGTCATCGTCCTGGTCGCGGTGTCGACGGTGGTGGTCACGGCGTCACCGACACGGAAGTTCACGACCCGGTTCTGGGTCCCGTACAGGCCGCCGGCCCGTACGCCGTCGAGGTTCATGCGCAGGGTGACGTCGGTGCCCGGCTTCCAGAACTTCGCGGGACGGAAGTCGACCCGGTCCCTGCCGTCGCGGTCGGTCATCCACTTCCAGGCGCCCTGGACGGCGGGAGTCGAGGTGACCCGCAGGTGGCGTTCGACGGCCGCCCGGTCGTGGATCGGCTTGTCGAACACGATGGAGACGGGCATGGCCACGCCGACGGTGGTGCCCTTGTCGGGGTGGTACTCCCCGACGAACGTCTCGGACTTGGGCGCTTCGGCGGTGGTGATGGTGGCGTTCCGCGTGAGCGGTTTCCCGTCGGCCCCGGTGGCCCGGGCGCGCACCGTGTAGGTCACGCCGGGTGCGAGGGGCTCGCTCGACGTCCAGGTGTTCCTGTCCTTGGAGAGGGTGCCCCTGAGGTCGCCGGGCCCGTCCGCGGTGACCTTCACGGTGGTGAGGTGACCGTTCCCGGCCCCTATGGTGACCTTCCGGTTCGTGGGGACGGGCGCGCTGTGCGCCGCGGGCGTGATCGTGATCCGGTCGCTCCGGCCGCCGCTCCCCCGCCCGTCCTGTCCGCCCGAGCCGCCGGAACCGCCGCAGGCCGTCAGGGCCAGCAGCGCGACGGCTGCGGACGCGCCGAGGCGGCGGCCCGTGCGGGCTGGTGGGGCGTCCCCGGCGGTGTCCCGCCGTGCGGGTGCGTGCCTCATGCTTCCGTCAACCGCCTTCCGTGCGTCCGGTCCGTGCGAGTGAGCACCGTGGGCGGACACTCGCTCCCGGGGTGCCGGGTAACCCGCCGGGAGGCCGGGATAACCCCGCCCGGTCAGGAGGGCGTGAGGGGCAGGTCGTCGGTGTAGGCGTTGACGGGCGGGGTGATGCGCCGCATCACGCCGACGTCGAGGGCCGCTTCCGCGGTCCTGGTACCGAGCCTGCCCCTGGGGTGCCAGGTCCCGGTGACCGCCAGCCAGGTGTTGGCGGGCTGCGCGGCGCCCCCGTACATCCGGACCTTGACGGACTGCGAGTCGGCGGCGCAGCAGGTGAAGATGATCCGCGTCAGGAACCAGCCCTCGCCGTGTCCGGCCGGGGTGACGAAGCCGGTCATCTGCACGCTGCGGTGCCGGATGGCGCCCGCGGCGTCCTGTTGCACCCGGCTGGTGAAGTCGGTGAGGGTCATCGGCAGCGGAGAGGTCGCGGGCAGCGGGTCGAATCCCTTCCGCACCGTGATCGCCTTGTTGTTCGTGCGCGTCGCGGTGTACGCGCCGAGGGCCGGCGGGACGTAGAGGAGCAGGCTCAGCGCGGGGAGGAACAGCAGCCAGGCGACACGGGGGGTGCGGGAGTGGTCGTGGCCGTGGGCGTGGTCCGCGTCGCCGCCGTGGGAGCGGTCCCGTACGGCGCCCGCCAGGGCGAGCAGCAGCAGGACGGCACCGCAGGCGATCAGCGGGAGCCGCAGCCCTTCCTTGACGTAGCGCAGGTAGAGGTCGGTGAGGAGGGAGACGTGCAGCAGTCCCGCTCCCAGCACGGCCAGCAGCAGTGTCCTGGCGTGGCGGCTCACAGCAGGGCGCCTGAGATCAGCGCGCTCGCGGCGACCGCGACGACGACGGTCGCGGTGCAGAAGCGCCAGGCGAACGCCCGCCCGAAGGTGCCGGCCTGAAGGGAGATCAGCTTCAGGTCGACCATCGGGCCCACCACCAGGAAGGCGAGCCGGGCGGCGGGCGAGAACCCGGTGAGCGAGGCGGCGACGAACGCGTCGGCCTCCGAGCACACCGCGAGCACGATCGCGAGCCCGGTCAGGAACAGCACCGACAGCCAGGGCGAGCCCGAGAAGGTGTCCAGGACGGCGCGCGGTACGGCGACGTTGAAGGTGGCGGCGGCCATCGCGCCGAACACGAGGAAGCCCCCGGCGTTCAGGAAGTCGTGCTGGAAACCGAGACGGAACTCCCGCCACCGGTTGTGCCCGGCGTGGTGCCCGCCGTGGCGTACGGCCGGCCTCAGCCAGTCCTCCCGGCCCAGCCAGAGCCACAGCCAGCCCATCACGGCGGCGGTGGCGAGCGAGGCGAGCAGCCGGGCCGCCACCATCGCCGGGTTGCCGGGGAAGGCGACGGCGGTGGCGGTCAGCACGACGGGGTTGACGGCGGGCGCGGAGAGCAGGAACGCGAAGGCGGCGGCCGGGGTGACGCCCCGGCGGATCAGGCTGTTCGCGACGGGTACGGAGGCGCACTCGCAGCCCGGCAGGACGGCGCCCGCCACGCCGGCCACCGGAACGGCGAGTGCGGGGCGCCGGGGCAGCACCCGGGTGAACAGGTCCGCCGGTACGAAGGCGTTGATCGCGCCGGACAGGACCGTGCCCAGGACGAGGAAGGGGAGCGCCTGGACGGTGATGGCCAGACACACGGTCCGCCAGGCGGAGAAGGCCGGCCGGCTCAGCCACCCCGTCCCGGCCAGGGCCGCCACCGCGGCGACCAGCGCGACCGCCGTCGCCGCCGCGAGCACGACCGGCTGCGGGGGCAGTCGGCGCGCCGGCGGTGCGGCCGTCGCGACCACGCCGTCAACCAGTTCATCCGTTTTCAACATGTTCGCTCCGGATGTCGGTGTCCTGGCGAACATAAGCGACGATCACGGGGACGACCGGGCGCACACACCGCCGCAAACGAGTGACGGGAGACTGGGACCATGACGACCCCGCTCGCCTCCCACGTGAGGAACTGGCAGCCCGCCGCGGTCACGGACCGGGACGTCCTGTCCCCGGCTCCGGCGGCGGCCCTGTCCGCGCTGCTGGACCTGCCGGACACCGCCGCCGGGCCGGGGGATCCGTTGCCGCCGCTGTGGCAGTGGCTCTACTTCCTGCACTGGCCGGCCCAGCGGGAGCTCGGCCCCGACGGGCACCCGCTGGGCGGCCGCTTCCTGCCGCCGGTACCCGACCGGCAGCGCATGTTCGCCGGCGGACGCTGCGAGATCACCGGGCCGCTGCTGCTGGGGGAACCCGCCGAACGGGTCAGCAGTCTGGGGGCGGTGACACCCCGACAGGGCCGCAGCGGCGAGCTGCTGTTCGTCGCCGAACGCCAGGAGTTCCGCCAGCGCGGCCGTCTCCTGCTGGTGGAGGAGCGGGACATCGTCTACCGCTCGGGACGCGCGGGCGTTCAGCACCCGACGGTGCTGGACGACCGGGCCGTCCCCGAGGGTGAGGCCCTCTGGCGCCTGCGCCTACGACCGGACCCCACCCTCCTGTTCCGCTTCAGCGCCCTGACGGCCAACGCCCATCGCATCCACTACGACGCCCTGTACTGCCGTGACGTGGAGGGCTATCCCGGCCTCGTGGTGCACGGCCCGCTGCTGGCGCTGCTCATGCTGGAACTGGCCCGGCGCAACGCGCCGGGCCGACCGGTACGGTCCCTGTCCTACCGCCTGCACCGCCCCGCGTTCGCAGGCGAGCACCTCCTGGCAGACGGCGCCCCCGCAGACGGCGGGGCCCGCCTGCGGGTGGCCGGCCACCGCGAACCCCGGTTCGCGTCCGCCGAGGTGACCTTCGCCTGAGCCCAGCGCCGTCGGCGCCAAAGGCGTCGGGTCAGAGCGCCGGGGTGTGTTCGATCCGGACGGCGTCCAGGGAACGCGGGTCGAGGCCCAGCAGCCGCAGGATCGTCGGGGCGATCTGGGTGGTGCGCACCGGGTGGGCGACACGGACGCCGTGCGGGGCGGCGGCTCCGGAGACGACGAGCGGGACGTCGAGGTCGTCGGCGTGGGCACCGCCGTGTTCGGCGATCTTGCCCTTGCCGCCGGTGTAGACGACGTCGTACTTGCTGATGCCGACCAGGTCGGGCACGCGGGAGTCGCCCGGCCGGACGTGGAAGTAACGGGCCGCGCCGGCCCCGGCGTACAGGGTCTTCAGGCCGCTCGCGGTGAAGGGCTTCGCCTTGCCGTCGATGCCGTTGCCCTTGCCCGACTGGGCCAGCAGGTAGGCCTTGGCGAAGTCGGTGGCCGCCTTGGAGCGGTCGCTCAGCCACAGCAGCATGCCGTCGTCGTCGACGGAGTGGGCGACGAGGTCGCCGGCGCCCGGGTGGGCGTGCTTCCAGGCGGCGTTGAGGCCGTCGAGGAGCGGGCCGTCGTCGATGCGGGTGAGCGCCTTGGGGTCGGTGGGCGACTGGCCGTGCTTGGCAGAGAGGATGACGGTGGTGCTGGAGTCCAGGTGGCGCGTGCGCAGTTCGCGGAGGAAGGCGCCGATCTGCCCGTCGACGTAGGCGAGGTTCTTCGCCAGCAGCGGGCCGGGCACACCCTTGCTCACGTAGCCGCCGGCCAGCCCGTCGGAGGTGGGCAGTTTCTGGGCGGTGGACACGGACTGGAAGTTCATGCCGTAGACGGCGGGCGTGCCGACCTTGTGCGTGCGGCTGTGGTCGTAGCCGTCGATCTCGTTGAGGACGGCCTTCACCTTGTAGCTGTCGTACTGCTCGGTGGCCGCGTTGTCCTTGGTCCAGTCGTCGCCCGCGGGGTAGCCGACGGCACTGCTGTTGATCTCGGGGGCGAACAGGTCCTGGATGCCCTTGCCGGAGGGGCCGTTGAGGATGTCGTAGGCGACGTGCTTGTCGGACCAGGCGGTGCGCAGGCCCGCCTTGCGGGCGACCTCGAAGACCGTGTTCACCTTCAGGTACGTGTGCGGGTAGACCGGCTTGCAGGTCTTCGGGTCGACCGGCAGCTTCGAGGGGTCGAGGAGGCTCGCGGCGTTCCCGGTCATCTTCAGGATGCTGCCGGGCAGTCCGGCGAGTCCCTGGCCCGCGTCGAGGGCGTCCTTGTTCTTGTCGAGGTCCTCGGTGAGGTCGACCTCCACGCCGGGCTTGACGCCGGCGCAGTGGGTGGTGCCGGCCGGGAGGAGGGCGGCGTTGTAGGTGTCGTCGTAGTAGACGCCGGTGACGCCGGGGTCGCCGCCGGTGACCTGGCCGACCATGCCGGGGAAGGAGTCGGAGGGGATGGTGGTTCTGGCGTGCGTGTACTCCACTCCGCCGGACGCGAGCCGGGCCAGCGCCGAGTGCGGGTGACGGGCGATGTACCAGGCCAGGTCGGACTGGTGGAGTCCGTCCACGGACAGGAGCAGGACATGCCGGGCCGCGCGCGGGTGCGCCGAGGCCGGCGCGGCGGCCGTGACGGTGAGGGCGCCGACGGCGGCCAGCGCGGCGGCGGCCGCGGTGACGGTACGGGCGGGGCGGACGGGACGTCGGGGCATGGTCTCTCCTCGGAGCCGTGCGGGGTGCGGGAACGTCTGCGAACCGTGCACCGACATGGCAGTGGCCGAATATGTACGGCGCCCGACATGCGCGCCTGGTCCTGACCAAGAAAGGCATGGGCGCGGGCAAAGGAACGGCCCTGGCGAGACACGCCGCCGAACGGCCTATCCGCCCGGTCTGCAAATCATTCCGGCATACCGTGCGGAACATGAAGAAACTCCATATCGCCTATCTGGCGTGCACCGCCGCGATCGTGGGGACGAGCCTCGGCGCCGCCCCCTCGGCCGCCGGCCACATGATCCACCTGGTCCGTCCGGGAGAGTCCGTCCAGCAGGCGGTCAACGCCGCCGCGCCGGGTGACACCGTCCTGGTGATGCCGGGCGTCTACCACGAGAGCGTCAAGGTGACCACGTCCGGGATCACCCTGCGCGGCATGGGCCTCCGTACCGTGATCGAGCCCGGCGTGAAGAAGGCCGGGGACCGTTGCGCGGAGAACGGCAACGGCATCTGTGTGGTGGGGACCAAGGGCCACGCCCTCACGGGCGTCACGGTCGCCGACCTGACGGTGACCGGCTTCAGCAAGTCCGGGGTCTTCTCCATGGGGACCGACGGCCTGACGGTGCGTCGCGTGAACGCGCTGCAGAACGGGGTGTGGGGCATCGCCCAGGAGCGTTCGACGCGCGGTGTGTTCCGTGACAACACCGTCGGGGGCAGCGGCGACGCGGGCATCTTCCTCGCCAACACGATCACGGCCGAGGCGGGCGCCGCGGACACCCGGGGAACCCTGGTGGACCACAACCGGCTGGAGGGCAACCGCGTGGGCGTCACCGTGCGGCGGCTGCGCGACCTGTCGGTCACCCGCAACACCGTCACCGGGAACTGCGTGGGCGTGTTCGTCGTCGGCGACGAGAACAGGCCGAAGGCCGGGGACCTCACCGTGCGCGCCAACCGCATCGTGCGCAACAACAAGTCCTGTCCGAAGACCGACCGCCTGCCCGCCCTGCAGGGCTCCGGCATCGTCCTGACCGGCGCAGAGAAGACGCTGGTGGAGGACAACGAGATCCGCGACAACGCCGGCGCCTCCCCGCTGTCCGGGGGCGTCGTGCTGTTCAAGAGCTTCGTCGCCACCACCAGCGACGACAACCGGATCACCGGCAACCTGCTGTCCGGCAACTCCCCCGCCGACCTCGTCAACGCGGACGTCGGCAAGAACAACACGTTCGCGGGCAACTCCTGTCGGGCCTCCAGGCCTGCGGGCCTGTGCTGAACGGCCACCACTCCCCCGTCGACACCAGGAAGGCAGGCGGCGTATGACGACCGCACAGACCGCCCCACCGCCGCCGATGCGGCTGAGGGAGCTCGTGTTCGGGGCGGCCTGCGCCGCCGCCCTCCGCGCGGCCGCCCGGCTTGGGGTACCCGACGCACTCGGGGAGACCCCCCTGTCCGTGGAGGACCTGGCGGCCGCGGTGAAGACCGAACCACGGCCGCTACGACGCCTGTTGCGGGCCCTGTCCTGCTACGGCGTCTTCGCCGAGCGGCCGGACGGCACCTTCGCGCACACCGACATGTCCCGGCTGCTGCGCGAGGACGCCCCCGACAGCCTGCGCTGGATCGCCCTGTGGTGCACGGAGCCGTGGACCTGGGACGCCTGGCCCAAGCTGGACGAGGCGGTACGCACCGGGAAGAACGTCGTGGAGGACCTGTACGGCAAGGAGTTCTTCCCCTACCTCAACGAGGACGCCCCGGAATCCGCGGACGTCTTCAACCGGGCGATGACCACCTCCAGCGAGCAGTCGGCGCGGGACGTGGCGGCGCTGCTCGACCTGTCGCAAGCGGCGTCGATGGCGGACATCGGCGGCGGGCAGGGGCACGTGGTGGCCAGCCTGCTCGACAAGTACCCCGCGATGCGGGGCAGTCTGCTGGATCTGCCCCGGGTGGTGGAGAACGCGGTGCCGCGGCTGCGGCCGGGCGGCGACCTGGCCGACCGGGTGCGGATCGTGCCCGGTGACGTGCGGGACGCCGTCCCGGTGCGGGCCGACGTCTACATCATCAAGAACATTCTCGAGTGGGACGACGACAGCACCGCCCGCACCCTGCGCAACGTCTCGGAGGCGGGCGGCCCGGGCACCCGGGTCGTGGTGATCGAGAACCTGGTCGACGACACCCCGTCGATGCGGTTCAGCACCGCCATGGACCTGCTGCTGCTCCTGAACGTCGGCGGGGCGAAGCACACCACCGACAGCATGGTCGGCCGGCTGACGGCCGCGGGGCTGGTCGTCGACGGCATCAGCCCGGTCAATCCCTATCTGCACGCGTTCGACTGCCACGTCCCCGGATGACCGGTCCGCACAGCGTCCGCTGCCACCGGTCGCCGGGTCCTTCGACCGGTGGCAGCGGACGGCTCAGGCGGTGGCGTCCCGCTCCCAGACGTAGAAGCGGTGGGCCATCGCGTCCTTCGGCGAGCGCCAGGTGGCGGGGTCGTACGCGCTGACGTACGCGGCCAGTCGCTCGCTGACGTCACGGAACTCGGGGTGTCCGGTCACCTTGGCGATGGCCGGCCCGGGGTCCCGCTCGGACTCGATGAGGTGCAGGTACACGTCGCCGAACTGGAAGAGGCTGCGCCGGGCGACCCCGACGAGGTGCGGCAGCTCCCCCCGGTCGGACTCGGCGAACACCTTGGCGATGTCCGGGGCGGCTCCCGGAGCCATGCGGGCCACGATCAGGGCCTGGTGCATCGGTGTGTCCTTCCCGCGGTTCAGTCGGCGAGGCCCGGCGTGGAGCCCCGCTCGGCGGCCGCCTTCTCGATGCGGTCCCGGATCAGGGCCATCTGGACCTTGGAGTTCCGGTTGATGTTGTCCGTCATCCATTCGTCGTCGACGGGAGCCTCGGGCTTCATCGCGAAGTCCTGCGTCCACACCATCCGGACGCCGCCGGGCACCTGCTCGTACTTCCAGTGGATGTTCATGTGCGCGAACGGCCCGGTCTCCACCCGGCGGGCGCGCACGGTGAGGGTGGCGCGGTCGGTCTCCCGCTCCGAGACCCAGCTCCAGACCTTGCCGTTCTCGTCCGGGTGCATGGTCAGCCGGAAGGTGGTCCGGTTCCCCTCCACCGAGATGATCTCGGCCGAGGCGTACTCGGTGAACAGGTTCGGCCAGTTCGCCACGTCGTTGGTCATGTCCCACACCAGGTCCATCGGTGCGGCGACGGTGATCTCGTTCTGCGTGTGTCCGGCCATGTCAGGCTCCTGCCACGAGGGTGGTGTTGACGAGGTCGAGGAACTCGCGGGGACTCTTGCAGCGCTCGGCGTCCGGGGGCAGCGGAGCGCCGTACCGGTTCTCCAGTTCTCCGACGACACCGAGCAGTCCGAGCGAGTCGATGCCGAAGGTGTCGAAACCGCTGTCGCGGCGCTGCTGGAGCTCCTCGGGGGCGACGGTGACACCGGCGGCCTTCTTCATCAGCTCGGCCAGTTCCTCCACCGTGATGCGGTCACTCATGCGGTTCCTCTCTTTCGCTGCTTGGCGCCTCGCTACGAGGCTTCGGCGGCGCCGCGCCGCAGCACGAGCGCCGAGTTCGATCCCATGAGCCCCCGGCTGAGGACCAGCACCGTGCGCAGTTCGGTGACACGGGCGCGGGTGGTCACGAGGTCGAGGTCGTGGCAGATGTCGTAGACGTTGGGGGTGGGCGGGACCAGGCCGTGCTCCAGGGCCAGCACCGCCGCCGCCGTGTCCAGGACGGCAGCCGCGCAGTAGCCGCGGCCGATACCGGTCTTGGGTGCGGTGACGGGCACGCGCCGGCCGTGCGCGCCGAGCGTGTCGGCGATCGCGAGGGCCTCGGCCCGGTCGGCCTCGGGCACGCCGAGGGCGTCGGCGAACACCGCGTCGATGTCCTCGGGGGCGCAGCCGGCGTCGGACAGGGCGCCGGCGATGGCGTTGGCCAGCCCGTACCGGGACTCCTCCCAGCGGGAGGCGCCCGTGAAGGTCGCCGCGTGCCCGGCGACGAGGGCCCGCACGCGCGCGCCCCGCTCCCGGGCCGTGCGCTCGTCCTCGACGACGAGCATGGCACCGCCCTCCGCCGGTACGAAACCGCAGGCCTGGGCGGTGAAGGGCCGGTAGGCGCGGTCCGGGTCGGCCTCGGTGCTCAGCTCCTGGTAGCCGAGCTGGCAGACCCCGGAGTAGGGGGCCAGCGGGGCCTCGGTCGCGCCGGCCACGATCGTGTCGGTGCCGCGTCGCACCGCCCGGGCCGCGTGGGCGAGGGCGTCCAGGCCGCCGGCCTCGTCGGCGGCGACCACCGAGCAGGGGCCCTTGAAGCCCCGGCGGATGGAGATCTGACCGGTGCTGGCGGCGTAGAACCAGGCGATGGACTGGTAGGGACCGACGAACCGGCTGCCCTTGCCCCACAGTTGCTGCAACTCCCGCTGGCCGAACTCGCCGCCGCCGGAGCCGGCCGCGGTGACCACGCCCACGGAGAACTGCGCCTCCCCCAGGTCGGTGGACCCGAACTCGGCGTCGTCCAGGGCGCGGTCGGCGGCGGCCATGGCGAAGTGGGTGAAGCGGTCGGTCTGGACGAGGAAGCGCTCCTCGACGGCCGCCTGGGCGTCGAAGTCGCGGATCTCGCCCGCCACGCGCAGCGGCAGCCGCTCGCAGCCCTCGCGGGTGACGCGATCGAGGGCACTGATGCCCTCCTGTGTGGACTTCCAGAAGGACTCGGTGCTGGTTCCGTTGGGCGCCACCACACCGATGCCGGTGACGGCCGCGCGCCGTGGATAAGGTTCGCTCATCGTGTCCTCTCCCTCGGCCGGGTCAGGACCACCGCGGACTGGAAGCCGCCGAAGCCGCTGCCCACGGACAGCACGCTGGTCAGCTTCCGCTCCCGTGCGACGCGTGGGACGTAGTCCAGGTCGCACTCCGGGTCGGGGGTCGTGTAGTTGGCGGTGGGCGGTACGACCTGGTGGGCCAGGGCCAGCACGCAGGCGACGACCTCGATCGCGCCGATCGCACCGAGGGAGTGGCCCACCATGGACTTGATGGAGCTCATCGGCGTGGCGTGGGCGTGCTGTCCCAGGGCCCGTTTGACCGCGGCCGTCTCGTGACGGTCGTTCTGCTGGGTGCCGGAGCCGTGGGCGTTGACGTAGTCGATCGCCGTGGGGTCGAGGCGGGCGTGGTCCAGGGCCGTGTCGATCGCCCGGGCCATCTCCAGGCCCTCCTTGGTCAGGCCGGTCATGTGGTACGCGTTGCCGAAGGTGGCGTAGCCGGCGAGTTCGCAGTACACGTGCGCCCCGCGGGCCCGGGCGTGCTCCAGCTCCTCCAGGACGAGTACGGCACCGCCCTCGCCCATGACGAAGCCGTCGCGGTGGGCGTCGAAGGGCCGGGAGGCGTGCGCCGGGTCGTCGTTGTTGGGTGAGGTCGCCTTGATGGCGTCGAAGCAGGCCATGGTGATCGGGGAGATCGGGGAGTCCGAGGCGCCGGCGACGCAGACGTCCGCGCGGCCCTCCTCGATCGTGTGGAAGGCGTAACCGACGGCGTCCAGGCCCGAGGTGCAGCCGGTGGACACGGTCTGCACCGGCCCGCGCGCCCCGAACCGCTCGGCCACGGCCGAGGCGAGGGTGCTGGGCGAGAACGCACGGTGCAGATGCGGGCCGGCCTCGCGGGGGTCCACGTCCCAGCGCTCACCGTGGTGGCTGACCAGGACGTAGTCGTGCTCGAGGCGGGTCGTGCCGCCCACCGCGGTGCCGAGCGACACGCCGACCCGCCAGGGGTTCTCCCGTTCGAGGTCGAGGCCGGCGTCGCGCACCGCCTCGTCGCCGGCGACCAGGGCGAACTGGATGTAGCGGTCGCAGCGCGCGATCTGCTCGTCGTCCAGGCCGCAGGCGGCCGGGTCGAAGTCGCACTCGGCGGCGATCCGGGAGCGTAGGCCGGCCGGGTCGAAGAAGGTGATGCCCCGCGTCGCCGTACGCCCGGCCGCCAGCAGGTCCCAGAACGCGGTCACCCCTATGCCGCCGGGCGCGACGACGCCTATGCCGGTGACCGCCACCCGCCGGCTCATGAAGGGACCTGCTGCCGGTCGTCGGCCGCGGCCGAGGTCTCCTCGGTGTCGACGTGACCGAGGGGCGGACTCGGCGCGAGCGGCCCGAGGTGGAAGACGATCCGGGCCTCGACCTTGCCGACGTTGCGGAAGCGGTGGCGCATGTTGATGGGGATCATCAGCCCCTGCTCGGGCCGCAGCGGATGCGGTTCACCGTTCAGGTCCACCTCCAGGTGACCGCAGACGACGTACACGAACTCCTCGGAGTACGGGTGGTAGTGCTCGCCGATGCGGTCACCGGGCTGCACGATGGCCACGCCCATGAAGCCGCTGGTCGAGCCGCACGTGGTGGGGGTGAGCATGGCGCGCAGATCGCCGCCGCGCCGAGTGTTGGGCTCGACGTCGCTGAGATCCACGATGCTGGGACGGGGTTGGGACACGACGTTGCTCCGATCGGGTGCTGGGTCGGCGGGCGGCGGGGCGGATCAGGCCCCGGCCGAGCGGCGGTCGGTGACCAGGTCCGCGCGCACGAGCTGGAGGACGTGGGCGAGGTCCCGATCCTTGGGGAGCGTGGTCAGCTCGGCCAGCCGGCCGGCGTCGGCGATGCCGAGGACCAGTGCGGGGTCGGCGGCCTCCAGGTCGCCGCGCACGTCGATCAGCCGCACCACGACCTCGTCGCGCTGGAAGATCGTGCTGCGCACGATGGGCCTGCGCGGGTCGTCGGCCGCGGCCTCGTCCTGACGGGCCAGCAGTTCCGCCAGCTCCATGCCGCGGCCGGGCCGGGCCGGGTAGTACAGGGCGTGGCGCCGCGCCTTCGGGTCCTCCTGCTCCGCGTTGACGTGGTGGACGGCGGGCAGGGCCGCGCGGGTGAAGAAGACCCGGGCGGACTCGGGGTCGTCGAGGTCGCGGTCCTGCTCCAGATACGGGTTGACGGCCTCCTCGACGGCCCGCACCTCGGGCTGGCGGGCGACGTGGCGCAGGGCCGCGAGCAGGTCGCCGCGCACCTCGATGGCCCGCACCACCCGGTTGCCGTGCATGAACAGGGAGGTGCGGCACAGCCGGGTGTTCTCGTCGACCTTCGGTTCGGGCGAGGCGTACTCGGAGAGGATCTTGGCGACCTTCTCCTCGCTGCCCGGCTTGACGGTGAAGGTGAGGGCATGGCGGATCACGCCGTCCCCGATGCGCGGCGAGGCCTGCAGCCGGCCCTGGGCGGAGTCGGCGCGCGGCGCCGGGCCGCCGGTCTCGCGCACGACGTGGAAGCGCAACGAGCGGGTGTCCCGGACGCAGCTGTGCAGGGGTTCGACCATCCGGACGTGCTCCTCGCTGTTGACCCAGGCGAGGAACGGCGGGGCGCTCTCCCACTCGCTGGTGATCAGCCACTGGGAAGGGTTCTCGATGGACTGGCACAGCTGGTCGCTGACGTGCCCGGGCACCGAGGCGACCTGGTTGCACAGTTGCTCGTAGGCCTCCAGGAACTGCTGCTGGGCGCCCTCGTAGACGTCCACCAGCAGGACGACACGGAGCCGGGAGCCGTCGAAGACGGACTGTGAGACACGGGGCGACACCTGTCGCGCGTGGGGGTCCGTGGCGGGTGCGGACAGGGTGGTCATGGAGCACATCTCCTTCGCGGGGCGGCTTGGTACGTCGGCCGCTTCGGGCGACGTCGGCGTTCCTTGATCCTGTGCCCGGCCTGGCAAGGGCGCGACTCGTATGAACTACGTGGGTGACCGCTGTCGCGTCGCCCGAGCTCAGACGAGGTGGGCGAAGACCACCAGGTTGTCCTTGTAGTCCCTCACCGTGCGGTCGTAGTCGCCCGCGCAGGTGATCAGCCGGACCTGGGCCTGCGGGGTGTCGGCGTAGACGCGGTCGCTCGGGAAGTCGTCCTTGGGGAAGGTCTGCGCGTCGTCGACGACGAAGGTGGCCTTGCGCCCGTCGGCGCGTACGACGTGGAAGACGTCGCCCTTGCGCAGTCGGCCGAGGTCGGCGAAGACGGCCGCGGACGTGGTCGTGTCGACGTGCCCCGCGATGATGGCCGTGCCGGCCTCTCCGGGGGAGGCGCCCCCGGCGTACCAGCCGACGAGGTTGGTGTCGTGCGCGGGCGGCGGCTGGAGCTGCCCGGTGGGGGCGAGGGCGAGGTCGGTGAAGGGGGCGTCGACGGAGATCTTCGGAATGAGCAGGCGCACCGGCCGCGACCGCGGAAGGTGCTTTGCGGCCGCCTGCCGCGCGTCGGGCGGGACGGGTGCGGCGGGCGCGGCGGCCTGCGGGGCTGCGGCGGCGACACGGGGCCTTTCGGCGGCGGCGTCCCGGCCGCCGACCAGGCTCACCGCCAGGACCACCAGGGCGGCGGCGCACACCATCATCAGGTTCGCGCCCGTCCTGGAGCCGTCGGGGGCCCGCTCGTCGTCGGAAGAGGGTGAAGCGGGGGCTGCCATCGAGGACCACCTCTCTTGGATGCGGCAGCGGGGTGCAGAGGCGGGGAGGGCCGGCCGGGCCGCCACCAGGCACGCGGGTGGCGGCCACGGCGGCTATCGCATCCGGCATGGGTCAGGCCAGGGCCGCGGCGCTCTTCCGGCGCCGCGCCACGTACAGTCCGGCTCCCGCGACGCCGAGGACGGCCAGGCCGCCCGCGGGCACACCCCGGTTGGCGAGCGCGCCGCCCCCGGTGTGCATGCCGCCGTGCGGCTTCTCGTGCTCGCCGCTCCAGGAGCCCGAGTCGCTGTGGGAGTTGGAGCCGCCCCAGGAGTCGGAGCCGCTGTCCTTGTCCTTGTAGGTGTTGGGGTCGAACCGCGGGTCACGGGCGCCGTCCTGCTTGACGGCGGTCAGCGCACCGCCACCCGTGTGCATTCCACCGTGCGGCGTGTCGTGGCCCTTGGTGTACGAAGAGCTGTCCCGGCCTGAGGACGAACCCGAATGGTCACCGTCGCCGCCGTGGGCGTAGGCGGCGGGCGCACCGAGGGCGAGGACGGCCGAGACCGCTCCGGTGGCCAGAAGCAAGCGAGCAGAACGCATCTGACGTTCCTTCCGTCGTGACCGGGCAGCTGGCACTTCGTCAGCTGAGATGACCCGGCCCCGATGTGAACCACCGTCAGCCAGATGCGCGGCGCTCACCACCTGGGACGCTCACCCGGGTGATGCCCAAGGCCCCCGGTTCCCGCCGTCCGGGGCCACGCGCGCCGCATCCGCGCAGTACAGACAGGGCGAGAGCCGCTTTCCAGCCGTCCAGGGACGGGAGGAGAGCGGCTCACTCGGTTGGACGGACCACCCGGGCGGTCAGGTGCGGGCGAGCACCGCCGTCAGGGCCTCGCGCAGGGTCGACTCAGGGTCCTCGACCGAGCCCTGACAGCGCCAGGCGACGAAGCCGTCGGGCCGGACGAGGACGGCGCCCTCACGTGTCGTGCCGTGCGCCGCAGCCCAGTCCGCCCCGTCCTGCGGCACCAGTTCGCCGCCCATCCGGTACGGGACGAGCGGGAGGGACATCTCCTCGGCGAGCCGCAGGGCGGCCCGGTGCCAGTCGTTCGGCGTGTCGGCGTCGCAGAGCAGGACGAGGTTGCGTTCGTAGAGGTCGAGGGTGGACACCCGCTCGCCCTGGTGACGCACCCACAGATGGGGGGCGCGGCTGCCGGGTTCGCCGGTGAGGGCGAGTCTCTCCGGGACGACCGGGGTGGCCGGGTCGGCGCCGAGGACGGCGCCGTGCGGGTAGCGGTAGCCGAGGGCGACGTTGAGGATGCCGCGCTGGGGGCCGCTGCCCGCGCCCGGAGGCGCGTCGAAGCCGGGGTGGCTGTGCTCGGCGGAGCGTACGGCCGCGCGGGCGCTGGTGGCCTCCGCGACCGGCCGGCGTTCGGCGTCGTAGCTGTCCAGCAGGCCCTCCCCCGCCCAGCCGTCGAGCACGGCGGCCAGTTTCCAGGCGAGGTTGTGCGCGTCCTGGATACCGGTGTTGGAGCCGAAGGCCCCGGTGGGGGACATCTCGTGGGCCGAGTCGCCGGCCAGCAGGACGCGCCCGGAACGGTAGGCGCGCGCCACGCGCTGGGCGGCGTGCCAGGGGGCCCGGCCGGTGATCTCGACGTCGAGGTGGGGGTCGCCGACGGCCCGGCGGATGTGGTCGGCGCAGCGTTCGTCGGTGAACTCCTCGAGGGTTTCCCCGTGTTCGGGGTGCCAGGGGGCGTGGAAGACCCAGTGCTCGCGGTTGTCCACCGGCAGCAGGGCTCCGTCGGCCTCGGGGCTGGTGAGGTAGCAGACGATGAACCGGCGGTCGCCCACCACGTCGGCGAGGCGACGGGAGCGGAAGGTGACGCTGACGTTGTGGAAGAGGTCGCCGGGGCCGCTCTGGCCGATGCCGAGCTGTTCGCGGACGGGGCTGCGGGGGCCGTCCGCGGCGACGAGGTAGCCGGCCCGGAAGGTCGTGTGCTCGCCCGTCCGGCGGCTCTTGACGAGCGCGGTGACACCCGTGGAGTCGGCCTCGAAGGACATCAGTTCGGTGGAGTAGCGCAGGTCGCCGCCCAGCCGGGCGGCGTGGTCGAGCAGGACCGGTTCCAGGTCGTTCTGGCTGCACAGGCACCAGGCGGACGGGCTGAAGCGGGCGAGGCCGCCGCCCGGGTCGATCTCCTTGAACAGCCATTCGCCCGCGTCGCCGACCAGGGTGGGCGTCTGCAGGATGCCGTGGTTGTCGGCGAGGGTGGCCGCGGCCCGATGGATCGCCGGCTCGGTGCCGGACACCCGGAAGAGCTCCATCGTACGGACGTTGTTGCCGCGGCCGCGGGGGTGGATGGAGGTGCCGGCATGGCGCTCCACCAGGGTGTGCCGCACCCCCAGTCGGCCGAGGAACAGCGAGGTCGACAGACCGACCAGCGAACCACCGACGATCAGCACCGGTACGTCGTGAACCGCCCCGCCCGTCTGCTCGGCTCTTGCATTCATCACTCGCCTCCAGCGTGTCGCCCCCGGCGACTCGTCCGGATACGGCCGGGATATTCATGCATGCCCCGGTTCGCGGCCTGCGGCCCAGGCTTCACCCGCATACGTGACGCGCCGGCTCGTCCGCTTGTGAGTGGGTGGGCGCTGCCGGGTTACCCGGCGGGTATGACCAGGTTGCATCTTCCGGGGCGGAAGAATCACCACAGCGCCGACGAGGCACCACCCGCGCCGCGGGACGTCGGGCCGGGCCCCGAGGTCGAGCAGCGGGCACCGGACGCCCCCACCAAACTGCCCCGGGGGGCCTGGGGCGCGGTGTTCAAGGGCGCGGTGCGCGAGTTCACGGACGACGAGCTGACCGACCGCGCGGCGGCGCTGACCTACTACGGCGTGCTGTCGCTGTTCCCGGCGCTGCTGGTGCTCGTGTCGCTGCTGGGCATCACGGGCAGGTCGGCCACCGACTCGGTGCTGAAGAACCTCCGGCAGCTCACCCCCGGTTCCGCCCGCGACATCATCACGCGGGCCGTGGAGCAGTTGCAGAACAACTCCGGCACCGGCTCGGTCATGGCGGTCGTCGGCATCGTGCTCGCGGTGTGGTCCGCGTCCGGGTATGTCGCGGCCTTCATCCGCGCGGCCAACCGGGTCTACGACATGCCCGAGGGCCGCCCGGTGTGGAAGATCCTCCCGGTGCGCCTCGGTCTGACGGTCGTGCTCCTGGTGCTGGCCGTGGTCAGCGCCCTGATCGTGGTCTTCACCGGCGCCCTCGCCCGGCAGGCGGGCACCGCCCTCGGTATCGGCGACACGGCACTGACCGTCTGGTCGATCGCCAAGTGGCCGGTTCTGGTCGCCCTGGTCACGATCATGATCGCGATCCTCTATTGGGCCAGCCCCAACGCGAAGGTCAGGGGCTTCAGGTGGATCACCCCGGGCAGCGTCCTCGCCCTGGTGATCTGGCTGATCGCCTCCGCCGGCTTCGCGCTCTACGTCGCGAACTTCGCGTCGTACAACAAGACGTACGGCACCATGGCCGGCGTGATCGTCTTCCTGGTGTGGCTGTGGATCAGCAACCTGGCGATCCTCCTCGGCCTGGAGTTCGACGCGGAGGCCGTACGGCAACGGGCGATCGCCGGGGGCCTGCCACCGGACCAGGAGCCCTACACCGAGCCCCGCGACACCCGAGCCTGGGACGAGAAGGACCTGCGCCGCCTGGGCGAGGAGTGACGTGCCCGGCTCGGCGCGGGTCCGGTTCGAGGGTGCCGTGTGACGTCGCCGCCCGGTCGGCACTGAAGGGGCGGCCGGTGCGGGAAACCCCAGCTCTCCGCCGTGCGGGCACGCCCCTCCGGCGGCGCCCCACGGAGTACGCCCGGTCACGCCGAAGGCCCGCGGGGCCGTCTCGGGCCCCCGCCGAGGACTCGGCAGGGCTCAGCCGTGTGGGCCGGGGCAGGACCGGACAGAAGGCCCTATGGCGGTTGTGCGTGCGCCGATCGCGTCGGCGTCGATGTGCTCGCCACGAGCCGGGCGACTTCGACCGCAGGCCGGTCGGGTCGTGGACGGCGGCGGTGACGCGGGTACGGGACGGCGTCGTGGCGGCCGGTTCGCCGGTCCTCGGCAGAGGGATGATCACCCGGCTGCCGAGTACCGTGCCGACGTCGGCGAGCGCGGCCGGCTGGACGCGGGGTTCGGCGTAAGGGCGGGTGCGCCGGTCACGTACCCCCGGCTCACATGTTGATCATGTGGCCCGCCAGGCCGTGCACCGCCTCCTTGACGGCCTCGCCCAGGGTGGGGTGGGCGTGGACGTTGCGGGCCACCTCGTGGACGGTGAGGTCCCACTGCTGGGCGAGGGTCAGTTCGGGCAGGAGTTCCGTGACCTCGGGGCCGATCAGGTGGCCGCCGAGGAGTTCACCGTACTTGGCGTCGCTGATCAGCTTCACGAAGCCGGTGGTGTCGCCCAGGCCGTGCGACTTGCCGTTGGCGGTGAAGGGGAACTTGGCCACATTCACGTCGTGGCCGAGGTCGCGGGCCTGGGCCTCGGTGTAGCCGAAGCTGGCGATCTGCGGCTGGCAGTAGGTGGCGCGCGGGATCATCACGTAGTCCAGCTCCATGGTCTCCGCGCCCGAGATCGTCTCGGCGGCGATGATGCCCATCGCCTCCGCGGCGTGCGCGAGCATGAGCTTCGCCGTCACGTCGCCGATGGCGTAGAGGTGCGGAACCGAGGTGCGGCAGCGGCCGTCGACGTCGATCGCGCCGCGCTCGGTGACCTTCACGCCGGTGTTCTCCAGGCCGTAGCCCTCGATGTTCGGCTGGAAGCCGATCGCCTGCAGCACCTTGTCGGCCTCCAGCACCTGCTGGGTGCCGTCCTTGCCGGTGACCCTGACGCGGACCTGCGGCCCGGACTCGTCGATGGCGTCGACGCGGGTGGAGGTGAGCACCTCGATGCCCAACCGACGGTACTGCTTGGCGAGTTCGGCGGAGACCTCGGCGTCCTCCAGGGGAGCCACGCGGTCCAGGAACTCGACGATCGTCACCTTCACGCCGTAGTTGTGCAGGATGTAGGCGAACTCGACGCCGATCGCTCCGGCGCCCGCGATGACGATCGACTGCGGAAGGTCCTCGGCGAGGATCTGCTCCTCGAACGTCACCACGCGCGCACTGCGCTTGGTGCCGGGCAGCAGCTTCGGGGTGGCGCCGGCGGCGATGACGCAGTCGTCGAAGCGGATGGTCCGGGTGTCGCCGTCGTAGCCCGCCACCTGGATCGTGTGCGGGTCGAGGAAGGTGCCGCGGCCGTCGAACTCGGTGATCTTGTTCTTCTTCATCAGGTAGTGGACGCCCTTGACCCGGCCGTCGGCGACCTTGCGGCTGCGGCGGAACGCCTCGCCGTAGTCGAAGCTGACCTGCCCGTCCACCCTGATGCCGAAGGTCTTCGCCTCGCGGGTGACGATGTGCGCCAGCTCCGCGTTGCGCAGCAGGGCCTTGCTGGGGATGCAGCCCACGTTCAGGCAGACCCCGCCCCAGTACTTCTCCTCCACGACGGCCACGCGCCTGCCCAGTTGGGCGGCGCGGACGGCGGCGACGTATCCGCCGGGGCCGGCTCCGAGGACCACGACGTCGAAGTGCTCGCCCTGCTCGTCCATGACGTTCCTCTCTCGGCGCTGCCGGCCTCGCTCCCGGTACAGCTTCGCGGTGACTGATCCGCACCGCACCTCAGGGCACGGCTCATCAGCACAACGACGTCGGCACCCCTCACATGCCCGTCCGCATCAGCTTTCCGGCGCCGACAGCGGGTCGTCGTACAGCGCGAGCCGGGCGGTGATGCTCTTGCCCACGGGCTCCCGCCGCGCCTCGAAGCCCTGCACCAGGGCCAGCACGATCTCCAGCCCGTGCTGTCCGACCCGGCCGGCGTCCGTGACCCTGGCCACCGGGAGCACAGGATCGGTGTCCCACACCGCGATCTCCAGCAGGGCGCCGTCGACGCGCAGATGCAGCAGCACCGGTCCGGGCGCGTACTTCAGCGCGTTGGTGACCAGCTCGCTCACCACCAGCTGCGCCAGGTCCACGGTGCGGGCCGGCACCGGCAGCCCGTACGCGGACCGAACACGCGTCAAGAACTGCGAAGCCTGGTTTCGGGCGTCGGCGATACAGCCGTCGGCGCCGTCCAGGGCGACGGTCACCTCGGCAGGTGCGGCATCCGGCATCCGGGAACACTCCTCGGGCGCGACAGGCACCGTGCCGGCAAAAGCAAGTACCCCGTTCATGAGCGCGCGACTACCCCATATCTCCCCCATTACTCCCCCGTCACGCGTACGTGGACGGGCCGCGGGCAAGTGGATGGTCGACGCGCGCATCACAGCCGGGATCGCGGGGCAACGATGGCACGTAAGAATGGCAGGCAAGAGGTGACACCGTCCCGACCGAACGCCCAGGGGAAACGCGAGTGGCTGACAACGAGGAAGCGGTGGGTCACGGCCAACTGTCCGTGGTCCGCTCCGACGCCGACGGCATCACCGTCCTCGCCCTCCGGGGAGAGGTCGACTACCAGAGCGTGGGCGTGCTGACCGGGGCCATGCCCCCGGCGGACGCCGAGGCCGGCGAGCGGGTCGTCCTGGATCTGAGCGGGGTCACGTTCATGGACTCCAGCGGGGTCAACGCGCTGATCGCCGCCCACCAGGCCACTCGTGCCGCGCAGGGCTGGCTGCGGCTCGTGGGGGCCCGCGGCGCCGTGCAGCGCACCGTGCAGCTCGTGGGGCTCGACAGCCTCGTCGACTGCCACGCGACCCTCCAGGACGCCCTGCGGCCCTGATCCTCGCGGCTCCACCCGGCCGCCGGGAGCGCGTGGTGATTCCTCGACGAGCGGGCATACGGGAGGGACACGCGGAACAAGGCGCGCGCGGCGAGGAGCGGCGGCGCGGTCGGCAAGGAGACGGGGCCATGACGAAGCCGGTGACCAGGCAGAACTCCCGGCAGGCCGCCGCCCGTGTGTCCTCCGCCGAGCCGGCCGGAGTGCTGGACGCCCTCGGGGCCGGCGCGTACCTCGTGGACGACGAGGGCCTCATCATCGCCGTCAACGCCCGCGCCGAGCGGCTGCTGGGCAGATCCGCGGCCGAGCTGCTGGGCCATGACGCGCACGAGTTGCTGCACCGCGGGCCGCAGGGGCAGGCCCTGACCAGGACGCAGTGCACCATGCGGCAGCCGTTCCACGAACGGCGCCCGGCGCAGGCCGAGCGGGACTACTTCGCCCGTGCGGACGGCACCCTGCTCACCATCTCCTGGATGATCACGCCGTACGACCTCGGTGGCGACGACGTCGGCACACTGGTCGTCTTCCATAGCCCCGACGGCCCGCCCGACGACGGCCCGGCAGCGGAGCCGGCAGGCGAACCGATGCCGGAGCTCGAGCGGCTGGCCCTGCTGGCCGAGACCACGACGCGGCTCACCTCCACGCTCGACGCCGAGGAGACGCTGCGCCGGCTGGTGGCGCTGGTGGTGCCCCGGCTGGCCGACTGGGCGGTGGTCGACCTGATCAGCGAGCGTGACGAGGTGTGGCGTTCCGTCGTGGTCCACGCCGAGGGCGACACCCTGGTCCCCCGCGAGGACCTGCAGGGCCCGATGCCGCCGGTCTCGCAGGAGTCCCCGATGCCGCTGTCCCGGGCCCTGCGCGGCGTCGCCTCGACCCTGGCGGACCAGCAGACCTACCGGCAGCCACCGGACGCCGGCCTCGCGGTGGAGCAGCGCCGCCTGTTCGAGGCCACCGGCATGCACTCCGCGGCCATCGCGCCGATCCGCAGCACCCGGTACGTGCTGGGCGCGCTGACGGTGGGCCGCTCCGAGAACCCGGTGCCCTTCACCTCGTCCGACCTCCCGCTGATCGAGGACATCGCGCGCCGGGCCGGCCTCGCTCTCGACAACGCCCGGCTCTACCAGCGCCAGCGCAAGGTCGCCGAGACCATGCAGAACCATCTGCTGCCCCAGATGCCGAGCGTGACGGACCTGCAGATGACAGTGCGCTACCTGCCCGCACCCGACGCCTCACAGGTCGGCGGCGACTGGTACGACGCCTTCTCCCTGACGGACGGCTCCACCGCCCTGGCCATCGGGGACGTCGTCGGCCACGACCTGGAGGCCGCGGCGGGCATGGCGCAGGTACGCAACATGCTGCGCGCCTACGCCTGGTCCCAGCAGGAGCCGCCCAGCCGGATCGTCGAACGGCTCGACGAGGCGATCCAGCACATCACCGACGTCTCGATGGCCACCGTGGTCCTCGGCCGGATCGAACCGGCGGACGACGGTCAGTGGCTGCTGTCCTGGACCAACGCGGGCCACCTGCCGCCGTTGCTGATCAGCCGCGACGGCCTCGCCAGCTACCTCACCGAGGGCCACGGGATCCTCCTGGGCACCGGAGCAGGCGCCCGGCGTCCCGACGCCACGGCCCTGTTGCCGCCCGGTTCCACCCTGGTGCTGTACACCGACGGTCTGGTCGAGGCGCGCGGCCAGACCCTGGACGCGGGCCTGGACCGGCTGAGCCGCCACGCCGCCGCCCTCGCCCACCGCCCCCTCGGGGCCTTCACCGACCAGTTGTTGCGCCGCGTCCGGCCGGCCGACAACGACGACGACGTCGCCCTGCTGGCCCTGCGCACCCCGGAACGGGCAGCGGTACCGGACCGCACGGAACCGTAGTCGTCCGCTGTTCGGGGGTACCCGGGGACGGTGGGAGGTGGACGGCGTGGCTGACGGAGCGGCGACACTGCTGGTACGGCTGATGCAGGACAGCCATACCGCCACCCTCGAACAGCTCCCGGGCATGATCGCCGGGTACGCCGCGCAGGCCGGCCTGCGCGACGCCGCCGTCCTCGTGGTGGACCTGCGCGAGACGGTGCTGCGGCAGCTCACCGGCCGGGGGCCCGACGCGGGCGCCGGCGGGCAGGAGTTCACCGTGCGGGGCAGCCTGCCGGGCCAGGCCTATCAGCGCGTCTCGCTGATCTGCGAACCGGAGGGGACGGACGATCGTCCGGACCGGTGGCGGTGGTGGGTGGCCGTCACGGACGGCGTGGAACGTCTGGGCGTGCTGCGGGCCGACACGGAGACCGACGACGCGGCGACCCGTCAGGCCCTGCGCGACCTGGCCTCGATGACGGCCCTGCTGTTGCTGAGCAAGCGTTCCTTCAGCGACTCCTACGCCCGTCTGGTGCGTACCGAGCCGATGAACGTGGCGGCGGAGATGCAGTGGAACCTGACCCCTCCGCTCGCCTACGCCGGACAGGACGCGGTCGTGGGTGCCGTGATGGAGCCCGCGTACGAGATGGGTGGTGACGCCTTCGACTACGCCGTGGCCGACCGCACCCTTCACCTGGGCGTGTTCGACGCGATGGGGCACGACACGGCCGCCGGGATCACCGCCAGCGTCGCCGTGGCCGCCTGTCGCAACGCCCGCCGTCAGGGTGCCTCGCTGACCGAGACCAGCCGTCGGGTGGAGAACGCGCTGGTCCGGCAGTTCGGCACCAGCCGCTATGTGACGGCCACCTTGGCGGACCTGGAGATGACGACCGGCCGGCTGACCTGGATCAACCGCGGGCACCCGCTGCCCGTCCTGCTGCGCGACAACCGCTGGACCCTCGATCTGGACTGCCCGCCGGCCGGCCCCATGGGAGCACAGCTCGGCCTGCCCGTGCGGGAGTGCTCGGAGCAACTGGAGCCGGGAGACCGGTTGTTGCTGTACACCGACGGGGTCGTCGAGGCGCGTGACGGCCACGGCCGGCAGTTCGGCCGGGACCGTTTCATCGACTTCGTCCGTCGCCAGCACTCCGGCGGACACACCGTGCACGAGACGCTGCGCCGTCTGATGGCCGCCGTCCTCGACCACCATGACGGCAGGCTCGAGGACGACGCGACCGTGCTGCTGACCGAGTGGCGTGGCGGGCACCAGGAACGGCTCACCCCGTGAACCCGTGAGCGGCCTCGGTGCCGCGTCAGTGGCGTGACACCACCCGCAGCGTCTTCACCGAGGAGTCGGCGGCGTCCGGGATCAGGACGCCGTGCTCGACGCCGCTGCGCAGGTAGTCGAGGACCGCGTCGGTGATGACCTCCCCGGGGGCGACGGCCGGTACGCCCGGAGGGTACGGGCTGATCATCTCCGCGGCGATACGGCCGGCGGCGCGTTCCGCGGGCACGTGGTCGACCTCGGCGAAGAACGCCTCGCGGGGCAGCATGGCCTGCTCCAGTTCCAGGTCGGAGGGCTCGGGCAGCCGGACCGGGGGCCGGCGCTCGATGGTGTCGGCGCGGTCGACGAGGGCGCGGAGGGCGTCCAGCAGCACCTCCTCGGTCGCGTCGTCGTCGGCGTGGGTGATGGAGGCGCTGATACGGCAACTGTCGGAGCCGCCGACGTCCACGTGCCGCTCGGCCCGCAGCCACTCGGCGGCCTGCATACCGCTGATGCCGAGTTTCCGTACGTCGATCACGATCTTCAGGGGGTCGAACTCGGCGGCCAGCCCCTCCTCCACGATCTCCTGGCCCATGGGCCTGAGGCCCGGCAGGTCGGCCGCGGCCGTGCGGACGCGTTCGGCGCGGTGCAGGGCGGCGTCCAGGAGTTCGTGCCCGTGCTGGACCATCTGGCGCCGCCAGCCGTCGAGGGTGGCGTACACCAGCGAGGAGGCGCTGGTGGTGCCGAGCAGGTCCTCCCGCTGCTTGAGTGCCTCCGGTGACACGCGGTCGTACTGCAGGTGGAAGACAGAGCTCTGCTCGATCGCGCCGCCCATCTTGTGCACGCTGGTGAGCACCAGGTCCGCCTCGGCGTCCATGCCCCAGGCGGGCAGGTCCGGGTGGAAGGGGAGATGGGCGCCCCATGCCTCGTCGACGATGAGGGGGACACCGAACTCGTGGCACACCCGCGCGACACCCCGGATGTCGGCGCAGGTCCCCCAGTCGGTGGGCGTGATCAGCAGCATGCCCTTGGCGTCCGGGTGCTCCTCGAGACGGCGGCGTACGTCGTCGGGCTCCGGCGGGTGGGCGATGTGCCGCTCCCGGTCGAACTTGGGGTGGACCCAGATCGGCTCGACCCCGTTGACGACGACGGCGGAGATCACCGACTTGTGCGCGTTGCGGGAGATCAGAACTTTCTCGCCGGGACCGGCGACGGCCAGCATGGCGGTCTTGACCGACAGGGAGCTGCCGCAGGTGGAGAAGAAGGCCTGCTCGGCGCCGACCGCGTCCGCCATCAGCTCCTGGGCCTGGCTGAGCACACCCTGGGACTGGCGGCGGTCGTCGAGGCCGTTGAGGGACAGGACGTCCGAACGGAACACGTCGAGGCCGACGATCTCGGCCACCCGGGGGTCGGCGCCGCGGCCCTGCTTGTGACCGGGCGGCCCGAAGACGACGTCCCCACGGCGCCGGAACTCCTGAAGCGCCTCCAGCACGGGCACCCGCGAGTGATCCATGGTTCCTCCCAAGTCGGCCCCCCGGTTAGGGGCGTCGAGGCCCTACGGCCCTCTCGACCCGTACACCGGGTTCACCTCGTGCGCGGACCGAAACCCGCCAGCGATCACGACCGGGGCCCGAGATGCCGCTGCATCCAGTCCGCCGCGGCCCGGCGGAACAGTCGCCGGTTGTCCGCGCGCAGGAATTCGTGGCCCTCGTCGCGCAGGACGAGGAGGTCGGCGGGCAGGCCGCGTGCGCGCGCGGCCCGCACGAACTGCTCGGACTCCCCCGGCGGGACGTTGGTGTCGTGTTCGCCGTGGACGGCGAGCAGGGGGACCCGCAGCGCGTCGACACGGCTCATCGGCGACAGGGCGCGCAGCAACGCGCGGTCGCGTTCGGGGTCGCCGTACTTGTGGGCGGCCGATTCGGCGATCCAGGGCTCGGTGCCGGCGAAGAAGGTCAGCAGGTCGGACATGCCGCAGACGGCGACGCCGGTGCGGAACAGGTCGGGGTGCCACACGAGGGAGGCGTAGGTCAGGTAGCCGCCGTACGAGCGCCCCATGACGGCCAGTCGGGTCGGGTCCGCGAGGCCGGCCTCCACGACGTGGGCCACGCAGTCCGCGACGTCCTGCAGGGCGGCGAAGCGGCCCTCGCCCAGGTCGGCGTCGACGAACGACCTGCCGTGCCCGGCGGAACCGCGGACGTCGGGGGCGAAGACGTCCAGTCCGCGGCCGAGCAGTTCGTGGTAGAGCGGGTTGAACAGCGGGCGTTCCTGTTCCTCCGGGCCGCCGTGCAGGTACAGGACGCAGGGTGCCGGTTCGCCCGGGGCGCGGCCCGGAGCCCGGTGGTACCAGCCGCTCAGGACCAGGCCGTCGCGTGCCACGGGCCGCAGGGAGACGGGGCGTGCCGGGGGCCGGCCGGGCGGGACGGTGTCCTCGTCGCGGGCGGACCAGGGGGTGCGCAGCAGGGACACCCCTTCGGGGGCCCACCACACGCCCGGGCGGCGGCGGGAGCCGGACAGGGCGAGCAGCAGCCGGCCGGCCCCGGCGGGGACGATCCGGGTGACTACCTCGTGCGGGAGGGATACCGGTCGCGCGGGGCCGGTGGTGTCCGGGAGGGGGGCCGCGGGGAAGGTCTCGACGAGTTCCAGTTCGCTCGCGCCCTGGACGTTCCAGGCGAGAACGGCGGTGCGGCCGTCGTGGCCCAGGGACAGCAGCTCCAGACCGGTGCCCGCGCGCTCCGCCACCACCGTGCGGCCGCACGGCACGCCGTCGGCGTCGAGGACGAGTTCGAACAGCGCGGCGTGCTCGCGGTGGGCGTCGCTGCGCAGCCACAGCGTCCGCCCGTCGGGAGAGAACCGGCCGATCCACGGATCACCGTCCGCTACCCGCAGGGTGGCCGTCGTCGTCGCGTCGTCCAGCCGCCTCACCACCGCCTCCCGGCGTCCGCGCGGCCCGCGGCGCAGCAGGGCGAGGGCGCCGTCGGCGCTGAGATCGCAGACCCGCAGGGTGGCGGCGTGCGCCTCCGTGGCCAGCAACACGGGAGACATCAGACCGTCGGGATCGACGAGGTAGGCCGCGAGCCCGCCACCGGCGCGGGTGGCGGGGGCCGCGTGGGTGACAGCCCCCGGCCCCACGAGGTCGGTGGCGGTGCCCAGGAGCGCCGCGCGGCTGTCCGTCCCGCCCGGGTCGGCCGGGGCGGACGGCCGCGTGCCGTTCACGTGGGCGCGGGTGACCGGCGCCGCGAGGGTGACCGCGACGGCCGATCCGTCGTGCGCCCAGCAGCCCAGATGGGCGGAGGTGTCGGGGTCGGCCCCGGCCAGGATGCGCCGTCCGGTGCCGTCGGGCCGTACGCACAGCACCCGGGTGTGCTCGCCGCCGCCGGGCGCGGTGGTGTAGCCGATCCAGCGGCCGTCCGGGGACCAGGACACCTCGATGACGGGGTCGGGGGAGGCGTCGAGCAGCCGGACGTCCTCACCGTCCACGGGGCCGGCCCACAGCTGCGGCACGCCGCCCCGGTCGCAGATGAAGGCCGCCTCGGCGCCGTCGGGGTCGGCGGAGGGGTACCAGCACCCGTGCGCGCGCAGCCGGGTGACCGCGTCACGGTGGCCTCTCGCGTCGGGCAGCGGCACCGCCTCCGGGGCGACGCCGGAGGAGGGCGGCGCAGCCCCGGCGTTCGGCGCGGCGGGCTCTCCGGTCACTGGATTCCGTGCGTCTGCAGCCATATCTCCAACAGGGCCACCTGCCACAGGGCGTTGGCCCCCCGCTTGGTCCGGTGCTCGTCCGGGGCCTGAAGGAGTTCGGCCACGTACGCGTCCTGGAAGAGCCCGCGCTTCCTCGCCTCGGGCGCTTCGAGCGCCTCGCGCACCCGGTCCAGGACGGGGCCCGCCATCTGCCGGATGGCGGGGACGGGGAAGTACCCCTTGGGGCGGTCGACGACTTCCCGCGGCAGCAGCTTGCGGCCCGCTTCCTTCAGTACGCCCTTGCCGCCGTCGGCGAGTTTCAGCTCCGGGGGGCAGGCCGCGGCCAGCTCCACCAGTTCGTGGTCGAGGAACGGCACCCTGGCCTCCAGGCCCCAGGCCATGGTCATGTTGTCGACCCGCTTCACGGGGTCGTCGACGAGCATCACGTGGGTGTCCAGACGCAGCGCGGCGTCCAGGGCGGTCTGCGCGCCGGGGCGTGCCATGTGCTCCCCGACGAAGCGGCCCGAGACGTCGTCCGGGGGGAGCATGTCCGGCTGCAGCACGCGGGCGAGGTCGGCGTGCGGACGGTCGAAGTAGACCTCGGCGTACCGGGCGGGTTCCTCCTCGCGCGGCACCTCGGCGAGATCCGGGTACCAGTGGTACCCGGCGAACACCTCGTCCGCGCCCTGCCCGCTCTGCACGACCTTCACCTCGCGGGAGACCTGTTCGGACAGCAGGTGGAAGGCGACCACGTCATGGCTGATCATGGGTTCGCTCATTGCGGCGACGGTGGCGTCCAGGTCCGTCGACACCCGCTGGGAGGGGACCATCATCCGGCGGTGGTCGGTGCCGAACTCGCGGGCCACCAGGTCCGAGTACCGGAACTCGTCGCCCTGCTCGCCGCCCTCGGCCTCGAAGCCGACGCTGAACGTCATCAGATCCCGCTGGCCCTCCTCGGCCAGCAGCGCCACGATCAGGCTGGAGTCGAGGCCGCCGGAGAGCAGGACCCCGACGGGCACGTCGGAGACCATCCGTCGGCGCACGGCCGTACGCAGGGCCTCCAGCACCGCGTCCCGCCACTCGTCGGGGCCCATGTCCGCGTACTCCGCCCGGCGGGTGTACGACGGCTGCCAGTAGCGGTGGTCGCGGTGGGTGCCGTCCGGTTCGACGACGCGCACGGTGGCCGGCGGGAGCTTGCGCACGCCGTTCAGGACGGTCCGCGGTGCCGCGACCGTCGCGTGCCAGGTCAGGTACTGGTGGACGGCGACCGGGTCGATGGTGGTGTCGACGTCGCCGGCGGCGAGGAGGGCGGGCAGGGTGGAGGCGAACCGCAGGCGGCCCGGCGCCGGGGCCAGATACAGCGGCTTGATGCCGAGCCGGTCGCGGGCCAGGACGACGCGGCCGGTGCGGTGCTCGACGAGGGCGAAGGCGAACATGCCGTAGAAGCGCTCGACGCACGCGGTGCCCCACTGCAGGTAGGCCTTGAGGACGACCTCGGTGTCGGAGGTGGAGGCGAAGCGGTGGCCGAGGCCGCGCAGTTCCTCGCGCAGCTCCCGGTAGTTGTAGACGCAGCCGTTGAAGACGCCGGTGAGCTCGCCGTCGGTGTCGGTCATCGGCTGTGCGCCGAGGTCCGAGAGGTCGATGATCTTCAGGCGCCGGTGGCCCAGTGCCACCGCGTCGCGGGTCCAGATCCCGTGCCCGTCGGGTCCGCGGGCGGCGAGCCGGTCGCTCATGCGCGCGACGGCCGCGAGGTCGGGCCGCCCGCCGTCGAAGGTGATCTCACCGACCAGCCCGCACATGGTGCGCCACCTCCCTTCCGTTCCGTGTCTCGGCGATCACGATGCGGAAGGCGCCTTGCGGGCCGCGCCTGCCGGTCGCGGCCCCGACGGTATGGCTGGGCATGGAAGAACCTCTCCTGGGACGTAGGGGGAAGGCCGCGCGTGATGGCGCGGGTCAGCGGCTGATGACCTCCGGAGTACCGGAGGTGGCGGAGGCGCCCGCTGGGCCCGTGACGGAGCCCCGGGGCTTCCTGCGGCCGTGCGCCGAGGGCCGGCTGTTCCTGCGCTCGCCGCGGGTCTCGGCGATCAGCATGTCGACGCAGGCCAGCAGGTCCTCTTCCTCGGCCGTGCGGCGTATGGAGCGGGCGGCGCTGCCTTCCGTCAGGGCCCGCCTGGTGAGGCCGCTGACGGTCTGCCAGTCGCCATGGGCCTCGAGCGCGGGGCGCAGGCGGGAGAGCAGCTTGCGGACGACCCGTGCGGCGGGTGCCTCCCGGCGGGTCCGGGGGTCCACCAACGTCCCCTCGAGGCCGGACCGCGCGGCGCGCCAGGTGGCGCCGCGCAACCACTCGTGATGGCCGTCGCACGTCAGGGCACCGGCCGTTCGACGCTCGCGGGCGTCCGTCACCAGGGCCCGGAACAGCCCCGCGATGAGCACGACCGTCTCGACGCGCGGGCAGGCGTCGCAGATGCGCAGTTCCAGCGTGGGCAGGTGCGCGGACGGCCGTACGTCCCAGTAGATCATCCCGGGATCGCTGATGATCCCCGCCCGGACGAGTTCGTCGACCGCGGCGTCGTACTGGGCGGCGTCGGCGTAGCAGCCCACCGGCCCGGCGGTCGGCCAGCGCTGCCATACCATGGTGCGCCAGCTGGCGTAGCCGGTGTCGGACCCCTGCCAGAAGGGCGAACTCGCGGACAGCGCGAGCAGCACGGGCAGCCACGGCGAGATCGCGCACATGACGCCCACCGCCGTGTCGCGGTCGGGTATGTCCACGTGGATCTGCGCACCGCAGATCAGTTGCTCGTCGGCCACCTGGCGGTACTCCTCGACCATGTGGCGGTAGCGCGCGTCGGCGGTGGGGTGCCCGGAGGCGGCGGGCGCCAGGGGCGCCGTGCCCGCGGCCACCACCGCAAGACCCAGCGAGGAGGCGGCCGTGTCGAGCCGCCGTCTGGTCCGGGAGAGGTCGGCGTACAGGCTGTCCAGCGAGGTGTGCACCCCGCTGTTCGACTCCACGGTGGACTGGTGCAGCTCTGCGGTGAAGCCCCGGCTGGGAAGCCGTCGCAGGACCCGGTCGGCGCGCGGTACGAGCAGTCCGCTCTCCACCTCCAGGAGGTGGAACTCCTCCTCGACTCCGATGCGTACGTTCACGACACTCCTCGAGGTCTTGCCCGGACTCCGCGCGTCCTGTCGGAACCTGTCCTCGGCGGGTGGACGCGGCGGCTGTGATGACGTCCCCCCAAGTGCCCAGAGCGGCGATGACTAAGCGCCCCCGCGTGCGCGTTTGACGCATGGGCCTCACATATGAGCGGTATCAGGCGGCTCGCTGGGAGGCGGCGGCGTCCGGGTGCAGGTCGTCGAGCGTGAGCTGGTGGGCGGGGGGCTCCCGCAGGACGACGCGGTGGGTGGTACGGAGGTCGGGGCCGACGTGGAGCAGTTCGCCCGCCTCCAGGAGGCGCCAGCGGGGGTTGTCGTCCATGCGTTCGCTGGCGACGACGACCGCGGGGTGGTCGGCCAGGTGGGCGGAGTGGACGCGCATCCGGCCGTTGCTGCCGCTGTGGTCCAGGTGCCGGCTGCCGTGCTGCCCACCCGCCGCACGCTCCAGGACGTACAGCTCATGGGTGTCCGGGAAGCGCAGTGCCCACAGCTCGTCGGCGGTGACGAGGATCAGGTTGAGGGCGTAGACGGGCAGGTTGCGGGCGATCCATCCCGCGGCCTGCTCGATGCCGGTGGTCACGTCGCCTCCGTTGCGGCGGACCTCCCGGGTGATCAGGGCGAAGAACCGCTCGGAGTCGGTGTCGCCGCCGACCAGCGACCTGTCGTCGCCGAGCTGGTCGTCGAGGTCGTCGAGACCCTCGATGACCCCGTTGTGCGCGAACAGGCGCCCGTCCTGCTGGAACGGATGGGTGTTGCGGGCGTCGAGGCTGCCGGTGGAGGCGAAGCGCACGTGGGCGAGGAAGGTCACGGACCGCACCTGCCGGGCCTCCTCGGCGAAGGCGCGGTCCCGGTAGGCGGCGATGGGCGCCTTGTCGATGCGCGGGGCGCCGTCGGCGGTGAAGTAGCCCAGGCCCGTGCCGTCGGGGTCGCGACGGCTCTGCCGGCTGAGGCTGTCGGGTGCGTCCAGGAGCCAGAAGGTGGCACGGGTGTGTTCCGGAGCGCTGCTGAGACCGAAAAGTCGGCACACGGATTCCTCCTCCCTCGCAGCCGGAGGGGCGAACCAGCCTACCCACTCTGACCCACCGTGGCATTTCCCGCACCCGGCCGACGGATCATCGTGTGCCCGGATCGGGGCGGTCGACCGCGCCATCCGGGGCACTCGCCGAGCGTCAAGAGGTTACGGAAGGCGGAGGAAGACCATGAGCGCTTCGGTACGGGGCTCGGGCGAGGGTCCCGGTCGGCAGAGAATCCTCGGCATCTATCTCAACGATCATCTGGCGGGCGCGACGGCCGGTACGCGGCTCGCGCGCCGCATGGCCCAGGAGCACGCGGACACGCCGTACGGCGAGGAACTGCGCACGCTGGAGGTGGAGATCTCACAGGACCGCCAGGCCCTGCTGCGGCTGATGACGGAGCTGCGGGCGCCCACGAGGCGCTACAAGGTCTACGGGGCGTGGGTGGGCGAGAAGCTCGCGCGGGCGAAGCCCAACGGACGGCTGCTGCGGCGCTCCGGTCTCACGGTGCTTGTGGAGCTCGAGGCCCTGCGAACGGGCATAGCCGGCAAGGCGATGCTCTGGCACGCCCTGCTCTGCGCCGCCCCGACGGAACCGCTCCTGGACACCGCCCGCCTGGAGGAGCTGCTGCGCCGGGCCGAACGCCAGCTCACCACGGTGGACGCGCTGCATCGCCGGGCCGCCGCCGCCCTGCTGTCCCCGGACGGCTCGCCAAGGACGGCACCGAAGGCCGGGGCGAAGAGCTCGCGCGGAGGGGACCAGGTGTAGCGGGGACGGGGCACCCGTGGTCCTGCGGCCGGTACTCAGGCGCCGAGTTGGGCGACCATGGTGTTCAACGTGCCGGCCAGCAGGTCCAGTTCGCGGTCGGACGGCGAGTCCGTACCGATCCGGCGGACGAGTTCCGTGCGGGACATGACGTCGAGGGCGCTTACGTGCGCCGCCAGCAGTTCACGTACGTGATCGCGGGTGACGAGCCCGGGCGACGCCCCCGGCCCCTCGTCGGTGTCCTCCTCGTCCTCCTCGTCCTCGTCATCGTCGTCCTCGTCCTCCCGCTCCCCTTCCGCCTGCGAGGGAGTGGTCCCGGGCGGCTCGTGGCCTGCGTCGCCGCGTTCGCTGTTCCGGTCGTCGTCCCGTTCGCCTTCGGCCTGGGACGGTGTGTGCTCGCTCATCCGACGGCCGTCGGTCCACCGGCTCGTGGTTGCCGCTCCGTTCACCTAGCGGGCAACGAACGTTTCCGGCGCCCTCGCCGTCTCAGGAGTGGTCGGCACGGCCGGCCGCGCGTGAAGCGCCGATCCGATCCGTACGAGGAGGACGCCGATGCCCCGGACTCCGCACCACCGCGCGCTGTCGGTCGCCTGCCTGGCCCTCGTGGCCGCCGGGGCCGCCGGCTGCTTTCAGCCCGACGTGCGCAGTGGCGGGCCCCCGCTCAAGCTGTGCGGGGTGACGTTCTGGAGCGGCGCCGAATCCATCGGAACGACCCGGCTGGGAGCGGTCACCCGTGGCATGCCCGCCGCCCCGGCCACCTCCCGGCTGCCCGACTCCACCACCCGGCAGCACGGCGGTCCGGCGCCCCGCGTCGTCTCCCTCTCCTCCGACTGCTCCCACGGCCGCACGGTCGTCGTGTCCCCCACCGCCTCCGTGCGCGTCCGTACGGTGGCGAAGGACCGCGCCGGTCGTCTCGTCGCCCTCTCCCTCGTCGCGGCGCGACCCGGCGGCAGCCCGGTCCAGGTCCATGTCTACGCCTACGACGGCACCCGCCCCACCGGTCAGGTCGTCATCACCGTGCCCTGACCCGGCACCGAGGCGGTGCGCCTCCCGCATCCGGTCGAACGTGGCATACCGTTTGAGGAGATCAACACCTGCCCGGGAGTGCGCATGGCCGCCGACATCCGACGACGGAGGAGACCCGTCGAAGTCCTCGACGTCGTTCAGTCGCCGGGCAACGCCGAGGTGGTGCTCGGCGCGCTGGCCGCGACCGTGCTGGTCGAGTTCCTGAGTGCCCTGTCCGGGACCGAGGTGTGGATCCTGGGGCTGCTGGTGTTCCTGCCGAGCACGGCGTCCACGCTGTGCACGGTCCGGCAGACCGCGTTCGTCGCCGGGTGGACGGCCGTCGTCGTCACCGTCACCACGGTGCTGCGGGCGCCGACCGGCGGCCACTGGCTGGAACGTTCGCTGCTGATCCTGTTCACCCTCGCCCTGGGGGTGACCTCCGTCTACGCCGGTCATCGCCGCATCCGGCGCGAGAACGAGATGCTGCGGCTGCGCTCGACCGCCGCGGCCATGCAGCGGCACATCCTGCACCCCCTGCCCCTGGTCACCGGCGACGTGCTGGTCAACGGCGTCTACGAACCCCTGCAGGAGGACCGGCTGGTCGGCGGTGACATCTACGACGTCGTCGACTCGCCCTTCGGCACGCGCGTGCTGATCGGCGACGTGCAGGGCAAGGGGCTGGCCGCGGTGGGCGCCGCGTTCGCCGTCATCGGCGCCTTCCGTGAGGCCGCCCACCGGGAGCCCACCCTGACCGCGCTCGTCGACGCCCTGGACGCCTCGGTCGTACGGCACAACTCCTATGCCGCCCACTCCGGCGACGACGAGCGGTTCGTCACCGCGCTGATCATCGGCGTGGACGAGGACACCGAGGTGCAGGCGGTCAACTGCGGGCACATCCCGCCCCTCGTGGTGGACGAGGGCACCGTCTCTCAGCCCGACCTGGACACCGGTGTGCCGCTGGGTCTCGCCGAACTGGCCGCCGAGCCCACCACCGTCGGCTGGTTCGACTTCCCGCAGGGGGCGACACTGCTGCTGAGCACCGACGGCCTCACCGAGACCAGGGCGGCGGACGGCGCGTTCTACCCGGTCGACGAGCGCCTGGCGAAGCACCTCGACCTCTCCTCCCCCACCGGTCTCCCGGAGGCCCTTTACGAGGACGCCCGCGCGTTCGCGGGCGACGACGGCCAGCACGACGACATCGCCGTCCTGACGGTGCGCCGGTCACCACGGCTCTGAGGCGGGCGCCGCGTCAGAGAAAGCAGAACCGGCGTGTGCCGAGGGGGTGTTGGGACGTAGGTTGGGGCGTGAATGATCCACGCCTCGGCCGAAGGACGGACCCGACCCATGAGCGACCCCGTGACGACGCCCGAACCCGCGCAGCACCAGGACATCGACACGTCGGTGCCGCACTCCGCCCGTATCTGGAACTACTGGCTCGGCGGCAAGGACAACTACCCGGTGGACGAGGAGGCCGGCGACGCCTACACCGCTGTCTTCCCCGGCATCGTCACCATAGCCCGCGGCAGCCGCGCCTTCCTTCGCCGCACCATCACCTACCTGGTCACGGAGGCGGGCATCCGGCAGTTCCTGGACGTCGGCACCGGTCTGCCGACCGCCCAGAACACCCACGAGGTGGCCCAGCAGCACGCCCCGGACGCACGGATCGTCTACGTCGACAACGACCCGCTGGTCCTGGCCCACGCCCGTGCCCTGCTCTACTCCACGGCCGAGGGCGCGACCGCCTACATCGACGCCGACGTGCGGGACCCGGACCGCATCCTCGCGGGCGCCGCCCAGACGCTGGACCTCGGCCGCCCCACTGCGCTCATCCTCAGCAACATCCTGGGCCACGTCGCCGACCACGCCGAGGCCCGCTCCATCGTGACCCGGCTGATGGCCGCACTGCCCTCCGGCAGTTACCTCGTCGTCGACGACGGCTCGCGCGGTATCGACCCGGTCTTCGAGCAGGCCCAGGACGCCTACAACGAGAGCGGTGCCGTCCCGTACAACCTGCGGACCGTCGACGAGATCACGGCCTACTTCGAGGGGCTGGAACTGGTCGACCCCGGCGTCGTCTCCGTCACCCGGTGGCGTCCGGAGCCGGGTTCGGCGACGCCGGAGGTGGTCGCCGAGCACGGCGGGCTGGCCCGCAAGCCGTGAGCCGCCCGCCCGACGACGCGGGTCACTCGCGGATCCTCAGCCAGTCCAAGGCCGCGACCTGGGGGCCTCCCTTCGCGACCAGGTAGAGGTCGTGGGTGCCGGTCAGGCGGTGGGGCAGGGTGACCGACTGCTCCTGCCAGGTGTCGGTGGAGCCGGTGGCGCGTACCGGCAGGGTGCCGGCCACCGGCCCGTCCGGGCCGCCGAGGCGAAGGTGCAGAACGCAGCCGGCGGCGCAGGTCGAGGCGAGGCGTACGGTGAGCCGGTCGCCGTACGCGCCGGCCCGCTGGTAGGCGATCCAGTCGCCGGAGGCCATGACGCCGGTGGCCGCGGTGTCCCGCCGTACCCCGTGGGCGGACGTGGCCTGCTCGGCCTGGAGGGTGCCGGCGGCGTCGGGTCCGTCGCCGTAAAGGCGCAGGTCGTTGATCACCCACGGGGAGGGGCCGCTCGCGGTGAGGGTGACGCGGACGTACCGGGCCGTGCGGGGCGGGAAGGTGGCGTCCTGGGTGAAGGAGCGGCCGGCGACGCGGGCGAGGGTGCCGCTGAAGTGGCTGCCGTCGCGGCTGACGGAGACCGCGAAGCCGTAGGGCTGGCCGCTGGTGTCGCGTCCGGCGTCGAGGGAGAGCCGGTCGAAGGTCTTCGGCTCGCCCAGGTCGACGGTCAGCGACTGTCCGGGGGTCTGTGGGCTCGCCGCCGTCCACCGGGTGTTGATGTCTCCGTCGACGGCGGCGGAGGCGTCGGTGCCGTCGCTCGCGGTGGCGGTCCACGCGCCGTGCCGGACGCGCTCCCCGCAGCCCGGGAGGTCGCAGCCGGTCGACCAGATCGGCGCGCCGTACTCGTAGGCGCCGATGTCGGGGGCCGCGCCGCGTACGTCGGTGGTGATGCCGTCGATCGTCTCGCCGGCGTCGATGACGGGTGAGCCGGCGGTCGGCCACAGCTCGCCGTTGACGGCGTCGGTGTATCCGGCCCGGTCGGTGACGAGGTTGGAGCGGACGACCGGCAGCGGATCGCCCTTCTGGGTCACGCTGACCGGCATCGGTCCCACGATGTTGCTGATGTACGACCCCGAGGCGTCGGTCGCTCCGCTCAGTTGGACCGAGGTGCCGTTGATGCCCACGCCGTAACTGGAGTTGTGGTCCTGGTTGGCGATGCTCGGGCCGGTGTGGCCGTTGAAGAAGGTGCCCCGACTGCCGGTGTTCCAGGCGACGTTGTGGTGGAGGAGGAAGTGGCCGGAGTAGTTGTCGACGTAGAAGCCGACCTGGCCGTCGGCGTCGTGGGCGGTGTTGTGGTCGATGGAGGTGCCGGAGGCGTCGAGGCTGCAGCACACGTAGAAGGGCGAACCGTCGCGGGAGGTCCGCATGGCCTCGGACAGGTCGTTGTAGGCGATCCGGTTGCCGTGGAACTCGGCCCCGTTGAGCTGCCACGCCGTGTCGATGGCGGCGCGCCCGGTGCGGCGGACCGTGTTGTGCGTGACCGTGTGGTCGTTGCCGTTGATCTCGATGCCGGGGGTGTAGCTGCCCATCCAGCCGACGTCGTGGATGTAGTTGTCGGTCACGGTGTTGTGCCCGCCGCGCACCAGGACGCCGTCGCCGGCCGACTGCGAGATCTCGCTGTTCTCCAGGGTGTTGCCGGTGCCGAGGATCTGCACGCCGGAGTCGAGGATGCGGGAGGCGACGATGTGCCCTTCGGCGGGCGGGACGGCGAGGTCGCTGTCCGGCGGCATGGGGAGGGTGGAGAACTCGGAGATGTAGGTGGCGTGCAGTCCGTCGACCACAACTCCCGTGCTGGATGGGCCTGTTCGCAGGGAGGTGCCCCACAGGTTCAGGCCGCGCACGGTGACGTGGGAGCTGCCCGTCAGGTCGACGCCCCACAGGCGGTGCTTGGCGGTGACCGTGTGCCCGGCCATGCCGCCCTTCGGCGGGACCAGGTAGAGCCGGTGCGCGGCCTTGTCGTAGTACCACTCCCCCGGCTGGTCCAGGGCCGCCTTCGAGCCGACGAGGTAGTAGTTGCGGTAGTTCTGGTCGCCCATGCACAGCGGCGGGCAGCGGTGGTTGCCGCCCTTGAAGTCCAGTTTGCCGGGCGCGCTCGCGGTGACCGTGCCGGTCTGCTGGGCCCAGGGGTTGGAGCCCGCCCACAGATGGACCGTGGCGCCGGTCCAGTCGGCGTCCGGCAGGTCGGTGTCGTCGATGTGCTGGTCGGTGGAGGTGGGGTCGGCCTCGGCCCAGGTGGTGTTCAGCGGGTCCGGGCCCGAGTTGGGCCAACGGCCCTCCGCCGCCCGGTCGTTGTCGAGGAACACCGCGTTGAGGTCGGGGTCGAGCGGCAGGTCGGTGTCGGCGGCGACCAGTCCGCCGCCGGCGTCCTTCCAGCCGGTCACCTTCTCGGTCCCGTCGACGGTCACCGGCCCGTCGCCGTACGCGGCGAGGGTGATCGGGGCGTCCTTGGTGCCGGAGGGCGGGGTGACCTGCTCGCGGTAGGTGCCGCGGTGGATCAGACAGGTGTCGCCGGGGTGGACGCGGGCCAGGCAGGCACCGATGGTGCGCAGGGGGCTCGTCGGCCGGCCGTGCGCGTGGTCGCTGCCCCAGGGAGCCACCTGGTAGGTGCGGGCGGGGGCCGCGGCGTGCGCCGGGAGCGGAACGGCGAACAGGGCCGCCACGGCGGCCAGTACGGACAGGTGCCTGGGTCTCATGTGCCCTCTCCACCTTGCGATAGTTTTCGCAATCTGTGACCGTCCCGGAAACGTAGGAGATTCATCCGATGACGTCAACAGTCCGGACAGAATCCGGCGACGCGAGGCGGCGTACTCTGGCCGAAATCGCTGAAGAGGCTGGGGTTTCGGTGTCGACCGTCTCCAAGGTGCTGCACGACAGGTCCGATGTCTCGGCGGGGACACGGGCCAAGGTGCAGCGCCTCCTGGAGAGGCACGGCTATCTGGCACGGCCGCGGGCTGCGGCCACGGCGGCTCCACCGGGCGGGCTGATCGACCTGGTCCTCAACGAGCTGGACAGCCCCTGGGCGGTGGAGCTGATCCGCGGCGCGGAGGACGTGCTGCACGAGGCGGGCATGGGGCTGGTCGTCTCCGCCACGCACGGCCGGCAGAAGAGGGCGCGCCAGTGGCTCGACTCGCTGGCCACCCGCCCCACCCGCGGCGCGATCCTCGTCGTCCCCGAACTGACCCCGGGGCAGCAGGCGGACCTCGCCGGGCTCGGCATCCCGTACGCCCTCGTCGCCCCGATCGACGAACCCGCGCCCGGCGTCCCCTGGGTGGGCGCGGCCAACTGGCCCGGCGGGCTGGCCGCGACCCGTCATCTCATCGAGCTCGGCCATCGGCGCATCGCCGTCATCAGCGGCCCGGAGCGCCGACTGACCTCACGCGCCCGCGTCGACGGCTACCGCTCGGCGCTGACGGAGGCCGGGCTCCCCTTCGACCCGGCCCTGGTCCGCCACGGCGACTTCACCCACGGGCTGGCCCACGAACACGCCCTGGATCTGCTGGCGTTGCCCGACCGGCCCACCGCGATCTTCGCGGGCAGCGACCACCAGGCGCTCGGCACCTACCGTGCGGCGGCCGAGCGGGGGCTGCGCATCCCGGACGACGTCAGCGTGGTCGGCTTCGACGACCTGCCGTTCGCCGACTGGGTGACGCCCCGCCTGACGACGATGCGCACCCCCGTCGCCGACATGACCGCGCTCGCCGCCCGCATGGTGCTGCGCCTGCTGTCGGGGCAGGCGCCGGAGACGACCCGGGTGGAGGTGGCGACGGAACTGGTGGTCCGGGAGAGCAGCGGACCACCGCCCGTTCAGTGACCTGCCGCCGCCATCACTGGCCCACCCGTCCGTCGACGCACTCGCGCAGCAGGTCGGCGTGGCCGCAGTGGCGGGCGTACTCCTCGATCCGGTGGACCAGCAGTTCCCGGACCGAGATCCGGTCCTTGCCGAGGCGCTCGCCGAGATCCGGATGCGCGGCCAACGCGGCGTCCGTCGCTGCCTGTTCACGCTCCAGCGCGGCGTACGCCTCCTCGACCACGGCCTGGTCGGCGACTGCTCCGTCGAAGTCCCCGTCGGGGTCGCCGTACAGCTTCGGCAGCGGGTCCGAGTCGGTCATCCAGTTGCGCCAGTCCCGCTCCGTCTCGGCGAGGTGGCGGATCAGGCCGAGCAGCGACATGGTCGACGGCGGCACCGACCGGCGGGCGAGTTGCTCCGCGTCCAGCCCCTCGCACTTCATCCGCAGGGTCAGGCGATAGTTCGTCAGATAGTCCTCCAGCGTGGCGCGTTCGCCCTCCGGACTCGGTCCTTCGCGGGGGTCGTCGTCCGGGTCGGCCCACATGTCGGGGTAGACGGTCGCCTGGCTCCATCGCGCGGGTTGCTCGGTCATGCGTCCCATGCTGGTCCGGGGACCGGACGCGCACCACCGCATTTGTCCGGCCGCTTTGCTCAGCGGTGGCAGGTGGTGACCCCCGGACGCCACGGGCACGCGATGCCGGCGAAGCCGCCATTGGCGACGACGTCGACGCTCAGGGTGTCACCGCCGCGCAGCACCGCCCGGTCCTGGACGAGCCTGTCGGCGCCGTCCCGGATCGTCTGCACCAGCCACCGTCCGGGACCGAGCGACAGCGGCACCTGGGCGGTGTGCGCGGCGCCGGCGTACACCCCGCCGAGGAACCACCGCTGTCCGCTGCGGCGGGCCAGGACCGCCTCCTGACCGGGCTGTCCGGCGAGCAGCCGGGTGTCGTCCCAGGCGGCGGGGAGCTGCTGGAGGAAGTCACGGGCGAGTGGCCGGGCGTCGTACGACTCCGGGGTGCCGGCGAGCATCTGCAGGCCCGACTCGTAGGCGACGGTCAGACCCACCTCGGCCGCGTCGGAGTCGGGCCGCTGGCCGACGCGCTGGAAGCCGCCGGGGGTGAAGTCCATGGAGCCGATGACGTTGCGGGTGAAGGGCAGCGTGGTGAGGTGGGTCGCGGTGTTGGTGCGCTTCTCCTCGCCGCCGACGCCCTCCATGGTCATGACCTGCGGCCAGGTGCGCTGGATGCCCTTGGGGAGCGTGGAGCCGTGGAAGTCGATCATCAGGTGGTGGGCGGCCGTGTCCCTGAGGACGTCGTCGTACCACTGGAGCATGGACTGCGCCTCGGAGTTCATGAAGTCGATCTTGACTCCCTTGACGCCCCAGCGTTCCAGGGTGGGCAGCCACTGGGCGCGCTGCTCGGCCGTGGCGAGGTCGCGCTGGTGGATCCAGACGACGATGCCGACGCCCTTCGCGCGGGCGTAGTCGACGAGTTGGGGCATCCAGCTGTCGGTCTGCCAGTTCGGGTCGGTGGTGTCCCAGGCGTCGCTCTTGAAGTACCAGCCGGCGTCGACGGCCTCGTAGGGCCAGTGCCGTGCGGCGGCGTAGTCGACGTACGCCTTCTGCGCCTCGAGGCTCTGCCCGGCCGCGCGGCCGCCGGCCAGCCAGGTCCACAGCACGGTGCCGGGCCGGATCCAGGAGGTGTCGGCGGCCTTGGCGGCGGGCGCGAGGTCGTCGGTGAAGGTGGATCCCGTGACGGTGGCCAGGTCGCCGGTGATCATCGCGCGCCAGGGGGTGACGAGGGGGCCGGTGGTGTGCACCCGGTCGTCGGCGAGCTTGATCCGGTAGGTGCCGGTGCCCTGGTCGTGGGCGAGCCGGGCGCCGGAGTAGCGGCCGGTGAGGTCGGACTCGGCGAGCAGGGTGTAGCCGCCTGCGGTGGAGAAGAGGGCCTGGTCGGAGTACTCGCCGGTGGGGGCGGCCGCGGCGGTGTACGAAGAGTTGAACTGCCCCTCGTTGTCGACCCGGTAGGTGTCGAGCCAGGCGCTCGCGTCCGCGGGGAGGTTGAAGGCGGAGGTCTCGCCGAGGACGTCGCCGTGTCCGGTGGGCAGGACGTAGCGGTAGGCGATGCCGTCGGCCGAGGCGCGGACCACGAGGTCGAGGCGGGCGCCGGCGGGGGTGGCGAAGGACAGGCGGGTCTCGTTCATCCGGACCCGGCGGTCCAGGCGCTTGCCGGACCTGGTCCGGTAGTGTTCGGCGACCAGCCGGTCGCTGCGCCGCAGGAAGCGCAGGTCCTTGGAGAAGTCCGCCTGTTCGGTGACGATGCCGACGGGCGACGGCTCGATGACCGTACGGCCGTCGCGGGACACGGACAGGCTCAGCGCGCCGGTGGTGCCGTCCAGGGACACGCGCGCGTGCGGTGCGTCGTGCGCGGCGGCGGACAGCGACCAGACCTGGGCGCGCCGCGCGGTGCCCTGCTCCGCCCGCGCGGGAGCGGTGGTGCCGAGCGCGGCCACCAGCCCGGCGCACAGGGCCGCGACCGCCGTTCTCCACCGCACCGGCGAGCTCTTCCCCGGCTGCGAGGTCATCATCGTCCTCCAGACTGACGGCTCTTCGATACATCGGGTGTATCGGCGAAGAACCTAGGCAGGCTTCTGTCGCCTGTCAACGGCAAGGACACTGACAAGCCTTGCTCAACAGCACCTATCTACTAGGTAATTTGACGCTCGATCACCTCCTCAACCCTTGTTCCATCCCTTGACTCCTCCGATGTATTGCGGTTGCCTGCGTCCGACTCCCGACCGGAAGGACTGCACGGCATGCGCACGTTCACGCTCCGGTGTCTGCTCGCGGCTCCCGCCGCCGCTCTCACCCTCGCGCTCCTGCCGTTACCGGCGAGCGCGGCCGCACCTGCCCCGCACAGACCCGACGGGCCCGTCTGGACGGGCACGTGGGAGGCGGCCCCGTCCGCCACCACCGCCGAGCTGCCCGGCCAGTCGGTGCGCAATGTGATCCACACCAGCGTCGGCGGCGGCGCGGCTCGCGTCCGCGTGTCCAACCGGCTCGGTACGGCACCGCTCGAACTCGGGGCCGTCACCGTCGCCGTACAGGAGCCCGGCGCCCCCAAGAGCCCGAACGCGGTGGCCGGAACCGTCCGCAGGGTCACCTTCCACGGCGCCGCCTCCGCCGAGGTGCCGGCGGGCGCGGACGCCGTCAGCGATCCCGTCCCGCTGCGGGTGCCCGCGGACGCCAACCTGCTGGTCAGCCTCTACACTCCCGGCGACTCGGGCCCGGCGACCTATCACCACTCGGCGCTGCAGACGTCGTTCATCGCCCCGGCCGGGGACCACACGGCCGACCAGGCAGGCGCCGCGTACACCACGACCACCGGCTCCTGGTACTACCTGACCGGCGTCGACGTGCTCGGCGCACCGGCCGCGGGCAGCGTCGTCGCGCTGGGCGACTCCATCACCGACGGGTCGGGTTCGACGGCGAGCGCCAACCACCGCTGGCCCGACCGGCTCGCCGACCGCCTCGCCCAACTGCCCCCGCCGAGGCGCCTGGGCGTGCTGAACGCGGGCATCGCGGGCAACCGCGTGCTGCTCGACGGCACCGGTCCCAGCGCGCTGTCCCGGCTGGACGCGGACGTGCTCTCCCACAGCGGCGTGCGCGCCGTGATCCTCGTGGAGGGCATCAACGACATCAAGGGCACCCCCGCCCAGACCGACCCGGCCGCCTTCGAGGCCGCGTACCGCGAGATCGTGGCGCGCTGCCACGCCCGCGGCATCCGCGTCGTGGGCGGCACGATCACGCCGTACGGCGGCCACGGCGGCTGGACCGCGGCGCGCGAGGCGGTGCGGCAGTCCGTCGACGGCCTGATCCGCGACGGCGGGATCTTCGACGCGGTGGTGGACTTCGACGCCGTCGTGCGTGACCCCGCCGCACCCGACCGGATCCTGCCGGCGTACGACTCCGGCGACCATCTGCACTTCGACGACGCCGGGTTGCAGGCGATGGCCGACGCCGTCGACCTCGGCTCCCTCACAGGAAAGGGCACACGGTGAACAGGAGATCCGTCTTACGGGCGGGCGCCGGTCTGCTGGCCGGTGGCGCCGCGTTCGGCCTTCCGGCCGCCGCGCACGCCGTCGCGGCCGCCGATCCGACCGCCGGCTGGACGCAGACGTCCTTCAGTTACGGCTGGGACAAGCCGTGGAACCTCGATCTCGGTGCGCGGCACAGTCACAGCGGCGGGGTGGACCGGATGTGGGTGTACGCCACCGACGAACCGTTCAAGCAGGGCAGTTCCACCGACCCGCGCACCGAGATGCGCTGGAACGTCGACTACACCACGGGCGACCACATGTGGGACGGCGACGTGTACCTCCCGTCCGGCACGGACAACGCGACCTTCGTCCAGATCCTGCGCGGCGTCCACCCGTCGGGCACGCCCGCCACCGACATCATGCTCGACGTCTATGACACGGGCGGCGGTACGGTGCGGCGCTATGACGGCACGGTTCTGAAGGCCGGTGCCTACGACACCTGGTTCAACGTCAAGGTCGCCCACCACGCGAGCAGCGGGACCGGCACGGTCGAGGTCTACTTCGACGACTCCCTCGTCCTGACCGCCGCCGACCGTGGTCCGGCCACCCGCTACTTCAAGAACGGCGTCTACGACCACGGCTCGGGCCGCGCGGAGGCGCGTTTCCGCAACCTCCGCTACTGGACCCGGTGAGCGGGCGGCGGCCCGCGGCAGAATGGGGCCGTGGCGGGTGACTCGGAGCGGATCGAGCTGAGCGAGGGGGAACTCCGTGAGGTCGCGGGGTACGCGGCGGACTGCGCCCGCAGGGTGCTGGGGCTGTTCGAGGTGGCCCGGCCGACCGATGCCCGCCCTCGCGAGGCGATCGCGGCGGCGGACGGGTTCGCCGGGGGCGGGCGGCGCACGGCGGCGCTGCGGCGGCACGGGTGGGCGGCCTTCAAAGCGGCGCAGGAGACGCCCGCCGCGCACCCTGCGGCAGCCGACGCGGCGCGGGCCGCGAGCCATGCGGCCGCGGCCGCGTTCCTCCACCCGCTGGCCGACGCCCATCAGGTCAAGCACGTCCTCGGTGCGGCAGTACACGCGGCACGCGCCGAGGAGCTCGCTCCCGCAGGGGTTCGGAGCGCTGTCGGGGACACCCTCGGCTGGGCGCGCGAGCACGCGCCGGCGACCGTCGTCGCGGTACTCGGCCGTCTGCCTCGCGCGCCTGCCGGAGGCGGACGGGTGGGAGAGCTCCTGCGCGCCCTCGACACCGCGCTGCGCCCGTGAGCTCAGCGCGGTGTCGTCCTTCGCTGTCGTAGGACGCCGAAGACGATCCCCGCGAGGAGGAGAAGCACCCCTGCGGCCAGCCACAGCCAGGGGTTGTACTCGTCCACGCACGACTGGCCGGTGGTCGTGGTCGTGCACACGGTGCCGGGGCCGCCGCGGTTGAGGAAGGCGACGTAGAGGAGCGGTGCGCCGAGACCGGAGACGAGTCCCGGCAGTCCGGCCGCGGCGTTGCGCCGGGTGGCCACCAGGGCGGCCGCCAGGAGGGCGACCGGCAGCAGGTAGACGCCGACGCTGAGGACGGTCAGCACACCGAGCGAGCCCAGTGCGCCGACGGCGAACCAGGCGCAGAACCACGGCCAGGCAATCGTTCTCATCGTTCCTCCCCCGGACGGCTCCCGCTTCCGTCCCACCAGAGTGCCCCGCGTCACCGCGAACGGCCAGCCTCACAGCGGTCAGCGCGGCGAGCGGCCTCCTCGCGCTCGGTCATACGGGCGTCATGTGGTCGAGCGTGGCATGCGACGCCGGGTCCGGTCGGGACGCGTGGGGTCGGACCCGGAGCGGGGCGGGGGGACGCGGGGAGGCGCCGGCCGCGGCGAGGGGCCGTCCGGAACGCCCCACTCGGGCATTCCCGGGCCCGGGAATGGCGGCGGGGCCGGCGGCCGTCTGCTGCTCCGCTTGCCGCGCGGGGTGCGCTGCGGCCAGAACAGGACGTAGGCGGCCGACCCGAGGGTGAAGGCGAGGCGGATGAGTCCCCGGACCGAGTCCGAGGGGACGACCAGGGCACTGCCGTACAGGGAGAGCAGGGCGATCCAGCTGACCCAGGGGACAAGGCGCCGCTGGCCGATCGAGTCCCAGATCAGGGTGCCGAGGAGGACTGAGGCGTTGTAGTACGTGTACACGCTCGGGTCGAGCGCGATGCGGGCGTCCGCGGCGAGCAGGACGACAGCGGGCCATCGGTGCCGACGGACGGCCAGGGTGCCCAGGGCCAGGCCGAGGCCCATCTGGGCCGGTCGGTCCCACCAGGGCGTGACGGGATCGTGCACACCGAACCAGCGCAGGGACGACGCCGGCTGGTTGGGGATGGTGAAACGGGTCGCGGCCAGGGTGTCGGTGTGGGTCAGGTAGAAGGGCAGCCAGGCCACGGCCACCAGGCCGAAGAGCCAGGCGGCGGCACGCGGCCACGCGGGTCGTGGCAGGGCCAGGAGCAGCGGCAGGAAGCCGACCGCCCACGGCTTGCTGGCGACCGCGAGGGCCAGGAAGACGCCCACGGCGGTGGCGTTGCCGCGGACCAGGGAGCGCACGGCGAGCGTGGTGAAGAACAGCGCCAGGACGTCGTCCAGATGGGCGAAACGTACCGACACCTCCACCCACATGGGGATGAAGGCCGCGCCCGCGATCAGCACCCGCTGCTGGAGGCGGCGGTGGTTGATCCCGGTGCCCCGGTAGTGGTCGGCGGCGGCTCTGCCGATCAGGACCAGCATGTACAGGCCGAGCCCGGACATGAACATGTCGGCGAGCTTCTCGCCCACCGCGGGCGAGAACGGCGCGAAGAGCCCGGCGACCAGGAAGCTCACGGGCCCGATCTGCAGCTCGGGGTGGTTGGCGTAGAGCGCGAGGCCGCCGCCGGACTGCTGGTTGAAGAGCAGTTCCTGGCCCTGGCGCAGATAGTGCCAGGAGACGGCCCCGTGGCGTTCGGCCACGAAGAACCAGACCGTCGTCCACAGCGCCAGCAGCATGTTGTGCCACCGCACCGGACGCCACCAGACCCAGCCCTCCGGCTCACCGCTCTCAGGCTCCGGCACGGACCTCGCCGTCTCCCGGTTCCGCACACCCTGTCCTTCCACTCCACGCGCTGTCCACACCGGGACGGCCGAGGTCGCGGCCCCGCGTGCCTCAACTCTGTAGAGGCGATTCAGGGGTTGCGGGTTGCTCAGCGCACGCCTGTTCAGTGGAACCCTCACCACCAGAAATGTCTCTAGATGATGTAGTAAAGGATGGGTGTTGCCCGGACTCGAGGGGGGTCGGGGCGGTGGGGACGGGTTGAGGAGGTGACGCCGTGTCCGGCACCTGTCCCGCTGGGGCGGAGTTGGTGACGCCACCGCCGGCTGTCGTGTCGGTGTCCGGTGACGGGGATCCGGGGCCGCTGGCGTTGCACCGGGGTATGACG
>NZ_JBIWPO010000043.1:0-64466 GCF_044768275.1 Streptomyces sp. NPDC101152 | reverse complement strand
GAGCGAGACCTGGAACACCGCGGCGACATCCTCGCGAGTCCGGCCCGCCACCAACGCGGCCACCGCCCGCAGCCGAAGAGCCTCCTGCGCCGACGACGACAACTGCCGTGCGTCCCCCACCAGTTCACTCACGCAGGGAACAACGACCCAGAACACCTACCGTTTCGGATCAATAAGACGAATGACACAGTCCCGCCCGAATCACGACTTTCCCAACGGAGTCCTGAAGGCGGGGGTATCCACGGAGGAATCCCGATGAACACCTTGATGGTCTGCAAGCCCTTTGCCGCGGAATGGAGAATTCCGCACGCCCGGTTCGACCGTGCCAGGGCCCGATGCCGCGGCAGATGAAACACTCGCCGACCGAGAACTCTCATCCCTCTGGTGGGGGGAGCTCCACTCAGGCGGCGGGGAGGTAGTACCAATCCTGGTAGTGGTTCTCCCCATTGGCGTTGCAGCCGTTCTCCGGGAATCCGTAGGTGTCCCCGTAGCCGCCGTCAAGGCACACGCGGTACTGGAAGTTGAAGTAGTTGAGGTAGCCGTCCGCGCTACGGGTGCTGGCCCATTCCTGGGACGGTGAGCCGTCGCACGCGCGGGGAGACACCTCCTTGCTGGCCCCACCGGGCGGGCCGGCCTGGTTCAGAACCGTGAGGCACTCGTTCAAGTTCGTGCTGCGGATCCGGACTTGGGCGTAGGCGTGGTTGGGCGCGTCGGGGTAGACGGACTCGAGGTTCCAGTCGTCCTCGCTACCCCATAGTTGGCAGTCGCTGATGAAGCTGCCCTGGGGGGAGTTGGCTCTGATGCACTGGCCGCCGTCCGCGCTGAGGGCCCGTAGGCCCAACTGCTGATTCTCGACCCAGATCGAGGCGGACGCCGTTCCTGTCGCGGCCGTGAAGGCGGTGGCGGCCATGACGGTGACGACGAGCGTGGACTTCAGTATTGCTTTCACGCTGTAGGTCCTTTCGAGGTTCTCACGAAGGTGACGCGCACACACGATGGACTCCGCGAGACCACCGTGGATAGGCTTTTGCACGAGGATGCAAAGGCTCCATGACCAGGACTGCCAGGAACGTGCTCGGGGGACACCACGTTGATACGGATCCGTCTGGCAATGGACGACCTCGAACGGATGAAGGTCGCTGACGCACCCAACTTCGGATACGAACTCGCCCTCGGCGGAGCACAGTTGGCCAAGCCCGTCTCGAAACGTCACCTGTCGGCCTGGCGAGTCGAGGTCGCCGGCAGCTGGAATCCCCATCACAGCAGGCTGTTCGATCTGTACACGGACTTCTACCTGCCGGCCTTCTTCGACGAGGCCGCCAGACCGGCACCGACACCGATCGACCCGGGCTCGCCACCCGCAGTTGCCCACCTGCGGGACCTGGCCCGGTTCAGCGGCCTGACTCCTTTCACCCGTGGACTTGCCGAAGGCCACCCACGCGCGGCCACCGCACTCGACCAGATACTGGCCGGCCTGCGGGCAACGGGCTTGGACCCGTACCGGCGACGCATCACCTCCCACGTCGCCACCGCATCCGCCGGCGCACGGGCCCAGGCCGCCATCGGCGGCCCCAACCACCTGCTGCGCTCCCTGCATCCGTCCGTCAGCTGGGATGGCCGTCACCTGCTCCTGAACACCCGTGTCCATGCGGAGGAGTCCCTCGAGGGGCGTCCCTTGATATTCCAGCCCACCGCGCTGGCCACCCGAATCATCTTCGACCCGCTGGTCGACTCGGTGACTGTCCTGTATCCCGCTGCCGCCGGCGCCATCACGCGCGACCCCGAGCTGCACGGTCCCGCCCCGGCCTTGGTGTCGCTCCTGGGGGCGACAAGGGCTGCAGCGCTGGTCGCCGTGGTCAGGACGCCGGCCCTGACTACCGGGCGGCTCGCGGCAACCCTCGGCGTATCGGTTGCGGCCGCCTCGCGACACGCCTCCGTTCTTCGCAACTCCGGCCTCGTCGCCACGGTCCGCAACGGTCAAACGGTCCACCACGCCCCGACACGACTCGGCACGGACCTGGTGCACGGATCAACCACCGACGCGAACTGAGCGTGGCGCCGAAGGGATTCCACCTCCCGAACCCGTGCCGGCACGCACGACCACCAGGCCGAGGACCACGCCGGCGTGCGCCGACGCGACGAGTCCGCACCTGTCAGACCGACGGCCTGACCGTCGGTGCATGTGGGGCGGTGGCGGTGGCCGCCGCCGGGAGGTCGATCGCGAAGTCCGTGCGCCCCGGGCGGCTCTGTACGGCGATACGGCGCCCGTGCGCTTTCACGATCGCCGCCGCGACGGCCAGCCCCGATCCGCCCGCCCCCGGTGTCCGGGCACGGGACGTGTCGGCCCGAGTGAGGCGTTCGAACACCTTCGGCAGCAGATCGGCGGGAATCCCGGGCCCGTCGTCCCGCACCCGGATCAGGCAGCGCTCCCTCGTCGCCGCCACCTCAGCCACCACCGTCGTGCCAACGGGCGTGTGCGCAAGCGCGTTGGCCAACAGGCCGGCCACCACCTGGCGGAGCGAGCATCGTCGCCGGTGACCAGAGCCGGGGCGTCGTCCAGATGCAGCGCCAGTTGCCACACGTGGCCGGTCCCCGTCGCCCGCCGTCCCACACCGCCTCCGCGACCGCCGCCGCGAGGTCCACCTCGCCCTCCTCCAGCGTCCGCCCCTCGTCCAGCCGGGCCACCAACAACAGGTCCACCACCAGTCCCGTCATCCGCGCCGACTCCGCCGACACGCGGCGCCAGGCCAGCACCGGCTCGATACGGTCCGTGCCGCGGTTCATCGGGATTCCTCCGTGGATACCCCCGCCTTCAGGCGGAGGAGGAAACAGACTCCTGCGGAGCAGAGCAGGGAAAGCCGATCCGCCGCCAGGGCGGATCGGCGTTCACCGCCAACCACCCGCAGGTAAGTGGTAGTTTGTATGGCGCCCGGTCGGCGATAACCAAGCTGGCCGGGCCTACCGCCGGGCTGGCGGGATGTCAGGTCTGTGGAGCTGGCGTAAGACTGCTGGGCGTACCAACGTCCCTTGCCGTTAGTTCGGGGCAGCTGCTGTCTGAGAAGCAGAAAGCTCGACCCGCGAGGGAAGAATCTCCCTGCTTCAGCTGGGGGAGAAGTCAAGCTGGCACCCGCCGCGCTTGGGGTGCGTGACCCTGACCTTCAGCAGTGATAGGTCATTGAGACTCGGGCAATGCTCGGGAAGATGTACGCGGGGAAGAAGAGCTGGTCTCTGCTATCCCACGTGATCACGGCGTAGGGAGGTGAAAGGCTCGGAGAGGCGATGCGTCCGAAACGCCAGAGCGACACTCCGTGGTCATCGAAGAACTCGAACGTTGCGAGCCACGAGTCATCTCCAGTCGTCGACATGACATCCCCCGAGAACCACTCCGCGTGTCCATCTGGAAATACGGAGAGAGCGCCACCACCCAGCTTGCAGTCTCCGGCGTAGTATGGGCCGTCGAAGCTGAACACGATACTCGCCCCGTCGTGATCTGCGAGTTTTCGAATGGTCTTGCTGAGCGAAACGCCGTCCGCTGGGGCAGTGGTCGGGTTGGTCCTTTGTTCCTGATGAGTGGCCATGGTCAACCTCCCAGTGCATTGGGGTTGTGGTAGGCCGAGCTCAACGTTGGAATGGCCCTTCGCGTCGAGCCGCCACCCCTCAGTCTCCTCTTCGTCCCCTAATATCGCATCTCGAGTCATTTCGCTGCGTAGGCGTAGACATCGCGTCGGCTATTTCGGGGATGACGTTCCTTGAAGTGGTGTAGTTGGGCCGAGTCCCGGAACGCGCGGGTGCCTGCCCGGGGCGTGCATCCGCTGACGGTGCACGCTCCCTGAACGCGGGCAGGCCAACGCGCAAGTCCCCTGGTGAACGGGCAGTTCAACCGGAGGAGCACGCGATGGCGAGGGTGAGCAGGGCCTGTCGGCCTGCGTTCAGGCGCCGCCATCGGGTTCCGAGAGCGCGGCGATGTTCCCTCAGGCGGGCGGCGAGGAAGCGCAGAGCAGAGCTGGACACGTCGACGCCGGACGGGTAGACAAGCATGCGAAGCCCCTAGTGGAGACGATTCTCTTGGTCGAAAACCCATCTACCAGGGCTTCATCTGTCTGCCATCTCAACTACCCAGGTGCCATGGGAGGTTGGAAAGGGCTCACTTCCTGTCGTAGAAGCGACGCGAGTTGGGGTCGCAACGGATGCTGAGCAAGGCGGATTGGTAGAAGACGCGTTGCACGCGTCGGTGGTATCGCTTGGGGCGGTGAAGGTTGCCGCTGACCTGCCCGGAATCTCGTGGCGCGGGCGCCACGCCGGCGAAGGCCGCAAGCCGGTCCGGAGTCGGAAACGCATCCATGTTGCCGCCGGTGGCGGCGAGGAGCTCGGCGCCCAGGATGGCGTCGATGCCCGGCAACGAGGTGATCACATCGGCGAGTTCGTATTCACGAAAGCGGTCCTGGATGAGCTTGTCGGTCTCGGCGATCTTCTCGTTGAGGGCCATCACCTCCCTCGCCAGCGTGTGCACCCTCTTCGCGATGGCGGTCTCCCCGGCAACGGCGGTGTATTGGCGCTCTGCGGCCTCGACGGCCGTGGCCGCGAGGACTTCAGGGCGGTAGACCTTGCGGTTGCGCAGCCAGGTTGTCAGGCGTCGCCTGCCCGTGCGGCGAATCGCGGCCGGACTCTGATAGCCCGTCAGCAGGACCAAGGTGCCGACCCTGCCCATGTCGAGGGTCCGCTCCAGGGCCGGGAATATGCTGCTCAGCAGGGCCTTGAGACGGTTGAGCGTACGGGTCCGGTCCTCGACCAGATCGGAACGGCGCTCGGTCAGCAGCCGCAGTTCGATGGCCGCCTCGTCACCGGGACGGATCGGCTGCAGGTCCCGGCGCATGCGAGCCTGATCGGCGATCACCTTCGCATCCCGGGCATCGGTCTTGCCTGCGCCGCGGTAGCTGTTGGTGGCCCGGTTCACTGCGATGCCGGGGATGTAGACGAGTTCCTGACCATGGGCGATGAGCAGCTCGATCAGCAGAGCCGGCTCACCACCAGTCATGTCCATCGCCCAGGTCACACGCTCACCATCGGCGATGTCCAGGACGTCGCAGATCAGCTCCAGCAACTCGGACTCGTCGTTGGCCACCCGGCGCGACAGCACCGTGTCACCCTCGGCATCCAGGACCAGGCAATGGTGGTGGGTCTTGCCGCAGTCGGTACCCGCCCATATCCGGCTCATCGCACTCCATCAGGTCGTTCCTGCCTTGCGTTCCACGGACGACCTCGCCGGCATTGCTCTACAAAGCGACCTTTTCGCACTTCCCAATCGGCGGCCGAGTCGGCGTGGGGATCCGAGCGGCCAAGCATCTCGTGCCACGACCGGCAGCACGACGACAGCCACCCCCCGATCCCCGGGGTGCCCCAACCCTACGAACGGCTGGGGGCGACCCGTGAAGGAACGTAGAGCACGACGAATGGATCGCCTTCCCCCGCCGCTACCTCCCCGAAGGCAGCATGAGCGAGATCTACCGTGAACTCCCCGAAAGCGCCCCCGCACTACCCAACACCACCAACAGGCCCGCCAGTTGATCCCCAACACCACGACGAGGTGATCCTTCGGCGCTGCGAAGAAGTCATGCACGACGTGGGTACGGACCTTCGGCGCGATGCTGCGGGAGTTCAACGGCGACCGCGAGCACGTGCACCTGCTCGTGCACTACCCACCCAAGGCCGCCATTCACGACGCGTAGGGTCCCTCATGGGTGTCTCCGCCCGGCGCCTGCGGCAGGAGGTCCCAGCCCCTATCCGTAAGTACCGGTGGGTGAGCGCTTCTGGTCGCCGTCCTACTTCGCCGCCTCGTGGCGGGGGCGCCCCGCATGCCGTCATCAAGGAGTACATCGCAAACCAGAAACGTCCCAGCGGAGGTCAACAGCGCAGACCCGTGCACCCACACGGGTCACAGCAGCGTCAAGAAGCGCTTCCTCCCGGGCGTGAACGACTTCGTTGGGAAAGGCGTGATTCGAGCAGTGCTGTGTCGCTCGTCTTGTGGATGGCTATGGTCGTTGGCGGGGTGGGGAGCGCGGGATGTCGCTGGAGTCGAGGTCGGATGACGGGGTGCCGGAGCTGACGGCGCGGGTGGTGCGTGCCTCGTTTCCCAAGGGAACGCTGGCTATCCGGATCCGGGAGGCGCTGGGTGTGCTGTTCACGGACGAGGACTTCGCTGTGGCTTTCCCTGGCCGGGGGCGGCCGGCGATCTCGCCGGGAGCCTTGGCTTTGGTGTCGGTGTTGCAGTACGCGGAGGGACTGTCCGACCGGCAGGCCGCTGACCAGGTGCGAGCCCGCATGGACTGGATGTTTTTGGCTGGGGCTGGAGCTGGATGATCCGGGGTTCGACTTCACCGTCCTGGGGGACTTCCGCTCCCGCCTGATCACGCACGGACTGGAGGAACGGATCCTGGAGGTGATCCTGTCCCGGCTGTCCGATGCCGCATTGCTGCGGGCAGGCGGCCGGCAGCGCACCGATGCCACTCACGTGCTGGCCGCGGTGCGCACGCTGAACCGGATGGAGTTCGTCGGGGAAACGCTGCGAGCGGCGCTGGAGACGCTGGCCGCAGCAGCCCCGGACTGGCTGACACCGTTGATCAGCACCGCATGGGTGGAACGCTACGGGGTGAAGGTCGACAACTACCGCTTCCCCAAAGGGGAAGACGTCCGCCGGGAGTGGGCCGAACAGGTCGGCCGGGACGGGTTCGTCATCCTGGACGCTGTCGACGAGACGACCGATTTGGCCTGGCTGGGCGAGATCCCCGCAGTGCGCACCCTGCGCCGGGCCTGGACGGAGCAGTACCACCGGGACGGCAAGGGGGTGCGCTGGCGGGAGGGCAAGGACCTCCCGCCGGCCAGAGACCGGCTGTCTTCCCCCTATGACACCGATGCTCACTACGGCATCAAGCGCGGACCGGGCTGGTGCGGCTACAAGGTCCACTTGAGCGAGACCTGCGAGCCGGACGCCCCGCATCTGATCACGAATGTGGAGACCACGAACGCCACCGTCAACGACACTGAGATGACCGCGGTCATCCATCAGCGGCTGTCTGAGCGGAAGATGGTGCCACGCGAGCATGTGGTGGATGCCGGATATGTCACCGCCGCTCATATCCTGGCCGCCCGCGAGGAGCACGGCATCGACCTGTTCGGGCCGGTCGGGATGGACACCTGTCACAGTGGGTGAGATGGAGGGGCCCCGGATCTGACCCAGGCCGCTTTCACAACGGACTGGGAGGCTCGCAGGGTCATCTGCCCGTAGGGAGTGGTCAGCGCCAGTTGGTCCCAGCAACGCAAAGCCAGCGGCACCCCGCTCGTCCGGGTCCATTTCGCGGTTGCCGACTGCGATTCCTGCCCACTCAGAGCAAAATGCACCAAGGCGGCGAATGGAAAATGGGGCCGCAGTCTGACCCTGCTGCCTCGCGAACAGCAGCAGATCCTGGAACAACGACGTGCGCAGCAGCAGACCGACGAGTGGAAAGAACGCTATGACACGCGAGCCGGGGTGGAAGGCACCATCTCCCAGGCGGTGCGCCGCTGCCCGCCTGCGGCGCACGCCCTACCGGGGCCGGCACAAGACCCACCTGGCGAACGTGCTCTCTGCCACCGCTCTCAACATCATCCGCGCCGACGCCTGGCTCAACGACACCCCACTCGGCACGACCCTTGTCTCTCACCTCACGCGCCTTGCCCCTGCAGCATGATCTGACAGTCGCAGCCGGTTTGGGTATTTCCCAACGGAGTCGTGAACCCCCGGGGTTCCGCGCTAGATCAATGCTGAACGCCCCGGCAACCGCCCGGGTGGGAAGGTGACCTTCACCGTCCCTGGCAGCGAGGCGGCCACGCCGATCAAGCCCGGCTGCACGGTCTGCCTGACGTGCGTCCGACTGGGCGGTTTTCGCGGCGCAATAAAGGCAGAGAGCAATGGGTGCGACTAGCGTGGCGTCGACCGTCAAGTGCTCGACGGTCGGTCCACGCTCCCTTGGCGGCCCAGCAGGCTGCCATGCCGAAATGAGTTTCGCTTATGCACGTCGCATTGCGCCGTACTCTCCTCAAACCGTCCGTCGTGACCGCGTGCGGGTTGTCGGTACTGCTTGCCGCCTCTGTGACGGCCAGCCCGGGCGCCGCTGCCGACGAGCGGCGCCCGGTTACAGGAGGGAGCCCCTCCCTCGAGGGCACGGTCATCACCCTTACCACCATGAAGGTCGGCGCACCCGGCAATCATTCGGTGGGTATCCTCCCGTTCAAGGACGCCCTGTATCGTTCGTGCGCCGACGCCCCTTCCCCGAAGGAGTGCCTTCGAGTTGGAGGTGTGCCCTATCGCTACGAGATCGGTCGGCTCGAAGTCACCGTCGAACAGTGGGTGGCGTTCCTCAATACGGTCGATCCCCAAGGACGCAACCGCCTCCGTCTCTATGACGAGAGCGAGAGTTCGGCCGCGTGGCCGAAGTACGGCCAGATCAACCTCTCTCCAAGGGCAGGCCAAGGCCGTCACTACTCAGTGGCCTTCCCGCAGTGGGCGGACAAGCCATACGGCTTCGCGAACTTCCTGAGGGCGGCACGCTTCGTCAACTCGCTCTACAACGGCCGACTGATCTCCAAGCGGGCCGGCAGCAAGGACAGCTTCCGCTACGTCACGTACCAGGTCGCGTTGTCGTCGCAGACCGAGCGCGGGATGTATGACCTTGCTCGGCCGAAGACGACCCGAGTGCATGGCGTGGGGTTCGTCCTGCCGAGCCAGGACGAGTGGATCAAAGCGGCGTACTACGACCCGCGCGGCGGTGGCACCTACTCCTACTGGAAGTACCCGACCAACCCGGGAGTCTTCGGTGACGGAGAGGCGACCGCTCCCAGCCCCACCGTCCTCAACCCGGGCACCGGCGACGTCTCCAACGCTGCAACGCAGCCTTTGGCTTCGTACCACGCAGACGACAAACCAGCTCCGAGCTGGTGCCCGAACCAGGTGAGGCCCGATGCGTGTGCGACCGTCAATCCTTTCGGATTCGACCCGACCATCTATGCCAAGACCTACCAGGGAAGCCTCAGCACCGTCGGCCAGGCGAGGACCGAATCGCCGTGGGGCACTCTTGACCAGGGCGGCAACGCCGTCGAGTGGACCGACACGATCACAGCGCCCCCTTCGGGGCAGAGTTCCCTCCGGGTCTGGCGGCGGCTCCACGGCGGAATCTCCAACGCATCTGCCTACCAGATGTGGCCCTCAGCTGTTGGACTGCAGCCGCAGGACAACGTGTTCTACAACCACACCTATCCGTGGCTGGGCATCAGGATCGGGGTGATCGGCGACCTGAAGCCCGGTAAGCCCTAACAAACCATCCCAGAACTGTTGATCGTCACTGGATGGCAGTGCGCAGGTCCCGGATGCACCAGTCGAAGCCCGTGCGTCCCTTGTCGTGCGTTTGCTGGTCGGGAGTGAACCCTGACCGCTTTGCGAGTGCGGCGGATGCGGGATTCGCCAACTTCACCGGGATCACCGCCTCCGTCCCGCCAGCACTCGCGGCGTACTGTGACGCCAAGGGGACCGCGCGGGGAGCCGGGCTAGGCCCAGTACCGGTAAGCTGACCCCGGATTCGTGGAGTCCGCGGACTGTCCCGAGTTGGGTGGAGTCGAGTTGCTTGGTTTCAGGCTACTGGCGGGGTGCGGAGTTCGTACTCCACCGGGCTGAGCATGCCCAGCGCGGAGTGCCTGTGCTGTCGGTTGTGGAAGATTTCCAGGTACTCGAAGAGCGCGGTGGACAGCTCCAGACGCGTCCGCCACCGTCTGCGGTTGAGCAGTTCGACCTGGACCCGGGCCCAGAAGGACTCCATCGTCGCGTTGTCCACGCAGTCCCCGATGGAGCCCATCGAGGGCAGCAGGCCGGAGGCCCTCGCGCGCTGGGTGAACGCCGCCATCCACCCTGCTGGCCTGCCCATCAACACCTCCGGGGACGAGGTGCTGCAATGACCGTTTGAATCCGCCCTGCACTCCGTGATCGGAGTGGATGATGGTGCCACCGGGCTGCGGGGAGCGGTTGCTGATGGCCATGGCCAGGGCGTTGGTGGTCAACGCCGCAGTGGGCGAGGCGTCGATCGGCCAGCCCACCACGTGCCGCGAGAACGTGTCCAGGACGACCGCGCGGTACACCTTGCCTTCCCAGGTGGGGTGCTCGGTGTTGTCTGTGACCCATGACTGGTCCCGGGCGTGACGGGTGAAGTTCCGCTCCACCAGGTCGGTGACGGATGGGGTCACGTGCTTGGCGCGGGGGCGCCGGTTGCCGGGCAGGCCGTGCAGGCCGGCGCGCTGCATCAGTGCGGATGGCTTCGAGCCGTCTTTTGGGGGCGTCGCCTCGCCCAGCAGTTCGGCAGCCCGCCGGTGGATGGCCAACTCGGCCTCCAGCTCGGCGATACGCTTGCGGGCTGCAGCGAGCTCGGACAGGTCGCTGCTGTTCGTATCGGGCAACTGCCCTGTATCGATGAGGTGCTGGCGACGCCCGACATGGATCGTCTGGTCGCTGATGCCGAGGAGCCGGGCGGCCTCGGCGACCTTCCTTCCGGATGCGACGAGATCGAGAACCTTGCGGCGGAATCCGGGCGGATAGCTGCGGGGCATCACGGCCTCCGAAGGCTGCTGGACGGTCAATTGTCCAGCAACCCGACTCCATCAGATCCGGGGCATACCACGGTCGTAGCCGCCACACGGGGTGTTGTAGCCTCTGGCGCCCCCGGGTCGACCGGCTACCGGGAGACGGCGCGGTACACGTCGAGCAGCTGTGGCAGCTTCGAGGCAGAGTCGAAACCGAGGGCTAGTCGCGCCGACCGGGCTGCCGCCTCCGCGCGGATCCCATCAGCCACCATAAGCTCCTCCACCAGGTCGGCGAAGGAGCCGTCGTCACCGTACCTGAAAGCGTCATCGAACTGGGCCTCGGTGATTTCGGTCTCGCGCGGCAGGCGCGGGATCCAGGCCACCTGGGTGGAATTGGACCGGCGCGGCCGGGTGGCACCAGGTACCGACCAGCTTCATCTGCGCCAGCCGCCCGGGGCCAGACAACGGATGGCTGATCGGCCCGCTCGGTGATGAGGGCGTTCACTCGGAGCCTCGGTAAACTGGTCGCGGCCTCAAACGACCCGCCCAAGCAGTCACAGCCCACAGCATCGTCCATGGCAGGGCCGGGGTCATCCTGCGGGGGTGGGCATGTGACTACTCCGCCGGGTGTAGGGGAGTGCTGATCACGCGCTGTGCGGCCAGCCCGCCGAGGGCGGGCCGGCCGGTCATCAGCCGTTGCTGTGGCCTTTGCGGGAAGGCTGTGCGGTCGGGGACGGGGAGGCGGAGGCGCCGGCCGTCTTGCTGGGGGCCGTACTCGGACGTGCGCCGGTGCCGGCCGCCGGGGTGCTCTGCGACGCGGACGGGGAGGCGCTGGCCGAGGGAGACGTCCGGCCGGGCGCCGTCAGTGTCGCGTCGGTGACCAGGCCGGCGGCGTTCGTGGTGAGGGTGACGGGGTCGGCGGTGCCGAGAAGCTTGTCGCAGCCCAGGTTGGTGAACGTCTGGTTGGCGCGTGCGGCGAGGAAGCCGAAGAGGTTCGGCGCCATGGCCGGGTCCGGCGAGGGCGCCTTCTGGAAGAGCGCCTTGTCCTTGAAGACGCGCTGGATGCCGGCCGGGTTGCGGAAGAGGTTGGTGCAGAAGGCCGCTCCGTCGGCGTTGGCGCCACGGACCGCGGGCTGGTCGACTCCGGCGCGGTACGCGTTGGTCTTCGCGACGCTGGCAGCGCCGTTGACGAGCGTCATCGGGTCGGTCTGCGGGACGAGCGCGACCGGCGCCTTCTGGCCTGCCGCGGCGGACAGTTCGTCCAGCGCGAGGGCGGATGCGGCCTGGTTGTCGCTCGACTGGTCGGGCGCGGTGAACGGCTTGCAGCCAAGAGCCGGGTCCATGAACTGGGTCAGCAACAGGTTGTCGCTGCCGTTGGCCAGGTCCTTGAAGGCGACGGCGGTCGCCGACTTGGCCTTGCCGTTGTGCCGGTGGTGGCGGTCGCCGCGGTTGTCCAGCCGAGCGGCCTTCTTGACGGCGGCCCTGCCCGCGGCGTTGTTCTGGGCGATACGCCCGCGCGCGTCGGCGATGTAGTGGGTCACCACGTTGTCGCTCTCGTCCTGGTCCACGACGGAGAAGTCCCGCGTGGTCGGGCAGGGCAGGCCGTCCTGGGCCTTCCCGAGCGCCGGAATCCGGATCTTCCCCTTGGCGATCTGCGCGTTGGCGGCCTGGAAGAAGGCCGGTGCGTTGCAGTGCGCGAACTGGCCGAAGACCGAGCCCTGCAGGCCGTTGACGCACTTGCCCTGGGCCAGACTGTTCGTACGGCCGCTTGCCCGCAAGGTCAGGTTGGCGTTGTTGTAGCCGAACCAGATGCCCACGGTCGAACCGCGCGGCACCGAGGGCCGGGCGGGGGGCGCGGCCGGTCTCGTTCCCTTGTCGATCACCAGGGGGTTGTAGACGGTCAGCTTGCCGTTCGGGGCGACGATCGCGGCTTCCACGAACGCCGACTGCTCGGCATTGGCCTCGTGGCAGGCTCCCTTGGCCGCATCGGTTGCGACGAGCTGGTACGGAGTGGCCAGGCCGGCGGCGCTGAGCGGGTTGTCCGGTACCAGCAGCGTGCAGTCCGGATTCGGTGCGACGGCCGCCGCGGGCTGCGCGAGGGTCTTCGGGTTGTTCGGCGGGCTGTGCCGATCACGGCTTTCCGCCGCGAACACCGACCCCGCGACGACGGCGAGAATCATCGGCCCGCCGATCATCGCGAGTGACACCTTCGACCGCTTCCAGCGCCGGGCGTGCTCCCGCCGCGAGGTACGCGACGACTGTGTCAAGTTGTTGCGGGCCACTGAGTTGCTCCTCACTGTGCGTCCCTCCCCCCGTGGGGGTGACCCACGGCCGCGCGGGCGCACGACGGTCATGACGGTGCGGACCCTTCTCAGCGGGACGGAGGGACAACCAACCCGATCGCCCGGTACGACGGATCCACTCGCGGTACGGGCCGAGCCCAGGGGATATTCAACGTTCGCACCGGTCATTGCCGAACCTTGAACGAGCGGGAGTTCGGCCTGACCGAACGGCCGGGGCGAGCCCGGTGCCGGTCGTGCCGGGGCGCCGGTGGGTGGGTGGACGCGAGGGCTGCCCACTCGCGCTCAGGAGCGGAGGTGCGGGAGCACAGACGCGGGAGGAGAGATTCAGGAGCAGAGATTCACATGCCGGACGGCCAGGACGTGCCCCGCCGCGTCGATGAGGCGGCTGCGGGCGAGGTGACCGCCCGCCACCGCACTGGTGATCGCCGAGGCGATCGAGGTCGTCTGGGAGCCGACATTGCCTCCCAGGTCGAACATGACCATGTCGGCACCGGAGCGCAGAGCCTGGACGGCGGCGGTGGGGATGCTGAAGCCCGCGGCGGAGATCGCCTTGGCGCTGAGCGAGTCGGTGACCACCAGCCCCTTGAAGCCCAGCTTGCCGCGCAGCTCGGAGGTGATGGCGGTGGGTGACAGACTCGCCGGCTCGGTGCCCAGGCCCGGCACGACGTTGTTGGAGACCATGATGGCCGGGGCACCGGCCTTGATGGCCGCCGTGAACGGCGGGATGCCCACCTTCTGCAGGGTGGGCCAGGGCAGGGTGCGGGCGGGGCCGAAGTCGGAGTTGTAGCTGGAGCCGCCGAGGCCCGGGAAGTGCTTGACGACCGGGATCACACCACCCGCGCGCATGCCGTTCATGTACGCGACACCGGCCTTGGAGACCACTGCGGTGTCGCCGCTGAAGGACCGCCATCCGTCGGGGTTTGTCTTACTCGGGGGCGTGTTACTGCCGTCGACGTCGACCACCGGCGCGAGGTTCATGTTCACCTGCGCGGCCGACATCCTGGCGGCGACCCTCGCGACGTTCTGCTGGATCTGGGCCGGGGTCCAGTGCGTGCCCATGTACGCGGCCCAGGGCAGGGATCCGACGAGGTTCGCCATGCGCTGGATGCCGCCGCCCTCCTCGTCGGTCATCACCAACAGGCCCAGGTGGCCGGGCACATGGGACTTCAGGGCGGTCAGCCGGGAACCGAGGTCGGACGGTGCCTTGCTGCCGAACAGCACCACGCCGCCCGCACCGGCGCCCACCTCGGAGGCGACGCCGGACACCGAGGTCTCCGACACCGGGACGGCGATCGTCAGCATGGCCAGCCTGCTGTTCGACCACCCGGCCAGCTTCGTGCTGTTCGTACACGCTCCGGCAGCGGCGGTGAGGTCCGGAGGGAGCGACGACCGGGAGAGGGAGGGCGCGGCGGACGGGGCGAGGGGTGCGCCGGGTCCGCTGGAGTGCGCGGCCGTCCTGGGCGCACCCGTCCCACAGCTCGCCAGGAGCACCACCGCCACGGCGGCAGCGGTGCTCATTCTGCGTGTGGTCCTGGCCCGGCCGGGGAGCCGAGCCGGTGCCGTCGCGTCTGTGCGGTCACGGTGCGGTCGGAGATTCATCGCCCGGCCTCCTTTCGGAAGACATGACGGTCCCTGTCGCACCGAGGGCCGTATGGGAATGAGGCGGGCTTCACGGGACGTGAGACGGTCGCCGGCCGCACTGGTTCGTCGGCCCGCGGTCGACTTATCACCAGGATCGCGCGTTTCCGGGCGGGTGGAAATCCGGCCGGCCAGCTGTAGGGCCGCCGCTATGGCAGATGTTCGAAACCGTCGGCTGCGTCGTCGACGGTTCGGCGCCGCCGGGCCTCTTGGGCGGCGCCGATCTCCTCCTCGCGTCCGAGCGCGCTCGCCCGTGCCCGACGCGTCCGCCCGCGTCGGGTCGAGCCGAGCGGCCTCGCCGGAGGTGTGCGATCAGGGTTCTGTGGTGCAGACCGTTCCATTCAGGCGGAAGACCGTCGGAGCCGGATTGGGCCCGGTGTTCGCGCCCGTGAAACCGAACGAGACGGTCGAGGCGCCGTTGGCCGCCAGACGCGTGTTCCCGTCCGAGCCGGTCGCATGGACATGCCCGCCGTTGTCGGTGACCTTGGCGTTCCACGCTCCGGCCACGGACTGCCCGGCGGCCGGCCAGTCGAAGTCCAGGCTCCAGCCGTCGATCGGGTCCGGGCCCAGGTTGGTCAGGGTGACGGTTCGTGGAGGGTGCAGCCGGTCAACCCGGCGGCGGTCAGGGTGAGGTGCTGGCTCAGCAGCTCAACCGCAGGGGCGGCTTGGCGAGCCAGCGCCGCCTCCTCCAGCTGGCGGTGCTCGCCAACGTGGTCCCGGTCGGGGACGCGGTGCGCCGACCAGCGGCGAGCCAGCTCGCTCGCGGTCCACATCCGGTCGAAGGTATCCAGCAGGACGGGGTTGCCGCAGCCTTCCAGCAGCGTGCGGTGGAAGAGCCGGTGGGCAGCGGGACAGGCGGTGGTGGGCAGCTCGTACGCGGGCCTCCCAGTCCACGTCGCCGCGCTGGATGGACATGCGCAGCATGACCGGTTCGATGGTCCGGCGGGCCTCCATGATCTCCTGCCAGCGGCGGTCGGAGAAGGCCGGGACGGCGAAGCCGCGGTTGGGCAGCCGGTCGGCGAGGCTGTCGCCGACCACCCGCACGAGCGCCTCGCGCACGACTGCCAGGCTTACACCCTGTTCCTTGGCGAGTTCCTGTGGTTTGAGGGCGATCCCGGGGGCGTAGTCCCCGCGCATGATCGCGTCCCGCAGGTGTGCGTAGACGTGCTCCGAGAGCATCTGCTTCCTCGATCCGGGCCCACGTGCCCGTCCTCGTGGAACGCAAGGCCCGCCACATCCTGAATGACCACACCGGCTGACAGGAGGGGAAGGGGACAGCGTCCTGTGGCGGCCGAGGGGCTTCTCGTCGCCTTTGCCGAGTGCCCTTGCCGCCTGGACGATCACCCACGCTCGCCGCGTCGACGCCGCCCTCGCTACGCTCGGCGGCGCCCCGGGCTGCGTTCGCCCGCCCTATTTCAGGGGGCGGCAAACCTCAGCGAGCCGACCGAGGACACGATGGAGAGGCGACACGCCTGATGCGTGCCTGCACGGTCTGCGGTGCGGCATGTGCTCACCGATGAGCCGAGAGCGTCTCATGCCACATCGGGGCGACGGCGCGGAGTCTGTCCGGTGAGCTGCCTTGTTCATGGGCTGCGCCGATTGTCGGGATCCATAATTCGCACGCCGGAACAAGGGGCAAGGGCCGAGCGTGCAGAGCCGTTCTCGCGGGTTCCCGGCCGTGGGAGACGGGAGGGCTGCGGATCAGCGGCGCGGTCGTACGAAGGTGTACCCCTCGTCCAGGAGGCGGGGCAGGTACTCGGTGACGGCCCGTACGGTCTGGGAGCGTTCGCCGCCGCCGTCGTGCTGGAGGATGACGCTGCCCGGCTGGATGTCGCGGGTGACGGCCTTCTCGATGGATGTCGTCGGCAACGAGCGCCCGCATCGGCTGCACAGCGGGTGAGCGCCATTGCCACGCCTCAGCGTTCGCTTTGCCCTATCGCGTCAACAGTGTCGAGAAGTGAGGGCACCCGCCGATCGCAGCGGGCCCGGATCGGCGACGTCCGTTTCGTCGACGCAGCCGTGCGGCATGGGCTGTTGGCGCTCCGGGGTGCGGTATCCGTCCGCAACCGTGTTCTCGTACACCAGTGTGTCGTGCGCGTGCATGCGGATCCGGCCTTTCCCTGCGGCCTTGGCCTCGTACATGGCAAGGTCGGCGCGGTGGAGCAGTTCCTGCGGTGTGACGCCCAGGCTGGCCACCGCCATGCCGACGGAGGCCGAGACCCTGGCCTCCGTGCTGCCGAGCCGGTAGGGCTGGGCCAGCGTGGCGAGGATCCGCTGGGCGATGTCCCACGCGCTCAGGTGGTCCGTTTCCGTGTCCCATTCCAAGAGTGCCGCGAATTCGTCACCTCCGAGTCGGGCGACGGTGTCGCCCGCGCGTACCGACGCCAGGAGTCGCTGGGCGGCATGGGCCAGCAGGGCGTCGCCGGTCGCGTGTCCGGCTGTGTCGTTGACGGCTTTGAAGCCGTCCAGGTCTAGGAAGAGGACCACGGGTGGGGCGGCGCCCGCGATCCGCTTCCGCAGCGCATGGGCGACTCGGTCGGTGAACAGGGCCCGGTTGGGGAGGCCGGTCAGCGCGTCGTGGAAGGCGAGGTGCTCGAGTTGGGCCTGCCGTGCGACGCGGTCGCTCACGTCGCGGATGATGAAGATCATACCCTGCGGGTGATGGCTGATCGTCGACTCGACGTGCCGCCACCGTCCGTCGGCGTCCCGCACTCGGCAGGACACGCGGTGGCTGCGCCCTCGCATGTCCGACGCGGCTTCCTCGCGTACCGTGGCGATGGCTCGCATCAGTGTCTCGATGTCCTCCGGATGGCAGATCAGGGGCATACGAGAGCCTACGAACTCCCCTGGCTGGTAGCCGAAGACCTGGAGGCACGCCGGGCTGACGTACAGCACACGCCCGTCGAGGGAGACGATCGTGATCACGTCGGACGTGCCGTCGACCAGCGTGCGGTAGTGATCCTCGCGGGCAGTGGTCTCCTGTGTGATGCGCAGATGGTCGGCATGCGTGGCGCCCTGCCGGATGGCGAGCGCGAGCAGCATCGACGCAGACAGGCACATCAGTACGCCGTCGACGGAGCCGTCGACGGCGGCTTGGGCCGCGATGGCAAGCCCGCTGACGGCCAGGGGGACGAACGCCGCCACCACTCCGATGACAGGCATCGTCCGCTGGTCGAAGCCCACCGCGCTGACACCGCCCGGCAGCCACGGCGACACGGCGACGAGGAGCAGCCCGGTCACCGAACAGGCGGTGGCCGCGGTGAGGTTGGGCGAGGCATCCGGGTGGGGCGCCACGATGCGCAGCGAGTCGCTCACAGTCAGCAAAGCGAGCGCCAGGGCGGCCACCGTGGCCGCTTTGCGCTCGGTCTGGCTTCGACAGAACCGCAGGGCCACCAGCAGTCCCAGCACCACGATGTCCGCCACCGCGCGACTGAGCTCGAGGAGTGACACGGATGAATCAGTCATCGGGTCGGCCTGATGCAGCAGAAGCACCCGGCCGAGGGCGAGCAGGCAGCTGGCGATCAGCCAACCGTCGAGCAGACGTCGTAGTCGGGTCGGCATCGTGCCGTTCTCCGCCGCGGCCATCACCAGCGCGGCGACAGCACCCCCGAGGCACGCGACGATTCCGGCGGCCGCCAACGGGCGGGCCACCGACTCGAGAACATCCGCGGAGCGGTTCTCCCAGGCTTCGAGATGATTCAGCAGGACGTAGTGCAAATCGCCTGCGACCACCGAAACGGCGCACAGAGTGAGGCGAAGACGTATCTTTCCCGCAGTGGTCCAGGCGCGCGCGAGCAGGGAGAGAGCCGCTGCTCCGTGCGCCACAGACACACCGACTGCGGCCGGCACGACGATTGCCCCGGTAAGGCCGGCCCCCACTACGACGGCCAGAGCGGCCGCCTCACGCCAGGCGGTGCGAGCGGTGTGGTCAGCACCGTCTCGACCGGTCCACCGATGGATCATATGAACCCCCGATGATGGTCAAGGCCGGAAGTACGGACGCATATCCGTCCGACACTGCCGCGCGGAGTATGAGGGTAGGACGAGTCGTTCTGAACTACGTAGCTGGCGCTGGTACATTCACCTGAAATAATGACAACTCCCCGCCTCGGTACCCCTCGAGCCCCGCGATTGGGTAATCGAGCGAGCACGCCGCCACCCTCGCTGTCGACCTCGAAATCGTCCAATGCCCGCCCGGGACCAGGTGATTCACGCCGATCCCGAAGCGGTGGGCGGTAGAGATCTGTCAAGCACAGTGCACTCATGGAGTCTGTTGCTCTGCGGTCCCTGCAGTGTCGGTCCAGATTCGGCGGCTGTACCAGCCTGGCGGAGGTGTCCGGCGTTCGCGTGGTTCGGCGAGCTCTCGCTGGTCGGCGTGGGCGATGAGCCTGTGTGGCCAGCAGCTCTGCCGGCGGACGGTGATCCATCCGCGGTTGATCCAGGCGTAGAGGGTGGAGGTCGTCATGTCGAGCTCGGCGGCCAGGTGTTTGAGCCACCATTCATCGGGGCCGGGTTCCTCGCCGGGTGGGGCGGGGCGGTGCCGGTGAACGCGGCCGGCGAGGCAGTCCAGGCGGCGCATGAGGTCGTGGATGGTGGCTGCCCGCCTGATGCAATGTTCGGCACCTCGCCAGTCATCCTCCCCGCGCCGCTGGCCACCCTGGTCCGCGAGCTCGTCGCGACCCGCCGCGGCAAGGCCAAGATCGGCACCCCGGAAGACGCTCCCTGGCTTTTCCCCGGAGGCCAGCCGGGACGCCCCCTCGGCGACGACCGGATCGGCCAGCGCCTCCACAAGATCGGGATCCGGCCCAAACAGGACCGCTCCACCGCGCTGTTCACCCTCGCCACCGAAGTCCCCGCCGCGATCCTCGCGAGAATGCTCGGCGTCCACATCAAAGTCGCCGTCCAGTGGCAACAGGCATCAGGCGGGGACTGGGCTGCCTACGCCGCCGACGTCAGCCGTCGAACTGAGCAGTGAACAAGACACCTCCCGCACTCAGTCCCGCTGCAGGTCGCGGAGCGGCTTCGAGGCCAGGCCAACGACCCCCGCACCGCAGACCGCCACCGCACACACTGCCGCGGCGATCGTGGCCGTCTCGGCATCAGCGAGTACGCCGAGGACGTTGTTGGCCACCAGCAGGGCCAGGCTCTGAACGAGCGTGAGCAGTGCCTGCATCCTGGACAAGTGCGTCTCCGGGATACTCGTCAGCACCAATGGGCCGATATGGCAGGCAAACATCCCCGAGCCCGCGCCAACCACAATCCCTCCGGCCACCGCCACGCCGGTGGCCGGAGCCATGGCCAGCGCTGCAATCCCCAGCGCCGCACCACACAGACCCAGCGCCGACCCGGCCCCGATCCGACGCATGGCACCCCGCCGCGTGACCAGCAGCGACACGACGACCATGCCAACAGCCTGGCCACCGGTCACCAGACCGGCCGCCCCAGCACCCCAGCCGTGCTCCCTGGCCAGCAGCGGGTTCAGCAGCGACACCACCGGCAGGAGAAAACCCGCGGCAGCACCCGTCAGCAGCAATGCCGGCCGCAGCACCGGATCCTTCACGGCGAGCTGCACCCCACCCACCGCCCCCGCCAGAAGACTCTCTTGATGCGAGGACCGCTCGACATCGAAGGCCGGCCTGACGCGGAGGAGTACCACCAGGACGACCGCAAAGGTGAGCGCGTCAACAGCGGCAGTGAAGGACAGTCCACCCGTTGCGACGAGTACGCCGCCAAGCGGCGCCCCGAGTAAGGAGGCTATCTGCCCGCCGGCCTGCCGCATGGCGAGAGCCCGGGGGAGCTGTTCCTTGCCCACCAACTGGCGGGGCATGGACCCCGTCGCGGGCAGATAAAACGCGTCAACCGTGCCGATCAGCGACGCAACCACCACAAGGAGCCAAGACGATGTCCCCAAGCGAAGGCTCACTACGGCGAGCAGAAGCGAGGCCGCGAACATCACGGAATCCCCGACGATCATCACCCGACGGGCGCCGAACCGATCACCGACGGCACCACCCAGCAGCAACAGAACCGTGCGCGGAAGCGTGATGGCGGTGAGGACCAAGGCGGCCATCGCACCACCATGAGCAGTGGCCGCCCAACCGAGGGCGAAGTACATGGCCGCATCGCCCACGAGCGACGCACGGGTTCCCGCGAGCCAAAGCAGATACGTTCGCGGAAGTGCTGGCCGCCGGGCAGGTGCTGGCATGCCGGTATCGAGTTGTGAAGCCATGGACGCTGACCATAGGCGCTGCCTCTGACATCGCCCCCGCGGCACCCTCCAAACACGACACTCACAAGACAGCACCCACAGAGCGACCTGGGCCCAGCAAGCCTCGCGGAGAGCCCCCTATGCGACAGGTATTCAGGCAGTTCCAATACCCGACTACACCGTTAGGGAACTACGCCTCGGGCTTCCCCGACGACCTCGCCTTCGAGGACTGGCTGGCCCGGCTGGACACCCTCGCCGACGCACACCAGCGCCTGCGTGAAGGCGAGCAGGTCAGCGGCCCGGTAGCCGAGACCTACCGGCACCGCGGCCAGGCCGCCACTCGCTTCGCCGGCCGAGTCCTGCGCACCAAGCGGCACGCCCACACCATGCTCGCCAACCCCGACCTGCAGATCTTCCCCGGCAAGGGCATGACTTGCGTCCTGGACCCCAAACGGGCAGCCTGCCGCCTGCGCAGCGAGGAGGACAGCACCCGCCGCACCCCCGACCTCGACGACTGCCGCCCGAACTGCGTCAACATCGCGCGGACCGATCACGACATCGAACACGTCCTCGTCCAGATCGAGCGGCTACGACCGCTCGTCGACGACCCGCTGGCTCCCGCCTTCCGCCACGCCCGCGAACAGCACGAACTCGACCGCCTGGAACGCATCGTCACCGCCCACGACTCGACCGGAGAACCCCACGATGGCCACTGACCACGACGACGAACGCGACGCCATCACCGCAGCGATCCAACGGCTCCTCGACGGCCGTCCAACCCGGTCCACCGGGGCGCTCACCACGCTGCAACTCGCCGCCGAGGCAGGCGTCAAACGCTGGGTCCTCACGCACAAGCACGTCGACCCCAAAGAAGAATTCGTCCGCCGAAAGTCCGAAGCGAACGGCATCCCACCCGCGTTCCAGCATCTGCACGCCCGCGCAGCCGACGCCGAAGCCGCCGCCCAGGCCCTGCGGGAGGACAACGACCGGCTTCGCGAGCGCGTCGCCGTCTATGCCCAGGTCATCCACGAACTCCGCACCGAGCTGGACCGGCGCACCGACAACAACACGCAGCGCAGCCCCGTCCGGATCCTCCCTGCCAGGGGTATCACCGAGGCAAGCCCAAAAGGACCAAGGGGGTGAGCTTGAAGTCGTGAGGCCCGAGCAGGCAGTCACATCTGGCGCCCGGGCGTGGTCGCCGCAGGGTCGTCGGCGAGCTGGACGGTCGCGGGGATGAGTTCGACGGGGGGTCAAGGCTTAGCTGTGACGGTCTTCTGGTCACGGTCGGTCGGGGACACATCGAGGAGCCGCAGCATCGCGGGGAGCAAGTCGCTCGTCAACGGATCTGTTGTGTCTTCGTCGATCGCGCCTTCCAGTGCGAGGCTTGTATAACCGTGTACGAGTGACCACACTGCGTAGCTAGGCACCAGTGCGGGGTCCGTACTGTCCGGTAGCTGCGCATCCTGGCCGCGCAGGCCACGGTCCAGGGCGCGGAGCGCCCGGTGCTTCTGCTCGACCAGGTCTGGATCGTTGAAGTCGAACTGGGTCATCCGCCACATGAGGTCGAACAGCGCGCGGTTGTCCCGGGCGAACGCAACATATTCGGCCGAGAGCGCCGCGACCCGCTCCGGCACATCGCGCCCGACGACCTCCACCGCCTCCAGCCGGTCGCAGAGCTGGCGGTAGGCGCGCGTGGCGAGCGCGCCGAGCAGCCCGCGTGCATCGCCGAAGTGGTGCTTGGGGGCGGACTGCGACACTCCCGCCCGCCGCGCGGCCTCGCGCATGCTGAACCCGGCGACACCGCTCTCGGACAGCACTTCCAGCGCGCTGTCGAGCAGCGCCGCGCGCAGATTGCCATGGTGGTAACGATCGCCGGGCCTCGGCTCTTCGGTCATCATCAAGTCCATATCTTGACAGTGAGTAGACCGTCCGTAAACTGCTCACTGTCAAGATGGGGCGATCAAACGAGGTAGATATGACGGACACGGTCCTTGTCACGGGTGTCTCGGGGTTCATCGGCGGTCACACAGCGGCAGAGCTGCTGCGGCGCGGATACGCGGTCCGCGGGTCGGTGCGGTCTCCGGCCCGCGCCGCCGAGGTCAGCGCCGCGATGGCACAGGCAGGCGCAGACGACACGTTGTTGGAGATCCTGCAGCTCGATCTGCTGTCGGACGAGGGATGGGCGGCCGCGACCGCGGGCTGTCGGTTTGTCCTGCACGTCGCTTCCCCCTTCGTCACGACGAAGCCGAAGGACCCGCAGGACTTGATCCGACCCGCCGTACAGGGCACGACGCGGGCAATCGATGCGGCGCTCGATGCAGGCGTGGAGCGCGTGGTCGTCACCTCGTCTCTCGCGGCGGTGCAGTACGCCCCGGCGCGCAGGGATCACGTCTTCACGGCATCCGACTGGACCCCACTCGACCGCCGCGGCCTCAGTGCCTACGTGGTTTCGAAGGTCCGGGCCGAGCGCGCAGCGTGGGACATCGCCGACCGACGCGGCGCGCGCGACCGGCTCGCCGTCATCAACCCGGGCGCGGTCATCGGGCCCCTCCTCTCCGACGACCCCGGAACCTCGGTCTCGGCGATCCAGCAGATCATGGCCGGCGCGCTGCCGATGGTCCCAGACCTGCGACTCCCGTGGGTACACGTGCGAGACGTCGCCGACGCGCACATCGAGGCCATGACCTCCGAAACGGCGGGTGCACATCGCACGATCGTGGCGACCGACCCCTCTTCGCTCATCGACGTCGCCACGGTGCTCCGCGAGAGGCTTCCCGAGGCGAGCGGGAAAATCCCCACTCGGGCGATGCCGACATGGCTCACCTGGGTCGCGAGCGTGTTCGAACCTCAGCTGCGCGACAACCGGTGGCTCATCGGCTCGGCGCAGCGCTTCGACCACGACCCCGCCGAGGCGCTCCTGGCCCGCCCGCTCCACTCGATCCCCGCCACGATCGAGGAAACCGGCCGCAGCCTCGCCGAGCGCGGACTCATCTGAGGCCGCCCTAGAACCACGCCGTGTGCAGAGCACCAGCGCCCTGGAGTGCGGACGAGGCGGTCATCGGTCGGGCTGCTCCCTTCAGGAACAGGGATAAGCGCTGACCGTTTTCCAAGCCTGTTGGTACGCGGGAACGGCAGATGAAACGTGATCGATTGACATCGCAAGCAACAGCTCGCAATGGGCGAGAGAACCGGCAGACGTCATCGTGCCGCGGTCACGGCCACCTCACCTGCGTTCCTGGCCCCCAGTGACCTTGGAACAGGTTCACTCGATCGAGGAATCCGGTCTCGCGCTTCGAGTGCCGCCCGGTGACCGAGCTAGTTGGCCCGGCGACCAAGCCGGAGAGCCGGGACGCGCACATGGGGCGTCCTGGGCCGCGTTCGATCGGGCACCACTATCCGCGCGCCACCAGTGGCCTGGACGCCTCCGTGGACGCGGGCCTTGTGGCGCAGCTCAGAGCGCGCTGCCGGCACCTCGGGCGCTGTCTCCCAGTACGGGTGCCACCACAGGCATACGGACAGGAACAGCAGGCGGTGGTGCCGCGGGGGTGCGGGGTCGGTGCGCGCCATAACCGCTGGGAACCCAAAGCAGCGTTGGTTAGCCTGAGCCGGATGGAGATCCGGGAGTTCGAGGAGAGCGACTGGCCGCAGGTGTGGCCGATCATCGAGCAGATCATCCGCAAGGGGGACACCTTCTGCTACGACCCGCTGCAGTCTGAGGCGCAGGCGCGCGACTTGTGGGTGGTACGGCCGCCAGGTCACGCGGTGGTGGCAGTGGAAGATCAGCGCGTCCTCGGCACGTCGAACATGTACGCCAATCGTCCGGGCCCGGGCGCGCACAGCGCCAGCGGAAACTTCATGGTCGCGCCAGAAGCACGCGGTCGGGGTGTCGGCCAGGCGTTGGGCGAGTATCTGCTGGACTGGGCGCGGAGCCGCGAATTCGCCGGAGTGCAGTTCAACGCCGTCGCGGCCTCCAACGCACCGGCACTGAGGCTGTACGAGCGTCTCGGGTTCACCCTGATCGGCACGGTTCCCGGCGCGTTCCGGCATCCGACGCTGGGCCCCGTCGGACTGCATGTCATGTTCAACGACCTGGACTCGTGACGTCCCGGATGTCCTGCCCACGACACCATCACGGGGCGCCGGTCGCTCACCAGACGCGTCGACCCCGCTCCGCGAGAGCGCCGGCATGACCCGGCGATGCTGGCCGATCTCTCCGATGCCACTGGCCTGACCAGCGCCTTCACAGACGCATTGCGTGAGCTGCGACCGCGTGGCACCGGGCACGACCCCGGCCGGATCGCGGCAGATCTCGCGGTCATGCTCGCCGACGGCGGCGAGGCGATAGCGGACCTGGCTCTGCTGCGCGACCAGGCGGAGGTGTTCGGCCCCGTCGCCTCCACTGCGACCGCCTGGCGCCTGCTGGCCGGCATCGACCCATCTGCACTCGTACGCCTGCGCTCGGCCAGGGCCACCGCCCGGGAGATCGCATGGCTGCAAGCTGCCGAGACCAGGGCAGGAATACCCGCAGCCCGCGCTGGCGGACGTGACCTGCCTGGTCTTGTCCTGGACCTCGACGCCACCCTGGTCACCTGCCACTCCGAGAAAGAGCAGGCAGCGGCGACCTATAAGCGCGGCTTCGGCTACCACCCGCTGCTGTGCTTCCTGGACAACACCGGCGAAGCCCTGGCCGCCGTCCTCAGACCCGGCAACGCCGGTGCCAACACCGCCGCCGACCACATCACCGTCCTCGACCAGGCACTTGTCCAGATCCCCGACGCCCACCGCCACGGCGCGGTCCTCATCCGCGCGGACAGTACCGGAGGAGCGAAAGCGTTCCTGCACCACATACGTAGCCTTCACTCACGCGGGATCCTCACCTGCTTCTCCGTCGGATACGCCGTCACCGAGCCGGTCCGCCGCGCGATCCGAGCCCTGCCCGAGCAGGTCTGGCATCCCGCACTCGAACAGGACGGCACCTTGCGCGAGGGCGCGGAAGTCGCCGAGCGACCGGCATGATCGACCTGGCCGACTACCCGGACGGCACTCGGGTCATCGTCCGGCGCGAACGCCCGCACCCCGGTGCCCAGCTCTCGCTGTTCGACTGGACGAGGGCATGCGCCACCAGGTCTTCCTCACCGACAGCCCCTACAAGCAGGGCTCCGTGCAGCACCTGGAGGTCCGCCATCGCGCACACGCCCGCGTCGAAGACCGCATCCGCAGCGGCAAGTCCACCGGCCTCGGCCGTTTCCCCTCCCGCCACTTCCAGATCAATGCCGCCTGGCTCGAACTGGCACTGACCGGCGCCGACCTGCTGGCCTGGACGCAAGTGCTGCTGCTGGAAGGCGAGTTGGCCACCACTGAGCCGAAGAAGCTCCGCTACCGGCTCCTGCACACCGCCGCCCGCATCACCCGCGGAGGCCGCCGCCTCCGCCTACGGATCTCCGCCACTTGGCCCTGGCGAAACGAGCTGGCCAGCGCATTCACCCGCCTTGCGGATCTGCCCCGGCCAGCCACCTGAACTGCGACCGTCCCTGTCCACCCACGACCCCGAGGAATCCCGGAGCACCCGACCCGCGCGTCGGGCCCCGACCATGCCCCACGCGCGACAGGCAACCGAACCCACCACAGCATCCCGCTCAGACCGACTCAGCCACCCGAAGCGAAACAAGGAGGCTAACGATCAAAGTCACAAATTGATCGCTGCCCCCATCCTTCCCGGCTCCCGGCGTCATCTGTCCACAGGGGAATAGGCGTTGGCTGGTTGACTTCTCCCCCAGCTGAAGCAGGGAGATTCTTCCCTCGCGGGTTGAGCTTTCTGTTTCTCAGACAGCAGCTGCCCCGAACTAACGGCAAGGGACGTTGGTACGCCCAGCAGTCTTACGCCAGCTCCACAGACCTGACATCCCGCCAGCCCGGCGGTAGGCCCGGTCAGCTTGGTTATCGCCGACCGGGCGCCATACAAACTACCACTCACCTGCGGGTGGTTGGCGGTGAACGCCGATCCGCCCTGGCGGCGCATCGGCTTTCCCTGCCCTGCTCCGCAGGAGTCCGTTTCCTCCTCCGCCTGAAGGCGGGGGTATCCACAGAGGAATCCTGATGAATGATCGACAGCAACGGCATGCAGCCGACAGCCGCGACGCGGACCAAGAGCAAGATCCTCGATGCCCTGAAGCGAGCGGAACGCGCCGTGTTCACCCGCCCGGCGCCGAAATCCGCGCAAGCCCATCGGCGCCGATCTGTGTCATCAACCCCCCGTTTGCCCAGGTCGTCGTGACCATCTGTGTCACTGTTGAGCTGCGTCATCGGCCCCTCGCGTGCGGCGCGGAATGCCTCCTCGTCCGGGTGCAGTCCCGTCACATCCCTTCCCGTGCTGTACGTCCTGCTGTACGGTCGGAGCATGTCGAAGTCAGTGACGATCCGGGTCCCCGAGGACCTCCACGCCCAGCTTCAAGAGCGTGCCGAGACCGAGGGCACCACGGTCACCGCACTCATCACGGAGGCCGCGCGCAACGCGGTCCGCGACCCCCGCCTCGACGGCGCCGCGGACGTCTTCCGCCAGTTCGTCGCCGACAACGCGGACGCGTTCGACGCGGCGTTCCCCGACGATGCCCCCTCCCGTCTCGATGCTGCCGAGGTCCCGGGGCGGGCGGCCTGAGGTGGAGCTCCACATCGATATCCGCTGGCTGCTGGAGCGCCAGGCGGAAGTGCTGCCGAAGCAGCCTTCGGTGCACGACTTCTCCAACCTGGTAGCGGCCGTCGCCCGACACCGGGTCAACACCCCGCAGGTCGGAGTGACCGTCGACAGCGGCTGGCGCGCGGCGGCCCTGATGCACGCCATCATCCGGCTGCGCCCCCTCCCGGCCCGCAACGCGCTGTACGGCGCCGCGATCGTCACGGCGTACATGGACGCTGCGGGCGAGGCTGTCGACCCGCCGTACGGCGCGCTGATCGACCTCGCCCGGGACATCGACGCCGGTCGGGCCGACGGGTATGCCGCAGCCGATCGCATTCGCTCCTGGCGGATCTGATCTCGTCCTGATGCGCAGCTCCCCGGACTGCTCCCTCGTCCGGGGAGCTGCTGCTGGTGCTGCGTGGTTGCAGGACCGGTCGCAACGGAGGCCGTTACTCGGTGCCGCTCGGTTGTGTCCGGGGGCTGCTCGGGACTCCGGAGCGCGTTGTCACTTCCGACCGACGGGCCAGTCGGCACAAGGGTGCTGCTCGGTCAGTACATGGCACTCACCGTGACCCGCACGAGGTAGTGGCCAGGAACGGAAGCGTGGCATGGTGGGCGAGGCGTATTCGCCTTTCAGCGGGGCCCCCGCCAGCTGCAACCTTCGAGGGCCCACGCCTTCCACCTGCCGTCAGTCCCCTGGTGTTCGCTTCACCAGGGGGCGACCGTGTTGTGCAGATCGATCGCCGCCTGCACCGCGCGCAGCGTCCAGTACGTCGCCGTCATGAACGCGATCACGATGACGCTGACCTGCCGCCACCATGACCAGCGCGTGTTGGACCGGTTCTTACGCTGCCCCATGCGATACCACCCTTCCTCCTGCCGGTGGGGGCAGGCGCCCGTCTCGAACTGTCGAGACCGCGGTATGCCCGAGAGGTCGCTACTGGGCTGGGCCGCATCGCTGGCTCCATGGGACCACACGTGGTGCGGATTGAAATGTCGTGTGCCGTTATGGATCTTCAAGCCGCCGCTACGAATCGTGGCTAGCTGTCAGCGCCCAGGAAGTGATGACTGGGCTGACCTGACCGGTAAGGACCGCACACCCAGCCGCTTCGGCCCGCTGTCGAATGCACACAGTCAGTAATGTGATGTGAGTCACATTTTTCGGAGTGGTTTCCCTGCTTCAAGCCGTTACTACGAATCGTGACGTAGTTGGCGGGAGCCCAGGAACTCGCGCTGGGGGGTGACCAGTAAGAACCGTTCACCCCGCCACTTGCTCGCGGCCAAGTACACACACAGAGTGACATAACGTGGGTCGCCGAAGGCGGGGAGAGGCTTGAGGAGCCGGGCAGCGCACCGGACTTCCTCAACCGGGACGCCGCTGGATCAGCCGTCTATTGGACACACCCGGTCAGGCGCGGAGCAGGTCGGTCGAGAGGGTCCACAGGCGCCTGGCGGTGGTGGGGTCGAGCGCCCATTCCTTGACACCGTGTGGGTGCTGCGCGAGGTCGGCGTCGTTCGGCACGGTGTAGGCCTCTTGTGCATCGTCGAGGTAGTGGCCTCCGGAGTGAGCGAACTCGGCGGCGACGGCCGCGACGATACTGGTGGCGGCCCCCTGCTCGACCGTTTTGTATGTGAAGACTCCGGCAGCCTCGGCTGCGTCGAGCGACGCCTTTTGTTCCGGTGTGAAGTTCCGCTGCAGTCCCGTCGCGATGCCGCCGGGGTTCACCGCATTGGCGACGATGCCGTCGTCCGCCCAGAGGCGGGTCGCCTCGACGGCGAAGAGGGAGTTCGCGGTTTTCGACTGGGCGTAGGCGATCTGCGGGTCGTAGCTGCGGCGCTCGAAGTGGAGGTCGTCGAAGTCGATGCCGGACCGCATGTGCGCCGTCGAACTGACCGAGACGATGCGTGCTCCGTCGCGGTCGGCCGCTCCCCGGGCCAGGGCGTGGTGAAGGCCGGTGGCCAGCGCGAAGTGGCCGAGATGGTTCGTGGCGAATTGCAGCTCCCAGCCCTCATGCGTTCGTTCGAGGCCACCGGTCACCACGCCCGCATTGTTGATCAGCAGGTGAAGCGGGCCGACCCACGCGTCGATGAAGCGTGTGACGGTGGCCCTGTCGGCGAGGTCGAGCCGGACGACCCGGGGCCGGATCCCTCCGGTCGACTTTCCGATCGTCTCGGCGACGGCGTCACCCGCCGTCGTGTTCCGGACGGCGAGCGTCACTTCCGCCCCGGCAGCGGTCAGCGCACGAGCCGTCTCGATCCCGAGTCCGGAGGAGGCTCCTGTCACGATCGCACGGAAGCCGGTGAGGTCGATGTCCCGCAGCACCTCGTCGGCGGTGGTGGAGGAGGTGAAGGGCGTGCAGATGAGTTTGCGAGTGTCCATGGCAGCCGACTATACGCACTAGACTTAATTTGTATAGTTCGATTCTCGCTCGTATGCTCGTTCCATGAGCAGTCCCGACACTGACCACCTGCCGTCGACAGTCGCTGATACCGACCGCCGAACCATGGTTCTGGAGTCCGCCATGGCCACATTCGCGCGATTCGGTTACCGGAAGACCTCGATGGAGGAGGTGGCGCGGGCGGCGCGCATCTCCCGGCCCGGGCTCTACTTCCTTTTTTCCTCGAAGGAGACGCTGTTCCGTGCCGCGGTCACCCAGGCCTTGGGCCGCGACATCGCCGCGGTCGAACAGGTCTTGGCCGACAGCGGCCGCCCCCTTTCAGAGCGCCTCGTGGAAGCGTTCGACCAGTGGGCGGGCCGCTACATCGGCCCGCTGACGCGCGATGTCGCGACGGTTATCGAGGACAACCCCGACCTCCTCGGAGAGATCGTTGAGACCGCGCCGCGACGTTTCGAGGAACTGATCACAGACGCGATCGCCGTCGAGTCAGGACGAGAGGCGGCCCTCCCTGTCGCACAGACGATGATCAGCGCATCGATCGGCCTCAAGCATCAGGCTGCATCACGGGAGTTCTACCTCAAACGGCTGGCGGTCGCTATCGGTCTCCTGGTGCGCTGAAAACGCTCCCGGCCTCCACGGCGGGCGTCGAAGCCTCCGTCGCGAACATGCGACCACGAATGCCGCCGGTCGCGCCACCGCTGGCACCAGGGCGACGCGGTCGGTACCTCAGACAAGTCCTCGAACGGCAGGGCCTCCTGTACCGGGGACATCACGGTGCCTCCCCGTCCCATACTCCTGCGAGCCGCTCGCGAAGAGGGGGATCTGCGCAGGTAGCTGAGCGGGGACGGCGCTGGGCAGCAGGGGGTTGCTCGGATTTGCCCGGTTCGGCGGTCTCTTGGACGGGCGCCGGGTGAGGCCAGGGGCAGAGCAACGGGCAGGGTCGCTGGCCCGGCCCGTACCGGATCACGGCGACGAAGAACCCCTGGGCGTCGGTGACGGTGTCGGCGTGCTTGTCGACACGGGGGCCGCTGGCGCTGACGCACCGGTCGTGGTGCCCGGAGATACAGCCGGGGCAGATACCGCGCTCGCAGGAGCACCAGCGGTGGAACCCGTGGGGGTAGGCGTCGTCGATCTTGCGCAGTCCCTTGGTCCAGGCGTGCGCGCGGACCCAGGCGCCTTCCTCTTCGGTCATCGGGGGAGGGCACGGTGGAGGGCATGGGGTCGAGGATGCCCATGATCGCGGCGCCGATATGGCGCAGGCGGGTCGTCATGCTTCGTCTCCGAACAGGGTGGGGGCGGCGTGGAGTTCGTTCATCCAGGCCAGGAGGCGGGGAAGGTTGGTGTCGGGCCCGAAGGCGAGGTAGGGGCCGTCACAGCTGGTGCAGCCGAAGGCCTGCGCGATGCGCAGTCGCCGGCGGGAGTTGACGCGGCCCATGTGGACGGCCAGGCCGCGCTCCCGGGCCTCAACGGCCAGCCGGTGGGCGGCTGGTGAGGTCTTCCACTCGGTGCTGCCGGCGAGGAACAGCACGTCGTTCGAGCCCCAGGGGACGAGACCGTGCTCGCTGTCGTCCTGGGCGGCGAACGCGACCGGAACGCCCAGGGCATGGATCCGCTCCAGCCACGGCAGCGACTCGGCCAAGGTCGCCGCGGCGTCCATCGGGACGTCGGGGGCCACAGCCCATAAGCAGCGGCCTCGGCCGTAGCGGCTTCGGCGACGGCGCGGCGGCCGCTCTCCTCCGCCTGCTGACGCGCGGCGAGTTCGGCGGCCTGCTGCGCGGCGTCGGCGTGCAGCGGATACAGCCGCCGGGTGATCTCGCGGGCCACGTGCCGGGCGCTGCAGGCGGTAACCCCGATCGACGGTGCGATCATCTTGGTCCCGTCCGACAGGGCGGCATGGATCTTCAGGCGGTCCGGGTGGCGGGCGTCGGGCTGGGTCAGGCGCAGGGCGCGGCCGTCGCCGTCGACGATGAGCCGTCCCGAACCGCGGTGGTAGTCGGTGAGTTCGGCTGTCCCCCGGTGCGTACCCAGCTCTCGCGCCACTTCGTCGGCGAACGCGTCGAACTGCTCCTGCGTGGTCAACCTTCTGCTCGGGGTCGGGGTGGCGTCCCAACACGCCAATGCAACGGCTGCGGCGCGCAACACGTCAAGCAGGATATGAGGTTACAAGTTCGAACTATGCTCCGGCTGGCGGCCGCGCTACTGCTCGTTACCGCCGTGCTGGCGGTGGGTGCACAAGTGCCCGCCACGGCACAGGACAGTGGCGGCTCGGTCGCGGTTGCCGGATACGATCTGGGTGACACGGCGTTCACGGATCCCCAGACCGGCACCGTCAGCGAACTGCGCGCGGTGGTGCACTATCCGCGGCGCCTGACCGGCCGGCTCCCCCTGATCGTCATGGCGCACGGGTCGTGGCTGGCCTGCGATGCCGAGGATGCCGCCACCTGGCCCTGTCCGGTCGGCTCGCACCCGTACCCGAGTTACCGTGGCTACGACTATCTGGGCGCCGCGCTGGCCACCCGCGGCTTCGTCGTGGTGTCGATCAGCGTGGACGGCATCAACCAGACGTCCTACGACTACGGCGACCGTGCCCGGCTGATCAACGAGCACCTGCGGCTGTGGCAGCAGCTGGCCGCCGACGGGGGCGGCCCGCTGGCAGGGCGCTTCGTCGATCCGTCCGGACGACCGGTTGCGCCGGACTTCACCGGCCATGTCGACATGACCCGCGTCGGCACCCTGGGGCACTCACGCGGCGGGAAGGGCGTCATGTGGCAGGCGTCGGACAAGCACCGCGGTGAATGGCCGGCCGGTGTGCGTGTCCGCGCGGTCCTGGGGCTGGCGCCGGTCAAGTTCGACGTCCCGGAGTACGACCACAGCGACACGCTCATCACCAAGCTGCCGTTCACGGTGGTCACCGGCACCTGTGACCACGCGGTCGGCGAGGCGGGCCAGGAATACCTCGACGACGTCACCGGACTGAACACCACGACGGACTACTCGGTGTCGCTGAACGACGCGAACCACAACTACTACAACACGGCATGGACACCGCCGTCCCTGTTCGGAAGGGACGACAGCACCTGCCCGGCCCAGGAACTGACCCCCGGCCGGCAGCAGGACGCGCTCACCGCCTACGCGACCGCGTTCTACCGCTATGAGCTCTACGGCGACCGGGACGGGCTGTCGGTACTGACCGGCAAACAGCCTCTGCCGGACGTGACCGCGACGACGCGGGTGGTGCCGGCTCGTCAGTGATGTCCCGGGCAAGCCGGACAAGACGCACCGCCGACCGGTCATCGCTCACCACCGGTCGGCGGTTGCACCGGCGATCCAGTTTCCGGCTGCTCGGCTCCGGCCACACCAGTGCCAACGCAGCCTTCACCGCGCGGAAACCGACTTCCTAGTGCCTGCCGGACCCGGTTCGACAGGCCCCGCACATCACGGCGGAACGCCGCGTACGGATCGACCTTGGATGCGCGGCATCCGGCGACCCCCGCACCACACGACGCACACCGATCCTCCTGCCGCAAGACACCAAGCGGTGTCGAAGTTCGGCGATATCACTCTCCGACAACACCGGGTGCTGTCACGACTGAGCGACAAGTGGTGTCAGATGGAACGCCATTCGGCACGAACGACAGGGCGGTTCAATAGGCTTTCGAACCAGTCGGCGCACCGTAGGGCGAGCTCGACTGCCGTGCCTGAGGCCTCGAAGTACCCGCGCTCGGGTGACTCGTGGAGGTTGAAGAGCTGGTCGGAGACTTTCCCTGCCTGTACGTGCGCGCCATAAAAGTGCACGGCCCACTCGCCGAGTATCAGTGAGCGCTCCTCATCGAGGAGGGAGACCCAGACGAGAAGCGACGAGTCGTCCTCGGGCCGTGAGACGTTACTGGGAGCCCACGGCACCCGCCAGGTGGCGGCCCGGGTGCGCAGGGCTGTGAGGAAGGTGAGTGCAGCCTCGTCGAAGTCCCAGGGCTCCTCGTCGCACTCCTCCGGGTCTTCAACTTCGAACCAGGCGTTGTTGTCCACGAAGAGACTTTAGAACCGTGGGTGCCCTGTGGATCACGGGCGAGCCATAAGCGGATCACAGCGGTCGTGACGGTGCGTCACCGAACTGACCTGGTGTGACCAGGGGAGCCATGGGACGGCATCCGCCCTCACCGGCGACGTGGATCTTGCAGGTCAAGCCGCTCCGGGACCGTCCAAGTGGCTCACCGGGGTGACCGACCAGGAAGCAGGCCTGGCTCGTCCGACCTGCGCGAACAACACTCGACCACGTCGAACACGTTCGCTGTTCGAAAACGCTTCAGGTGATCTGTGGGCCCTGCTTCTCCTTGTCGCCGGCCGACGCAGCCCGGTCCGCAACCGACCATCCCTACCGCCCAGGAGCAACCATGGGATTCACGCGAAAGCAAGCGTGGCGGGGACTCGCCTCAGCCGCCTTCGCCGCGGCCGTCCTCGCCCTGACCGTGACGGCACCGGCCGACGCCCAGTCGTCCGCCGCTACCGCGTCGGCGAGAGGCGGCACAGCGGCGGCGGGCACGGTCTCCTGCACCTTCAGCATCAGCACCGACAGCGTCAGCGGCGTGCGGAACAACTTCTCGATCCCGGTCACCTGCACGCGAGGGCTCGCCGACTCGATCACCGTCAATGTCTCGTACCTGGACCTGGACCAGAAACCGGTGCGCACCGAGAACGCTCGCACCTGTGTCGCGACCGCTCGCGCCACCGCGACGGCCTCCAGCTGGAACGACAACGAGAAGTGGATCTACGTCTGTATGCAGGCCATCAAGGGTGGCAAAGCTCACGAGTCCTGCGGCACGAAGGCGATCGCCAGCGAACCGCACAGGGCGAACCAGTTGGTCAACGGCAACTCCGGGCTCTGCGTGGGGATCGTCGGCGGCAACGGGCAGATCAACGCATCTGTGGTCCAGTTCCAGTGCCGCTCCCATGAGGACCAGGGGTGGTACATGCCCTGGCTGCCGGGTTCGAGTGTGCCGAATCTGAAGGGAGAACTGGGCCTCATCAAGAACTTCCGGGCCCGCAACCGCTGTCTGGGAACCGCCGCTGGGGCGACCGCCGACTCGACGAAGATCGTCAGCAGGGTCTGCAACGCACAGAACCGGGACGAGATGTGGCTGCCCGTCAGTGCGGCGGCCTGGGGATATCCCGGGTTCTACGTCCTGGAGAATGCCAAGGCCGGGCTGGGCAGTTGCCTGGGCGTGCCCGCAAGCTCCAGGGCCGGGAGCGTCCAGCTGGTCCTGTACCCCTGCAACGGACACCTCGACCAGATGTGGGGTCGCGGCCCGGAGCACACCGGTTCGTGAGCGACGCCTGTCGCGGCACTAGTCGGTGTGGAGACGCACCCATACGACGGCGTCGGCGGTGACCTGGTCCGGGTTGCCGTCGGCGTCACGTTGGACGTCGGTGACGCGCAACAGGGCGAGTCGGGACCGGGCGGCTACCGTCTGGTCCCATCCATGCTGCTCGGAGTCCGTGTCCAGCCAGGTGCCGCAGGTCGGAGAGAGAAAAGCGAGTAGCACGCGCCCCGACCGGTAGGAGTCACCGGTCGGGGCGCGTGCTGCTCGCCTTCAGGCTGGGCGCGTGTCGTCGACCACGTATCCGCGCCGCTTGTCCACCACGTTGCGCAGCGGTCGGCCCTCGAGGTGGCGGGCGATGTTGTCGAGGAACACCTCGATGAGCGCGTCCCGCTCGCTGGTGGTCTCGCCGGCCGTGTGCGGGGAGATGATCACGCCGGGCATGTTCCACAGGGGTGATTCGGCAGGCAGCGGTTCCTGGGCGAACACGTCCAGGGCCGCGCCGGCGAGCCGTCCGGCGGCGAGGTGGTCGACCAGCACTTCCTCGTCGACGAGTCCGCCCCGGCCTACGTTGATCAGCCGCGCCCCCGGCTTCATGGCGGCGAGCGCGGGGGCGTCGACCATGCCCCGGGTGTCCTGGGTGAGGGGGGCGGCCAGGACGACGTAGTCTGCTTCTGCCAGGGCGGAGCGCAGGGTCGTCGCACCGTGAACGGTGCCGAAGTCGGGATCGTCCGTGCGGGACGTGCGGCCCGCACCGCTCACCCGCATCCCGACGGCGCGCAACAGCCGGGCGATGGCCCGGCCGATCGGTCCCGTCCCCCAGACCAGCGCAGTGCGTCCGGTGATGCCGTCACTGGGGCGCGGACGCCACTCGCGGCGCCGCTGGTGCTCCCATGTGCCGGGGAAGTCCTTGGCGAGGGCGAGGATCAGGCCCAGGACGTACTCGGCGGTCGGCTGTTCGTAGACCCCGCGGGCGTTGGTCAGGACGACGTGCGGATCGTCCACCAGGGCGGGGAACAGGAAGGAGTCCACGCCGGCGGAGGACGCGTGGACCCAGCGGGGCGCCTTGTGCGGATCGTCGGGCCACGCCTGCCGGATGGCCGGGGTGATGGTCACCCAGGCCAGGAGGACGTCGGCGCCGGGCAGGAGGTAGGGCAGTTCCTCCTCCGTGGCGTAGACGGTGTCCGCGAGGCTCTCGATGCGTGCGGTGGCGGGGGGCCGGTTGCCGCGGTAGAGGACGACGAGTCGCTCGCGCATGTCAGGCTCCGACAGGGACGGCCATGTACTTGTACTCCAGGAACTCGTCTATGCCGACGAGTCCGCCTTCGCGGCCCAGGCCGGACTGCTTGACGCCGCCGAAGGGCGCGGCGGGGTTGGAGACCAGTCCGGTGTTGATGCCGATCATGCCGCTTTCGAGGCCTTCGGCGACCCGCAGGGCACGGTCGAGGTTCTGGGTGAACAGGTAGGCCGCCAGGCCGAATTCGGTGTCGTTGGCGGCGGCGACAGCCTCGTCCTCGGTCTCGAAGGTGCGGATCGCGGCGACGGGGCCGAAGATCTCGTTGTCGATGATCGCGGAGTCGGGGGCGATGCCGGTGAGGACGGTGGGCGGGTAGAAGCAGCCCGGCCCCTCGGGGAGTTCACCGCCGGTCAGGGCGGTGGCACCGCGCTTGACGGCGTCCCGCACCAGGTCGTGGGCCTTGCTGCGGCCGGCGAGGTCGATGAGGGGGCCGACGTCGGTGCCGGGTTCGGTGCCGGGCCCGACGGTGAGGGCAGCCATGCGGGCGGTGAGGCGCTGGGCGAACTCGTCGGCGACTGAAGTGTGGACGAGGATGCGGTTGGCCGCGCAGCAGGACTCGCCCATGTTGCGCATCTTGGCGACCATGGTGCCCTCGACGGCGGTCTCGAGGTCGGCGTCGTCGAAGACGATGAGGGGGGCGTTGCCGCCCAGTTCCATGGAGGTGCGGATGACGGTGTCGGCGCACTGGGCCAGCAGGATCCGCCCGACCTGGGTGGAGCCGGTGAAGGAGAGCTTGCGGATCTTCCCGCCGCGCAGGAGGGGTTCGACGACGCCGGCGGCGTCGGTGGTGGTGACGATGTTCAGCACGCCGGCCGGCAGGCCCGCTTCGGTGAGGATCTCCGCCAGTGCGAGGCTGGTCAGGGGGGTCTGGGGGGCGGGTTTGAGGACGATGGTGCAGCCGGCGGCGATGGCGGGGCCGATCTTGCGGGTGCCCATCGCCAGGGGGAAGTTCCAGGGAGTGATGAGGAGACAGGGGCCGACGGGCTGACGGGCGACCAGCAGACGGTTCCTGCCGTCGGGGGCGGTCATCATGCCGCCGTCGATACGGACGGCCTCCTCGGAGAACCAGCGGAAGAACTCCGCGCCGTACGCCACTTCGGCACGCGCCTCGGCCAGGGGCTTGCCCATCTCCAGGGTCATCAGCAGCGCGAGGTCCTCGGTGCGCGCGATGATGATGTCGTAGGCGCGGCGCAGGATCTCGCTGCGCACGCGCGGCGGGGTGGCGGCCCAGGCGGCCTGCGCGGCGACCGCCGCCTCGGCCGCACGGCGGCCGTCGGCGGGTGAGCCGTCGGCGACCTGGCACAGTTCCTCGCCGGTGGCCGGGTTGTCGACGGACAGGGTCCGGCCGGACTCCGCGTCCTGCCAATCGCCGCCGATGAACAGCTGCTTGGGAACATCACGGACGACAGTCATCGTGGGTGTCTCCTTGTAGGTGTAGAGAGGCTGCCGACCGGTCAGCGGATGCGGTCGAGCGTCTTGTAGTAGGCGCCCGCGAAGGGCAGGAACCAGGCAGTGCCGTTGTAGAGAGGGATGTGAGGCGGGGCGATGTCGCGGACGGGGCTGACCTCGGGGTGGCCGTCCATCACCTCGGCCATGACCTGCCCCATGTGGGTGGCCATCTGCACGCCGTGGCCGGCGTATCCCATCGAGTAGTGGACGCCGTCCTCGGTCTGCCCGGCGTGCACGATGCGGTCCATGGCGAAGCCGACGGAGCCGCCCCACACGTACTCGATTTTGGTGCGGGAGAGTTGGGGGAAGATCGCGCACATCTCGCGGAACAGGACGGCGCCGCTCTTCTTGTCCGAGGTGGGGTCGGACGGGGCGAAACGGGCGCGGCCGCCGAACAGCAGCCGGTTGTCCGGGGTGAGCCGGAAGTAGTGGCAGACCTTGTTGGAGTCGACGATGAGGCGGGCCTTGGGGATGATGTCCCGGGCGAGCTCCTCGCCGAGCGGCTCGGTGACGATGATGAAGCTGCCCACGCAGACCTGCTGTCGGCGCAGCCACGGGAAGTTCTTGTCGGTGTAGGCGTCGGTGGCCATCATGACCTGCCCGGCACGGATGACACCGCGCTCGGTGCTGACCTCGAACCGGCCGGCGGCGGTACGCCGCACGCCGATGGCCGCGTTGCGCTCGTGGATCTCGACACCGGTGCGCTCGCACGCCTCGGCCATGCCGCGCACGAAGCGGCCGACGTGCAGGGCCGCGCTGAACGGGTCGAGCAGGCCGCCGTGGTAGGCGTCGGAGCCGATCTCGGAACGCAGCTCGGACTTACCGATCAGAGTGGTCTCGTGTCCGAAGTACCTGGCCAGGTCGCGCTGTTGGGCCTTCTTACTCTCGAAGTGGGCAGGGCGGGAGGCTACGCCCAGGCGTCCGACGCGGCGGAACTGGCAGTCGATGGACTCCTCGTTCACGAGCCGCTCGACGGTGTCCACGGCCTCGCCGTAGGAGTTGTAGATCTCGCGGGCCCGTTCGAGTCCGTACCGGCGGATGGCCTGGCCCACGCCGATGGTGAAGCCCAGGTTGGCCATGCCGCCGTTGCGGGTGGAGGCACCGGAGCCGACCTGGCCCTTTTCGACGAGGGTGACGCGGGCGCCCTTGCGGGCGGAGTGCAGGGCGGTGGACAGACCCGTCAGGCCGGCGCCGACGACCACCAGGTCGGTGTCCTCGGTCAGCGGCTTACCGGATCGGTCGGGAAACGCCCCGGCGGTTTCTATCCAGTAGGGAATCGTCTTCATGTCGGGTCCTTAGCGGGGAGTTTCGAAGGAGGCGCGGCCGGGCAGCACCAGGGGCCCGGTCGACGGCGATGTCAGCGACGGTCGGATCGACGTCTTACTGGAGGGCGTTGAGGACCGGGACCTGCAGGGTGCGGACGTCACGTCAGTCCGAGCCGCTTCTACAGGACCCTTTCGAGGAAGGCCTGGGTGCGTTTCTCACGGGGGTTGGCCAGCACTTCGCGGGCGTCGCCGCGCTCGACTGCGATGCCTTCGTCCATGAAGAGCACTTCGTCGGCGACCTCGCGGGCGAAGCCCATCTCGTGGGTGACGAGCAGCATGGTCATTCCGTTGCCGGCGAGGTCGCGCATGACGGCGAGTACTTCACCCACACGCTCGGGGTCCAGCGCGCTGGTGGGTTCGTCGAACAGCATGATGGTGGGTTCCATCGCCAGCGCGCGGGCGATGGCCACGCGCTGCTGCTGACCGCCGGAGAGTTGAGAGGGGTACTTGTGGCCGCAGCCCTTGAGGCCGACCTTGGCCAGCAGCTCCTGTGCCTGCTCCCGGCAGGCGGTACGGTCCTTCTTCTGCACCAGCACCGGTCCGGACATGACATTGCTTTCGGCGGTCATGTTCGGGAACAGGTTGAACTGCTGGAACACCATGCCGATGCGGGCACGCTGCTCGGCCAGCCGCTGCGGGCGGACGGCGTGGTAGGCGTCGTCCTTCTCGACGTAGCCGAAGTCCTCTCCGTTGACCCGCAGGACTCCGCGGTCGACGGTCTCCAGACCGTTGATGCACCGCAGCAGGGTGGATTTGCCCGATCCGCTCGGCCCGATGATGCAGGAGATCTCGCCTGCCGCGACGGTCAGGTCGATGTCGTGCAGGACCTGGTGACGTCCGAAGCTCTTGCACAGCTTGCGTGCGACGATCGTTCCGTCGGCGTTCACAGCAGGGACTCCCTCGTGGTGGGAACCGGCTGGCCCGCCCCCGGCTCGGCCGCGGTGGCGGCCGGGGTCAGCCGTGCCCGGGTGGAGCGGGAGAACCGGCGCTCGATCATGGACTGCGGCACGCTCAGCACCAGCGTCATGATCAGGTACCAGAGGCTGGCCACGATCAGCAGCGGGATCGTCTGGTAGTTGCGGGCGTAGATCGACTGTGCGCTGTTCAGCAGGTCGGCGACGCCGAGCACGCTCACCAGCGAGGTCTCCTTGAGCATGCCGATCACCTGGTTGCCGGTGGCCGGGATGACCGCCGGCATGGTCTGCGGGATGATCACATGCCGGAGCTTGGTGAAGGCCGACATGCCCAGGGACTCCGCCGCCTCGTGCTGTCCGCGACTTACCGATGCGAACCCGCCGCGGATGATCTCGGACATGTAAGCGGCCTGGTTGAGCGTCAACCCGACGATGGCCGCGGTCATCGGCGTCATGATCGCGTTCACGTTCACCGGCGTGGAGATGTCGGTGAACGGGATGCCGATCGAGAGGTGCGGGTACAGCGCCGCGATGTTGAACCAGAAGACCAGCTGCACGAGCACCGGGGTGCCGCGGAAGAAGGTGATGTAGAGCTGGGCGAGCCCGGAGACGGGCCGCTGGTGCGACATGCGCATCACCGCCAGCACCAGCCCGAGCAGCGTGCCCAGGGCCATGCTCGCCACGGTCAGGAGGAGCGTGATCAGCAGGCCGTTGAGGATGGTCTCGGTGGTGAAGTAGCTGAACACCACCGGCCAGCGATAGTTCTCGTTCGTCACCGCGGTCCACACCAGACCGGCGACGATCGCGATCGCGACGGCCCAGGCGACGTAGTCGCGCGGTCGTTTCGGCGTGATCCGCTTCTTTTCTTCGGCCCGCAGTGGTGACACCGGTCGGCTCCTGGTCTTCGTACCGATCAGATCCGTGGACATGTCAGTCCTGCGGGACGGCCATGGCCGCGGTCTTGATCCCGAGGTCCTTGAGACCCCAGCGGCCCAGCGCCTGGGTGTACTTGGGGTCGTCGATGATCGACTGGATGGCAGACTTCACCGCGGGGGTCAGCGGCGAGTCCTTCTTCAGCGCGACGGTCGCGGGCTTGGTGGCCACCAGGGGCTTGAGGACGTCGAAGGTCTTGGGCTGCTGCGCGGCCGCCCACTCGAGCGAGATGAAGTCGTACATCACCGCGTCGATCCGCTTGGAGACCAGCTGGGTCAGAGCGTCGTTCACGCTGGGCAGGGACACAGACTTGATGGCCGGCTTGCCCTTGCTCGTACAGTCCTGCTTGGACAGCTGGGGCAGCCACTGGAGCTCCGCGGTGCTGCCGGAGGGGACGGCGACGCGGTGCCCGCACAGCGTGTGGGTGCCCAGCTTCTGCGGGTTGCCGTAGGGGACGGACACTCCGGTCCCGGAGTTGACGTAGTCGACCATGTCGAGCACCTTCAGCCGGTCGCTGGTGGCGCCCATGGTGGACGCGGTGAAGTCGTACCGGTCGGCCTGCAGTCCGGTGATGATGGTGTCGAACTTGACGTTGTTGATCTGGAGTTTCAGGCCGAGCTTGGCGGCGATCAGCCGGGCCATGTCCGGGTTGAACCCGATCGGGGTCTTGTTGTCCGATGCCATGAACGTGGTGGGCGGATAGGCCAGGTCCATGGCCACCGAGAGCGTGCCCTTGGCCTTCACCGCCGCGGGCAGCAGCTTCACCGCGTTCTGGTCCGGCGTCACGCCCACCGAGATGTCGTCGGTGTGCTCGGCCGACGCGCCGGATCCCCCGCCCTGCGTCGTGCTCTTCGCCGCCGCGTTCTGCGCGGTGCCAGTTGCCCCGCACGCGGCGAGCGCGAGGGCCAGGGCGGTGGTGACGATCGGGATGCTCAGGTGTCTGTTGACCTGCATCGCGGCGGCCACGGCGCCTGCGGTGCGGAATACGTTTCTGCGGCTTGTCCGGTTGGTTTCCATGGCGGTGCCTCCTGGGGATACGGGGATACGGGGAGTCCGTGATGCGGGGACGACGTGCGGATCGGACGGGGGGCGGGTGCGCGTCGCGCGTCAGATGCCGAGCATCTGGTTGAGCTCGTCCAGGGACTTGACGGTCACGTAGTCGTAGCCGTGGGTGACCGGGTCGCAGCCGCGGTCCAGCAGGACGAGGTTGCGGAAGCCCATGTCGTGCATCGGCATCAGGTCGTAGCGGGTGTGCGAGGAGACGTGCACGAAGTCCTCGGGGGACGCGTCGAGTTGGTCGAGCATGTACTCGAACGCGGCGTAGCGGGGCTTGTAGTAGCCGGCCTGCTCGGCGGTGAAGACGGCGTGGAAGTCGGCGCCCAGCCGCGGCACGCTTTCCGCGAGGAAGGAGTCGTCGGCGTTGGAGAGGATCACCAGCTTGTAGTTCTCGCCCATCTTCTTCAGTGGTGCCGGCACATCTGCGTGCGGGCCCCAGCTGCGCACGCCGTCGGCGAGCCGCTTGCCCGCGTCCGGGGCCGCCTTGACGCCCCACTTGCGGCAGACCCGCTCGAAGGCGGCCTGCAGCGTCTGCTCGTAGGGGTAGTACTTGTCGAGGACCGAGTCGTAGCGGTATCCGCGGAACTCCTTGACGAACTGGTCCCACTGCTCGGCGGGGATCTGGTCGCCGACGAGTTCACGCGTGATGGGGGTCATCGGCCACTCGATCAACGTCCCGTAGCAGTCGAACGAGACGTACTTGGGGCGGAACTGGAACGAGGGAATGGGCATGGAGGTACTCCACTTTCTTGCGTCGGGGAACTGGTCGGGGCCGGCGCGGACCTGCTTTGAGCATGCTCACGACAGAAATGCCGGAAGTGAGGGTGATGACGTCGGCAACCGCCGGGGGTCAGGCGGCGCCGACTCCTGCCGGAGCGAGGAAGTCGACAGGGTGTTCCGTGGTGCCGTCGAGCGCAAGGTCGGCGGCGATCTCTCCCATCGCGGGCGAGAACTTGAAGCCGCTGCCGGAGAACCCGGCCATGACGATGATGTCGTCCTCGCCGGGGAGATGACCGACGATCGGGTTTCCGGACTCCGTGTAGCCCTCCATGTAGGCCGACATCCTGATGGGATCGGGGTTCAGGTCGGGCATGAGTTCACCGATGAGCTCGCGGAAGACACCGAGTTCCTCGGGACGGACGGTACGGTCGAGCCGATCGGGCTCGGGCACCGGCGCATGGTATTTGAAGGAGAGACCGAGCTTGACGGAGATGCCGTCGGGCGACGGGATTCCGAAGCAGTCGTGGGGTGCGGCGCGCACGAAGGAAGGGGCGCCGCCCGCGAACCAGTCGTGGCGGGTGGGCAGGTGCCAGGAGCAGACCACCCGGCGGACGTCGACGGTCCGGGGGAGGTCCGAGAGCAGGGTGTTGATCCAGGGGCCCACGGTCACCACGGCGGCGTCCACGTGGTCCGTGCCCAGGTCGGTGATGATCTGCACCCCGCCGCCCGCCGCGGAGACGAGCTCGCGCACCGTGGTGTAGCGGTGCAACCGGGCGCCCAGGTGCTCGGCACGGCCGGCGGCGGCCTGAATCGCCGCCTCCGGCCTGATGACGGCGCCCAACCGGTCGAGGACAGCGGTGTGTCCGTCCGGGAGCCGGTGCTGCGGGTAGCGGCGGCCGAGTTCCTCCCGGTCCAGGACCTCGTGATCCAGCCCGTGCGCGGCGCTGGTGGACAGGAGGAGGCGCATGGACGGGGAGGCGGTCTCTCCCATCACGAGGCTGCCACTGCGGCGTCGCAACGACCGGCCCGTCTCCGCCTGGAGCTGCTCCCACATCCGGTCTGCCAGCCGCAGCAGCGGAATGTACGCGGGCTCGCCGAGGTGGGCGGCCCGGTAGATCCGGCTCTCGCCCCCGGCCGCGCCTCGGTCGTGACCCGGTGCGTACCGGTCGTAGCCGATGACCTCGGCTCCGCGGGCGGCCAGTCGCCACATGGCCTGGCTGCCCATGCTGCCGGCACCGATCACGGCGACGCGCTTCGGGATGCGCATGAGGTCGCTCCTCTCGATGGTGTGGTGGGTGGCAGTGGGGCCCCAGCACTGTGCGGACACCGTGCGGACCTTTCCGGTTCGCCTCCTGCTGAGGATGGCGTTCACTCTCCGCCCGGGTGAACCCGCAGGGCAACCCACACTGTGTTCCGCCTCGGGGCCTTCTTGAGACGGTCTGTCACGGCGGACGACCGGACTGCCCGAATGACGGGCCGCCTCTTGTCACGATGAGTGGCCGATGCGAAGGTGAGCCCGATTCCCCTCGGATGAAAGCACCACCTATGCCGCCCAGACGTCACGCAACCGGGCACTTCCCCACGCTCGGGGAGGTACTGCGCCTGCCCGTGCTCGCCGAAGGGATGCCTCGCGTGCTGGCGGGCGAGTCACGGCTGGACAGCCCGGTGCGCTGGGTGCATGTCACCGAGCTGCTCAACCCCGCGGACTTCCTTGAGGGCGGCGAGCTGATCCTGACGACCGGTGTGCCGCATCCCGAGAACGCCTCCGAGCTGCGCGGCTACGTCGACCAGTTCGCGGACGTCGGCGCGGCCGGCCTGGTCGTAGAGCTCGGCTACCGGTACCAGAAGGTGCCTCACGAACTGGTGGCGGCGTGCCGCGCTCGTGACGTGCCGCTGGTCGAGCTGGCCCGTGGCGTCCGGTTCATCGACGTAACGCAGACGGTGCACGCGCTCATCCTCGACGCCCAGGGAGCCCTGCTGCGCCGTGGGCGGGACATCCAGGACATCTTCACGGCCCTGACGCTGCGGGGCGCGGATCCCGAGGAACTGGTGCACACCACCGCGGAGCTCACCGGAACCCCCGTGGTGCTGGAGGATCTCACCCACCGGGTCCTGGTGTGCGAGCTGCTCGGCCGGCCGTACGAGCCGGTGGTGTCGGCCTGGTCACGGCGCTCACGGGCCGCCCCGACGCCGGAAAGGATCACGCCGAGCGGCCCGGAGGGGTGGCTGATCGCGCCGGTGCAGGACCACCACGGCCCGTGGGGGCGGTTGGTCCTGCTGGAGGACCGGCTGAGCGCCGAGCCCGACCCGGAGCACGTCCTGGTGCTGGAACGTGCCGCGATCGCGCTGACCATGGCGCGTCTGGCGGGGCAGGCCTGGTGGGAGCGCCGGGCCCACCGCTCCGTACTGCGGGACCTGTACGAACGGCGTTTCCGCTCCCCCGCGGACGCCCGCGCCCGCGCCGAGGCACTGGGACTGCCCACCCTCGGACACCGCCTGTTCGCCGTGGTCATCCGCCACCCGTACACCGGCGCCGAGGGGGAGCACCTCGACGAACGCATCGCGAAGGCGCTGACGCACACCGGTGTCCGCGCCCTGGTCGGCGAGACGGCCCCGGGCCGGATCGGCGTCCTCATGGCTCTGGCGCAGGCGAGCGCCTGGCAGCCGGTCGCCGAGCGGATCGGCCGCCTGGCCCGAGAAGAGCTCGGACCGCGGGCCGTCGTCGCCGTCGGCCCCGGGGTGACCGACCTCGGCGGGATCGCCCGGTCGTGGCAGGAGGCGGAGCAGACGGCCGAGGCCATCACACCGGCCTCCCCGGAGCAGTGGTTCTACGTCCCCGCCGACGTCCGGCTGCCGGAGTTGCTGGGCGTCCTTCGGGAGGACACCCGTCTTCAGCGGTACGCGGAACGGCAACTGACCCGCCTCATCGAGCACGACGACCGCAACAACGGCGACCTGCTCCCGGCACTGCGCGCCTATCTGGCGGCGGCCGGGAACAAGTCGGTCGCGGCGAAACGCGCCGGCATGTCCCGGCAGGCGTACTACCAGCGTCTGCACACCATCGAACGGCTCCTCGGCTGCGACCTGGAATCAGGTCTGGAGCGCACGAACCTGCACGTCGCGGTGCTGGTTCTGGATGCGGGAGAAGCAACTGTTCCCGGCGTGTGACGAGAACGTCGGCCACCCGCGTCGCCTTGCGGCGACCGGTGCCCGAGGAGACGCCTTGTGTACGTGCGTCCTGTCCGACGTCAAGTTCGGCCTCATGGCCAGGGCGCACAGGAGTGACCGGTGGACGGCCTCGTCCCTGCCGCCCACCGCGGAACAACATGGTTCAGAGGAACTCAATCAGCCTGTCGGTGAACTCGGCTGTGGTCGCGGTTCCGCCCAGGTCGCGGGTGCGGGTATCGGTCTTGGCCAGGACCGACGCGATCGCGTCCGTGATGTCCTTGGCCGCGGCTGGATGGCCGAGGTGGTCGAGCATCATGGCCGCGGACCAGATTGCGCCCAACGGGTTGGCGATGCCCTGACCTGCGATGTCGGGCGCTGAGCCGTGTACCGGCTCGAACATCGAGGGAAACTCGCCCTCGGGGTTGAGGTTGGCCGCCGGGGCGACGCCGATCGATCCGGCGACCGCGGCCGCGAGGTCGCTGAGGATGTCGCCGAAGAGGTTGGAGGCGACGACGACGTCGAAGCGGGCGGGGTCCAGGACGAACTTGGCCGCCAGCGCGTCGATGTGCTCCTGGTCCCAGGTGACGCCGGGGTGCTCGGCGGCCCGCTCGGCGATCAGCTCGTCCCAGAACGGCATGGTGTGAATGATGCCGTTGGACTTGGTTGCGGAGGTGAGCTTCCCTCGGCGGCGGGCGGCGAGCGAGAACGCGTAGTCGGCGATACGGGTGACCCCGGCCCGGGTGAACACCGCTTCCTGGACGGCCAGCTCCTCGGGCGTGCCCTGGTTCAGCCGTCCACCGATCTCGCTGTACTCGCCCTCGGCGTTCTCCCGCACGACGACGAGGTCGACCTCGCCCGGTTGCGCGCCGCGCACCGGACTGTCGATGCCTTCGAAGACCCGGACGGGCCGGAGGTTGACGTACTGGCGGAAGCTGCGCCGGATCGGGATCAGCAACCCCCACAGCGAGACATGGTCCGGCACCCCCGGGTAGCCGACGGCGCCCAGCAGGATCGCGTCCTTGTCGCGCAGCTGGTCGATGCCGTCGGCGGGCATCATCGCGCCCTCCCGCAGGTACCGCTCGCACGACCAGTCGTACGACGTGTAGGACAGCCTGAACCCGTGTCGGCGGCCGAGAACGTCGAGCACCTGCTGTGCTGGGGGCAGTACCTCGGCGCCGATGCCGTCGCCGGGGATCAGGGCAATGCGGTGGTTGGTCGTCATGCCAACGATTGCAGCAAGGCGGTCCGCGGGGCGTCCAAGACGCAAAGCGGATATCCCTTATAAGCGGCGCCTACCAGCTGTCGGCGGCCGAGAGGGCGGCCGTGACGAACGCGGCAGCCGCCGGCGACAGGCTGCCGCGGCGGCTGACGAGAGCGATGTCCAAGGTGGTCTCCGGCTCGATGTCCAGGACGCGGGCGCCCAGCTGCCGGGCGAGGTCCCGCCAGGAATCCATGACCACCGCGAGCCCGACCCCGGCCAGCACCAGGGGCATGAGCGACACCCGGTGCTCCGTCTCGGCGGCGATGGTGAACTCGATGCCCTGTTCCCGCAGCGCGTCGACGTAGGCGCGCATCCCGGTACCCGGCTGTCCGACGATCAGCCGCTGTCCTGCGAGTTCTTGGCACTCCACCGCCGTCCGACCAGCGAACGGGCCGTCGGCCGGCACCATCAGCACGAAGCGCTGCCGCTCCAGCGCGTGGGAGACGACCTCCTTGTCGGAGAACGGCCCGGTGGATGCCAAGAGCCCCAGTTCCACGGCACCCGTACGCACCATGTCGGTCACCTCACGCGCGGTGAACGCCGCTTTGATGGCCACGGAGACGCCGGGATACCGGTGGGTGAAGGTACTCACCAGACGCGTCAGCGGCTCCACCGCCTGCGACGGCACGGATGCCACGTCCAGGCGCCCCTCACGCAACTCGTGCACCGCCACAACACTCGCCCGCGCCGTCTCCAAACTCCTCACGGCCTCCCGGGCAGGCTCGATCAGAGCCCTTCCGGCCTCCGTCAGCACTGCCCTACGCCCGATGCGATGGAACAACTCGGATCCGAGATCACGCTCCAGTGCACGCACGGCCTGCGACAGCGACGGTTGCGACACGTACAGAGCCGAGGCCGCACGGTTGAACCCCCCACGATCAACGATCGCAAGGAAGTACTCCAGCTGCCGAATGTCCATTACGCACACTCTGCCCCTCAATAAAGCAGCCGACGACTCGATTGGTCCCGACCCCGGTTGCGTGAAGGACAGTCTCGACGAAGCACGGACCCCCGATGCACTGACCGTTGCTGTCACCGAAGCGCGGTCACAGCTGATCGAGGCGCTCAATGGCCGGCTGAGGTGCTGAGTCACAGCCGTCTCCCGGCGGAGGTCCGAAAACCGACAGTAGATCAGCGTTCAATGAGCGCCATGCTGCAGGCGCTGCGCCCTTCTCACCGCGGTGATGGGCATGGACGAGGCGATCGTCGCCACCATGCGGGCCCGCCCCGAGGGACGTGCCTGGTGGTATGTCGACTGCGACTGCGACGGCGCGGACGCGGTAATGGCCCGTGCCACCTAGCTGTTGGACCTACAGCAGCGCCGGAGAACCTGGCCGCTCACATGCGCGACTTCCGCAAGCTCCTGACTCAAGACGCGAGGGACGGCACCCCGGCCCGACCGCGTCATCGCCGCGCCGCTCCCGATGTGCCGGCCTCCACCGCGGCCGCCCATGCCTGGAGTCCGTGGTCCACCGCCGTCTCGTCGATCACCAGGGCCGGGATCATCCGCACCACCTGGTTCCAGGCGCCGCACAGAAGCAGCAGCAGGCCCTGGTTGACGGCGGCACGCTGCACGCGGGCGGCGGTCTCGGGGTCCGGACTGCCGTCCTCGGTGACGAACTCGGTGGCGAGCATGAGGCCGAGGCCGCGTACGTCGCCGATGCCTGCGGTCCGGTCGGCCACCGCCTCCAGGCCCTGGCGAAGGCGCTTGCCCATCGCTTCGGCGTTCTCGACGAGCTTCTCGTCGTGGACGATGTCGAGAGTGGCGCAGGCTGCGGCGCAGGCGACGGCGTTGGCGCCGTACGTACCGCCCTGCGATCCCGGCCACGCCTTGGCCATCAGCGCCTCGGAGGCGGCGATGCCTGCCAGCGGGAAGCCGCTGGCCAGGCCCTTCGCAGTGACGAGGATGTCGGGTGTGACGTCGAAGTGCTCGTGTCCCCAGAACCGGCCGGTGCGGCCCACTCCGGTCTGCACCTCGTCGAAGATCAGCAGAAAGCCGTGCCGGTCGGCCCGCTCCCGCAGGCCCTCCAGAAAGGCGCGGGTCGCTGGCACGTAACCCCCCTCGCCGAGCACCGGCTCGACGATGACGGCGGCCGTGTCAGCAGGTGAGGAGATCGTCTGGAGTGTGTAGTCCAGCTCCTGCAGGGCGAATCGTGTCGCGGTCTCCTCGTCCCAGCCGTAGCGGAAGGCCGAAGGGAAGGGAGTGACGACGACACCGCTCATCAACGGGGAGAAGCCCGACCGGAAGCGGGTGCCGGAGGTCGTCATCGAGGCGGCGGCCACCGTACGGCCGTGGAAGCCACCGTGACAGACCAGGATGTTCGGCCGACCGGTGGCCTGCCGGGCCAGCCGCAGCGCCGCCTCCACCGCCTCGCTGCCGGAGTTGGTGAAGAACAGGCTGTCGAGCCCCTCGGGAAGGACCTCGCCCAGCTTGCCGACAAGGCGCTGAAGGGGCTGGTGCATGACTGTCGTGTACTGGCCGTGGACGAGGGTGCCCACCTGTTCCCGGGCAGCCGCCACGACCTTGGGGTGGCAGTGCCCGGTGCTGGTCACGCCAATGCCGGCGGTGAAGTCGAGGTAGCGGCGGCCGTCATCACCGTAGAGGTGGACGCCCTCTCCCCGGACCGCCACCACGGGCGTGGCCTGGCGAAGGTGCGGTGACAGTGCAGTCATGTTCGTCTCCCGGCGGATCGTCGGTCTGGCTCCGGTCCGGTCGAGCATCTCCACGTTCCTCGATGACGCCAACGCCCGATCTGTCCGGCCGCGCCGCGGCATCTGGACGTTGTGTCAGCCGCACCGGGCACCATGCCCCGCTCACCCTGCTCACAGCGGCCCTTTCAGAGCTCTTGCGCAGGTCAGTGAGGCTTGTCAGGGTGACGGAGCACCAAGGGAGGTCCCATGCGCGAGAAACACCACACGACTGCGAGGCCCGTCACCGACGGTCTTGATCCCTCCTTGACAGGGCCGGACATGCCCACCGTCGGCCATCCACTCACCGTGGCCGACGTTCTGGCCCTGCCCGTCCTGTCCGCCGGACAGCCGCAGGTCCTCACCGGCGCAGACCTGCTCGACCGCCCCGTCCGCTGGGTTCACATGACCGAGCTGACCGACCCTGCCTCCTTCCTCAAGGGCGGCGAGCTCGTACTGACCACCGGTATGCCCCTCCCCGAGGAGCCGACCGGTGTACGCCGCTACGTCAACGAACTCGCCGACATCGGCGCGGCGGCCTTGGTCATCGAACTGGTCCGCCGTTACCACCGCCCGCCGGACGCCCTGGTCCATGCCTGCCAGGCCCGCGGGCTCCCCCTCGTGACCCTGGCGAAGGACGTCAACTTCCTTGAGGTCACCCAGGTCGTCCACGCTCTCATCCTCGGCAACCAGGTCGAGGAGATGCGCCGGACCCAGCGCATTCACGAGGCGTTCACCGTCCTCACCCTGCGCGGCGCTGTGCTCGAAGAGGTCGTACGTGCCGCCGCTGAGATGAGCGGTCACACCGTCGTACTGGAGAACCTGGCCCACCAGGCACTGATCTGCGCGCCCTCCGCAGGCACGGTCGAGACAGCGCTCAGCGACTGGGAACGGCGCTCACGAGCGGCACCTCCCGCCGGTCACGCATCCGTGTCCGGACCGGACGGCTGGCTTGTGACATCCGTGGAGTACCAGGGCGAGAGCTGGGGCCGGGTGGTCATGCTGCCCGCCCCTTCGGGCCAGCCCACCCCCTCGGCATTCGGCCCCACGGTCGTGACGGTCCTGGAGAGAGCTGCGATGGCCCTCACCATCGCCCGCGTCATCCAGCCCGTGCCCTGGGAACGCACCGCACAGCGCAATCTCCTGCGCGACCTCGTCGGACAACGTCACCACTCTCCTGCGGACGCCGAGGCCCGGGTCGCCGCACTGGGTCTGCCCACCAAGGACTGCAGCTTCGCGGCCGTGCTCGCGGACCTCCCTCAGGAGACCGACGCGACGAAATGCGAGGCACTCCTCTGCGAAGAGCTGAAGAAGCAAGGGACACAGGCCCTCGTCGGCGCCCTCGGCCCCACGCGCCTCGGCATCCTGCTGCCCCTGCGCCCTGGCCGGCCCTGCCCACCCGTGGTGGAACACCTGAGCCGCACCGTACGCGAGGTGGCGCCGGGGGCCACCGTCAGCGCAGGTAGCGAGGCGACGGACCTCTTCGATGTCGCCCGATCCTTTCGGGAGGCGACGCGCGTCACCGAAGCCACCGAGCCCGGCCAGCCGCTCCCGCCGGGACGCTCTTACCACAAGCCGTCCGACATCGGCCTGCGCCGCCTGCTCTTCGCGCTCAGGGAGGACACCCGGATCCAGGACTTCACCGAGCGCCGGCTCAGCCGGCTCCTCGACCATGACGCCCGCCACGGAACGGACTTGCTGACGACCTTGCGCCACTACCTCGACGCGGCAGGCAACAAGACCCTGGCAGCCCGCTCCGGCTGTCTGTCCCGCGAGACCGTCTACCAACGTCTGCGCAGCATCGAGCGGATACTCGACTGCGATCTCGAGTCCGGCGAACACCGCGCCGAACTACACGTGGCACTCACAGCGCTCGACGTCCTACGGGCCAGGTGAGCCGGAAGGACGAAGCAGTCCGGGCCCACAACGAGCAGTGTGCATCGTGAAAACTGCAGGTCGGATGATCTGGTGTGCGTGGGCGTCGGGATGCTCGGCCAGGTCCGGGGCGATGGTCCAGCGACAAGATCGTCGGTCATCGGGCAACTTCCTTGTTCGTGAGGACCGGCAGGGCCCGCACCAGCGCGGTTGCCCACTTCGGATCCGTGCGGACCTTGCCCAGGACGCGCCAGTTCTTCAAGTGCGTGAAGCCGTGCTCGACCGGGGCGCGCACCGCGGCCAGTGCTGCGTTGGACAGCTTCTGGCAGCCGTGGTCTGGGAGCTCTGAGCCTGCCGCCCGCGCCGGAGTAGTCGTGGCCACGGCTCCCGTGCAGACCGTCACAGTACAGGGGCAGACCTCAAAGCTCCTGGCCATGGCAGCCTGCACGGATCCGATCGGCGCCGTCGTCGGCTGGACCGATCTGACCGCGCCGGGTATCGCCCCGGAGCCGGCCCGGCTGCGGGCGCTGCTCGGCGGCGAGTTCCTGGCGGGCATCCGCCGCCAGGTGCGGCTGAGGTGGATCCGACTGGCTGACCCCCGCCCGGACGTGCTGCGCGCCTTACGCGGCTGTGGCCGCCGCGGGACTCCTCTATGACCTGGTGATCCTGCCACGCCAGTTGCTCGATTGAACAAGTCAAGAGCCGGGCCGACGCGCCTCATCGCAGTTGCCCCCGGCCGTTGGAGCGGCTCCGGCCGGTGGAGCACCAGGGGAAAGATGACCAGCAATTCCCCTGCATGGATCGATACTCGGCTTCATCGCCGAGGGACCCCTGCCTGGACACGAGCTGCGCCGCCGCATCTCACAGCTGACTGGCTATACGCGGCCGGTCAGTGCCGGCAAACGTCTCTGGAGAGGCACAGCAAGATGCCATCGCAATCCACCGAGTCAGTTATGAACCGTTTCGTCGAGTTCATCAACACGGGCAACGACGATCTCGCCCGCGAGGTCATTTCTCCGGACGCGGTGTTCCATGCGCCAAGCCACCCGGAACCACTGCGGGGGCCCGATGGGTACTCGGAAGTCCTCGGGATGATGCGCTGTGCCTTCCCCGACGTCCAGTGGACGCTGGAGGAGAAGATCACCGAAGGCGACACCGTGGCCGCGCGGTTCACCATGCGGGGAACCCACGTCGGTGAATTCTTCGGGATCCCGGCGAGCGCTAACAAGATCTCGGTGCAGGCCATGAACTTCTACTACCTGGCCGACGGCCGGATCGTCGGCGAACGGGGCCAGCCCGATCTCCTCGGGGTGATGCAGCAGATCGGTGCCGTACCGGCGCCATAAACCTTGTAAGCGCCGGGTGAGCCTTCTGCTGCGCGGGATTGCCGCTGCCGGGAGGGGGCCGTACGGCGCGGTGGCAGAGGGCGAAGGTCCGCACCGGAGCGCGGGCGGCCGGCGCGGGTTCACCGCAAGAGGCCCGTCTTCGTCTTGCTCCGGCGTCTTCGCGCAGACAGCGCCCGTTCGGCGAGAGCTTTACACCTTGTCACCGCTGACGTGACCGAGCCGGGTACGGAACTGCTCGCTCTACGGCGAATACTGCAACTCTCGAATACCGACGCTTCACCAGTGGCATGTCCACACGGTGGACACGGAGATCGTGGCGATCGCGGGCTCCCCGGCCCGCCCCGCCTACCTCGTCATCCGGCTCCCGGACGGCACCCTCGCCCAGACCGCGCAGCTGGACAGCAGGCAGCGCGCCGCCGTCAGCAGCTTGCGGGGTCGGGGCTCGTCTGGGGTACGGGGCCCGGCGGTCTGCGGTTGCGCGGTGTGGGCGCGCGTGGCCGGAAGCGATGCCGCAGGCAGGCAGCGGCGGGGCCCGAGGGTCCCGGCTGTGTGCCTGCCGGGACGGTGTGTCAGACGACGGCGAGCCGGTCCACCAGCAGCTCCACCCTCTGCTCGGCGTACTCGGGCGGCAGCCGTCCCGACCGGGTCAGGGTCGCCACCCCGTGCAGGGACGCCCAGAACACCTCGGTGAACAGCCCCGGCTCGACACCGTCCCCGGCGACCTCGCCGAGGCACTCCAGCAGCGCGGCGAAGGCGTCCTTGAGAGGTTCCGGCGTGTCCTCCTGCGCGTACGCGAGACCCCCGTCGAGCTGGAAGAGGGCGTCGTAGACCGCCGGGTTGCGCACGGCGAAGTCGAGGTAGGCGCGGGCGAGGGCGTACACCCGGGCGCGCGGGCGGTCCGCGGCGGTGGTCGCGGCCCGTACCGCCGCGGCCAGCTCGGTGGCGCCCTGGAGGGCTACGGCACCGATGATCTCGCGCTTGCCGCGGAAGTGGCTGTAGAGGACGGGCTGGCTGTATTCGATGCGCTCGGCGAGCCGGCGGGTGGTGACCGCGTCCCAGCCCTGCTGCTCGGCGAGTTCGCGGGCCGTCGCCACGATGAGGCGCTCGCGCTCCGCCCGTTCGCGCTGCTTGCGTTCCTGTACCGACATGATTCGATCCTAGCATCGCTAGACAAGAGAGCGGCAGCAGAGCTAGCGTTGCCTCATCACCTAGCGACGCTAGATCACGGGAGAGGTCATCATGCTCAGCGCACTCGAGGTCGTCACCACCGTGCTCGTCGGCGTGATGGTGGGGGTGGAGTTCTCCGTCCTCTTCGTCATGAACCCGATCCTCAACGCCCTTCCGGAGGACAGTCGCCAACTCGGCCACGCCCACGGGGGCCGGATGCTCGGCGCCGTGATGCCGGTCTGGTACATCGGCTCGCTCGTCCTCGCCGGCATCTGGGCCATCGCCGGACGGCACGACCACGGCACCGGCCTCGTCGTCACCGCCGGCGCGTTGCTGCTCCTCAGCGTGATCATGTCGATCCTGCTGCTCGTCCCGATCAACAACCGGAACAAGACATGGACCCCCGAGAACCGTCCCGCCGACTGGAAGGAGCAGCTGCACCGCTGGGAGCGATGGCACTACGCCCGCGTCGCCGTCATCATCGCCGCCTTCGCCCTGCTGGTCACCGCCCTCACCTGAGCCCACGGGCTCACCCGCCCGGGCGCTGGCCGCAACCGCTCGGCCGTGCGCCCGAAGTGAGGCACCGCCACCGCCCTCCACATCCAGGACCCGGAGACCAACACCCTCGAACTCCGCCGGCATCCCCGCGACGCGGGGCGCCAGTGACACCACTGACCGCTAGCGACAGGAAGTACCGAAAATGACCAAGCTGCAGAGTCTCGACCCGAATACGCCGATGTTCGCGCAGTTCAAGGAGAAGACCGGGCCCATCGTCCTGGCCAACACCTTCGTCGTCCCGAAGGAGAGGACCGAAGCCTTCCTCGCCCTCTTTCACAGGCAGGCCGAGTTCATGAAGGCTCAGCCGGGATTCGTCTCCCTGCAGATGCACAGGGGAACGGCGGGCAGTCAGCTTCTGATGAACGTCGCGGTCTGGGAGTCGACCGAGGCGCTCGCCACGGCGTTCGGCAGGCCGGAGTTCCAGTGCATGGTGGCCGAGTCTCCCGACGACGTCGTGTCCTACCCGCACATCTTCGAGCAGATCGACGTATGACACGGCAGCTGTAGCCGGGGGAGGGCGGGCCGGAGAAGCCCTGCCCTCCCCGGGCAGTCACGCATCCACCCACCATGCCGGGTCGCCAAGGCCGCCGAGCACCCACCACGCGTAAGCCCGCCCCTGAAACAGGATTCGCTATGACCGTGGAACTGATTCACACCATCGTCCCCGCCCGTGACCCGCAGGCCTCGGCGCAGTTCGTGGCCGACATCCTCGGTCTGAGTGTCGATCCGCCGGTGGCGCACTTCACACCGGTCACGCTGGCCAACCGGGTCAGCCTGGACTACGACCAGCTGGACGACTTCGAGCCGCACCACTACGCGTTCATGGTCAGCGAGCAGGAGTTCGATGCCGCCCTCGCCCGCATCCAGCACGGCGGGATCACCCACTTCGGTGATCCCGCATGCCAAGAGATCGGGCAGATCTATCACAGTAAGCACACCGAGGGCCGCAGGGGCACCTACTTCCACGACCCCGACGGACACCTCATGGAAATCCTCACCCGCGGCGGCGCTGGGTCGTGAGGCCGATGGCGGCCCAGCGGATCACGGCTTAAGGACTGCCTGGAACGGTCGCAGCGCGGGAGGAGAGGAAGTCAAGAGCTGTGCCGACGGTTGGACCAGGATGAATCGTCTGACAGCCGAAGTGAGGAATGCCTGACTGGTCAGATACTGTTGTCCTCGGTGAACCGCTCGCACCAGGCGAGCACCCCACCCCGATGCCGAGGTTCTCGATGCAGCTCGTCTACGCCTTCGACGCCTACTGCGGCTGGTCGCACGGGTTCTCCCCGACCCTGCGCGAGGCCGTCTCCCGCCACCCGGACATACCAGTGGAGGTCATCTCCGGCGGCCTGTTCACCGGCTCGCGCCGGGTCCCGATCCGAGAGTTCGGCTACGTCCAGGGCGCCAACGCCCAGATCGCCGAACTCACCGGCGCCGAGTTCGGCGAGGGATACGACCGGCTGATCGCAGACGGCTCGTTCGTGATGGACTCCGAGGCCGCCGCGCGCGGCGTCACCGCCCTGCGCCGGGTGGCCCCCGACCGGGCGGCCGAGCTGGCCGGCGCCCTCCAGCGCGCCTTCTACGTCGACGGCCTCAGCCTGTCCGAGTCCGCCACGTACCGGAAGATCGCCGAAGAGGCTGGCCTTGACGCCGACGCCGTCGTTTCCGCCTTCGAGTCCCCCGAGGCGTACGACGCGGCGGCGGACGACTTCCGCCGCTGTGCCGAGCTGGACGTCACCGGCTTCCCCACCCTGCTCGCCGTCGACGGCGACCGCGTGGCCGTCCTGGCTCACGGCCACGCCACGGCCGACGAGGTCGACCGGCGACTCGCCGCCCTCTCCTGACTGCGTAATCCCCATCCACGCAACGAGTACCAACCATGAGCAGTTCGTGGACACCGCCCCCGCCCCCGTCCACGACGCCATGACCGACTGACCCCCCGCTACTTGAGGACAGCTCAGATGAACCCCAATGTCGTTCTCGTGCACGGAGCGATGCACACCCCGTGGATCTTCGAACCCCTGCGTGAGAGGCTCAGCGCCCGTGGCATCACCTCCCGGGCCGTCCAACTGCCCAGCAGCAGTCCCGACAGTGCGGCCACCCAGGGGCTGGCCGAGGACGTCGAGGTTGTGCGCGCCGCTGTCGCGGCTGCCGACGGACCTGTGGTGCTCGCCGCGCACTCCTACGGAGGAGTACCGGCGACCTGGGCCGCCGCAGAGTTGGACCAGGTCGCGGAGCTCGTCTACATCGCCGCCTTCGCCCTCGAAGCGGGCACCTCAATGATCGAGTGGATGGGCGGCGACTTCCCGCCCACCTGGAACCGCTCGCCCGACGGCCTGGCCGTCAAGGCGGGAGACGCCGAGGAGGCCATCTTCAGCGGTGTCGATCCCGCCCTGACCGCCGAGGCCGTCAAACGCCTCAACTGGCAGGGCATGCGCGCCTTCACCGAGAAGCTGGGCGCCGCGCCGACCGACGTTCCCCTGACGTATGTCGTGGCCACCGAGGATCCGGCACTGCCGCCCGCGGTACAGGAACAGTGGGCCGCGCGTGCCGCCCACAGTGTTCGTGTTCCCTCCGGGCACTCCCCGCACCTGTCGCACGCCGACGAGGTAGCCGACGTCCTCGCCAACGCCGTCGCGCGGGCCTCCTCCAACAGGTCCTAGTCTAGGCGCGGTCGTGCTCGCCCATAGACTCGTCTGGGTTGCGCGAGCGCGAGGAGCAGTCCACCCGCCAGGACGAGTGCGCCCGCTCGGTCCACGTGAGCGGAGCGGCCTTCGGGAGCTACGGACATGAAGCGCCAGGCGGCCAGGAAGGCAATGGCGGTGACGAACAGGCCGAGGCCGTAGGTAGCGCGCACCCCGCCCCGCCGGACTCGGTGACTAGGCCGGTGAGGGGGTAGCCGACCCCGATGACGGAGACCATCGAGATCAGGGCGATCGTGGCCGCGCTGCGGCCCCTCGGGAAGATGGTCACGGGCCACGCCCCTCATCAGCGCCGTCAGACCGAGTCCGACGCCTCGGGCGGCCCTGCCGACAAGCAGCCACGCGAACGGCAGCGGTAATACGGTGAGTGCGTGGAATCTTGTCGCCACGCTGGTGATGAGCGGTGCCCCGAGGCTGGCGCCTGCCGCCGCGGCCAGGGTGATGAACATCAGGGAGGGGGTTGGTTGCTGCGCCTCGGAGTGCTCCCGGGTAGTGTTCACCGTTTGGTCGCGGTCGTGATGGGGAGGAGGTCGGCGAAGCGAGGCGCACCGGGCTCGTGCGGCACGCGCGTGGCGCGCGCGGCGAAGCTGACGGCGTGGTACCACCCGCACAGCAGAAGCAGATCGAGCAGCTGGAGCTCGTCGAAGACCGACACGAGTTGGGTCCACAGCGAGTCGTCGATGTCGGAACGCTCGTGCAGCGCGTCGACGGCGAGGATGAGCAGCCGTTCCCGCTCGGACGTCCAGCACTCGTCAGCGGGGCCGCCGTGCACCAGGGATGCCGCCTCCTCGCGGGTGAGCCCGACCCGCTCGGCGAACGTCATCATGTGCACGCCCCACTCGTACTCGCAGCCGCACCGCACGCATGTCCGGTCGATGGCGATCTCGCGTTCCCTCATGGTCAGGGTTAGCTGTCGGCCCAGCTCATAGCGCCCCCATCCGTGCATGGCGCCGGCCATCGGGAGGTTTCTGGCGAACATCCGGAACAGCCCGATCGGCGAGACGTCCCCGGGCATCATGCGCGCGAGCAGCGCGCCGGCCTCGTCGGCGTACGGCGGTTCCAGCAGGGCTATTCGCGACATCGGCGCTCCCGTTGAGGTTGTTTCGAAATTCGAAACACGGCACGGATGTTAGTGTTTCGAATAACGAAACGCAAGGAGGGTCATGCCGACACCGCGCCCAGGAACACCGGTTCGTGGATCGACGACCGGTCGTCCGATCATGGCCGCGATGGACCTCTTCGGCCGTCGGTGGGCGCTGCGCATTCTCTGGGAGCTGCGTGCGGGTCCGCTCGGCGCCCGCACGCTGCTGGCGAGGTGCGAAGGACTCTCATCCAGCGTCCTCTACCAGCGGCTTCGTGAACTCACGACAAACGGGATCATCGCTCCCTCGGTCGACGGCTACGAGCTCACTCGCCTGGGTGCAGCACTCATCCACGCCCTCCGACCGCTCAACGAATGGGCGATCACCTGGGCACAGGCGCAGGAACAGGACGATCAGAATCCTGCGGAGGCATGAAGGTGGAGCTGGCGGTGGACGGGGGAAGCAGACGCCGGTCCGGCACAAGGGGGTCACGGCACTGCGATGAGTAGGCACGGCCTGCCCGTCACGATCGTCCGCGCGTGCATGCGCGACGGCCAGGGCGGTAGTCCCACCGCGGTACTGGACGAGGCGTCGTTGAGTGACGATGAACGCCGTCGTGTGCCGGTTCGGACGGGAACGTCGCACGCCGTTTTCGTGTCGGTGCACGGCAGCCGACGACGCGGCCCGATCGTTTCCCTCCGCTTCTTCACCGCCGAGGGAGAACTGCCCGCGTGCGGTCATGGGACGGTTGCCGCTCTGGCCTTCCTGGCCGAGCGCGCCGGGAGCCAGGAGAATCGAGCCACCATCCATGCGTCAGGACGTGTCTTCCCTGGTTGGTCCGTACGTGAGAAGGCGCATGTCCATGCCGCCTTCGACCCCGGTCCCGTGGACCTCCGTAGGCCCACAGCGATCGAGTGCGACCTTGTCCTGCCCGCACTCGGTGTCACCTCGGGCACACTCGCTCCCGGTACCCGCGTCGCCTCAGTGGGGCGGTCGCGGTTGCTGGTTCCCCTTACCACGCGGTCCGCTCTCACCACCCTCAGCCCGGACTTCGAGCGACTCCGTGCCGCCTGCGACCGTCTCGGTTTCCTGGGCTGCTACGCCTACTCGGTGCCGGCGTCCACCGGCCGCGTCGCAGCCCGCATGTTCGCCCCGTCGATCGGCGTCGCGGAAGACATCGCCAACGCCAACAGCACCGCCTGCCTCGCTGCGCACCTTGCCGGCCAGGGCATCAGCAACATCGCGGTCGACATGGGTGACTCCCTCGGCAGTCCCTCCACGATCACTGCCATCGCACACCCCGACCCGTCGGGGCCGCGGGTCCACTTGGGCGGCGCCGCGGAAGTCACACGCAGCATCCGCCTGCCATGAACGGTCCGGAGCTCATCAGCGGCGGGCACGTCAGGCGATCGTCAGCCGCCTTGTCCTCCCGCAGCAACAAGCGACGAAAGCGGCTCCCACCCTGGTGATGATGACGCCGGCCGTCCAGGCCCTAGTCTAGACGGCCGGGGCCCGCTTCCGGCCGCCGTCGGCGCGGGACTGCGGGTGCCGGCGTCCGCGCCGCTGCACGGCGGCGAGCTGCCCGGCATGGTCGACCAGGAGCTCGCCGACCTCATCCGGCCGGGCCTGACCCCTGCACAGGCGTGCGTCCTCGCGGCCGCGTCATGCCCAGGAGTGACGGACGTCCTTCTGGCCGCCTCCGGTACGCCACACTGGAGACAGGCGGCCGACGCCGTCGCTCAACCCTCCCTGACCGCCGAAACTTTCGTTGGAGTCGATAGCGACGCTGTTCTTGTCCTCCCGTTCGGTTAAGAGCTTGTCTCATGTGGTGATGGTGCGAGCTGCGGCATGATGTCTCTTCGTGGGTGCTGATCTGTCGCAGAGGCTGGTTCCTGACGGCCTGTGGGAACTGGTCGCCCCGCTGCTGCCGTCGTTCAACTCCCGTCCACAGGGCGGCGGGACCGCGCCGCTGGACGAGCGTGCCGTGTTCACGGCGGTGGTATACGTGCTGACCAGCGGATGTGCCTGGCGGTATCTGCCGGAGACGTTCGGGGTGTCGCCCGCGACGGCACACCGCCGGTTCACAGCGTGGACCGAGGCGGGGTTATGGCGCCAACTGCACCGGGCGGTCCTGGACGAACTCGGCGCCCAGGGCGAGATCGACTGGACCTCGGCGATCGTGGATGCCGCGTCGGTGCGGGCGAAAAGGGGGGTTCGCTGACCGGGCCGAACCCGGTCGATCGCGGCAAGAAGGGCAGCAAGCTGCATGTGCTGTCCGAAGCCCAGGGCATCCCCCTCGCCGTCGCCGTGTCCGGCGCGAACGTGCACGACAGCCTCGCCCTCAAACCGCTGATCCGCGGCATACCCGCCATCCGCTCCCGGCGTGGACCTCGTCGGCGCCGTCCAGTCAAACTCCGTGCCGATAAGGCGTACTTCTCCGCCCACCACCTCTCCTGGCTGCGTGAACAGGGACTGGTCCCGCGCATCGCCCGGCCAGGAATCGAGTCCGGCGAACGACTCGGCCAGCACCGCTGGAAGATCGAGAGGTCAATCGCCTGGCTGTTCGGCTACCGACGTCTCACCGTCCGATACGAGCGAAAGGGCTCTCACTTCCTCGCCTTCCTCGGCCTGGCCGCCGCCCTGACCTGCTACAAGAAACTCGCAAAGCTCACCACGTGAGACACCCTCTAAGTGCGTCGACGACGTTGCGAGAAGTTCCTAAAATCACCGCGCCCTGCGGTGATCTGACCGATCCGCCATCCCTTTTCAGAGCTAATTGCATCATATGTAAAATAACTAGATAAGACGGTTAAAATCAAGTATGGCCCGGTTGAAGAGTCAATACCTCCGGCCGATCCGGCACCGGAGAGGCGACGACCGCCAGCGGCAACGGTCTCCGTCGGCCACACAAGAGCCATCACGGCGGCGGCAGCGTTCGGTGGCGGGCATCCGCAGCGTCGCCGGGCAGTTGTTCCTGCTCCAGGTCCTTGTCGTGCTCCTACTCGTGGTCGCCTCCGTGGTCACGCTACTTCTCATGGCACGTAGTGACCGCTTCCAGGGAGCGCGCGACCGGTCGCTCGCCACAGCCTCCGCGTTCGCCCACAGCCCCGGCCTGGTGGCCGCAATGCAAGGCCCTCACCCCACCGCGGTGCTTCAGCCACTCACCGAGGCTGCGCGAAAGCAGGCCGGGGTCAGGTTCATCGTGGTCATGAACCGGGACGGCATCCGGTACACGCATCCTCTCCGGTGGGCGATCGGGAAGCACTTCGTCGGCACGATCGGGCCGTCGCTCCACGGTCGAGTCACCGTCGAGGAGGTCACCGGTGGGCCCCTCGGTCACGACGTACAGGCGGTTGTACCAGTGAAGGACGCGAACGGCGCAGTGGTCGGTATGGTCTCCGCCGGGCTTCAGGTCAGCCAGGTAAGCAGTGCCGTCGGTCGACAGCTGCCGGTGATGCTGGGGGCAGGTACTGCGGCGCTGGGCCTGGCGACCGGCGGTACGGCGCTGGTGAGCAAACGGCTGCGTCGCCAGACCCATGGCCTCGGGCCGGCTGAGATGACGCAGATGTACGAGCACCACGACGCCGTGCTGCACGCGGTGCGCGAGGGTGTGGTGATTGTGGGTGAGGACGGGCACTTGCTGCTCATCAACGATGAGGCGCGCCGTCTGCTCAACCTGACCGAGGACGTCGAGGGCCAGCCCGTCGCCCAGCTCGGTCTCGATCCGCGTATCGCTGAACTACTGGTCTCCGGCCGGGTCACAACCGACGAGGTGATCCCAGTCGGCAACCGTCTGCTGGCTGTCAACAGCCGGCTTCCCGACCAGCATGGCGGCTCCTCTGGCAGCGTGGCCACGCTCCGGGATTCCACCGAACTGCTCGCCCTCGCCGGAAAAGCCGAGGTGGCGCGCGGTCGGCTGCGGCTGATGTACGAGGCCAGCCTGGCCATCGGGACCACCCTCGACGTGCGGCGCACCGCCGAGGAGCTCACCGAAATGGCTGTGCCCCGGCTCGCCGACTTCGCGACCGTCGACCTCTCGGAGCCGGTACTGCGCGGCGAGGAACCGCTGACCCCGGTGAGCGAGGAGGCAGCGGTGCTGTGCCGGGTGGCGCTCGCCGGGACCAGGACGGATCATCACCTCTTCCCCGTGGACGAGCCGCTCACCTTCTCCTCCCTGACCTCGCAGGCGATCGGCTTCGGCGGGCAGGCGGTCCTGGTGCCTGATCTGGCGGCCGACAGCACCTGGCACACTCAGGATCCGGAGCGCGTCCAGGCCTTGTTGGACGACGGGTTCCACTCGCTCATCATCGTGCCGCTCAAGGCCCGCGGCGTCCTGATGGGGATCGCGAACTTCTGGCGCGCCGGGGAGAGCGATCCGTTCGAGGAGGACGACCTGTCGCTCGCGGAGGAGTTGGCGGCCCGCGCTGCCGTATGCATCGACAACGCCCGCCGGTTCACCCGCGACCACACGCTGGCCGTTACTCTCCAGCGCAGCCTGCTGCCACGCGGCCTGCCTGAGCAGAACGCCCTCCACACCGCCTCCCGCTACCTGCCCGCTGAGGCCGGGGTCGGCGGGGACTGGTTCGACATGATCCCATTGCCCGGTGCACGTGTCGCGCTCGTGGTCGGCGACGTGGTCGGCCATGGCCTGCATGCCGCCGTCACCATGGCCCGGCTGCGCACCGCCGTCCTCAACTTCTCCGCACTCGACATGCCGCCGGACGAACTTCTCAGCCACCTCGACGGGCTCGTCCTCCGTATCGACGAGGAGGGCGCCGCCGCCCAGAGCGAGCCCGCCGTCGTGGGTGCCACCTGTCTGTACGCGATCTACGATTCGACTACCGGTATCTGTACCCTCGCCCGCGCGGGGCACCCACTGCCTGCCTTGGTCCATCCCGACGGCACCGTCGAACACCCGGAACTGCCCGCCGGCCCGCCGCTGGGCCTGGGCGGATTGCCCTTCGAGACCATCGACCTGCACCTGGCTGCCGGAACGAGCCTGGTGCTCTACACCGACGGCCTCATCGAGGGCACGAACCGCGACATCGCCGCTGGGCTGGACCTCCTCAGCAGTACGCTGGCCCATCCCGGCCGCAGCCCGGAGGAGACCTGCGATGCCGCACTCGCCGCCCTGCTGCCCGCCCATCAGAACGACGACATCGCTCTGCTCGTCGCCCGCACCCGCATCATGGCGCCTGACCGGATCGTCGGATGGGACATTCCGGCCGACTTCTCCGCTGTGGCGGTGGCACGTGCCGATGTCAGTCGACAGCTTGCCGAATGGGGTCTGGAGGAGGCGGGCTTCGTCACAGAGTTGATTCTCAGTGAGCTGATCACCAACGCCATCCGCTACGCCACCGAACCCATCAGGGTTCGGCTGATCTTTGACAGCAGCCTGATCTGCGAAGTCTCCGACGCCAGCAGTACTTCGCCCCACCTGCGCCAAGCAGTCGCCGATGACGAAGGCGGCCGCGGTCTGTTCCTGGTCGCCCAGCTGGCCGACCGCTGGGGCACCCGTTACACGGCGCGCGGCAAGGTCATCTGGGCCGCACAGTGCCTCCCCGGGACCGAGGTCTGACTGTTGCGGATATGGCGCCCGGTCGGCGATAACCAAGCTGGCCGGGGCTACCGCCGGGCTGGCGGGATGTCAGGTCTGTGGAGCTGGCGTAAGACTGCTGGGCGTACCAACGTCCCTTGCCGTTACTGAGCTTTTCAGGTTGGGTTCGGTTGGTGTGAAGTGATGGTCAGTCCGGTCTCGGTGAGGCAGCCGTCAATGAGTTCGGGATGGCGCTG
>NZ_JBIWPO010000042.1:23442-68740 GCF_044768275.1 Streptomyces sp. NPDC101152 | reverse complement strand
TGGTGACTTGCGTGAAAGTGTCCGAGGCATCTTGCGTGAAAGTGTCTGCTGAAAATGTACTTTGACCTGTGGTTATGGCGAACCAGATCTCTTTGCGAGCTGGACACTTTCGCGCAAAATCGCAGGACACTTTCCCGCAAGTCCCAATAGGCAGAAGTGCTGTTGAGCTGGGTTTTTGTTCTCTCGCGCGATGCGGCTGGGCGGGGTCAATGATGCGTGTGGGGATTGAAGCAGGCGGCGCGCCTCTGGTGCCGCCGCATCGAGCGGCTGCCCCCACGCGTAGGAACTTTGACGTCTTCCACCAGCAGCTGGGCCGACTACAGCCGGGTGACCCCGGGCCTTCCCCCGTGAAAGTGGACACGCGTTCGGGTGGTTATGCGGCCAGCGTGAGCTTATCGGACTCCTGCCGGTGCCGGTTTTCGTAGGCCATGGGGCTGAGGTGTCCGTTGGCGGAGTGCCTGCGGCGGGTGTTGTAGCGGGTGAGCCACCGGAAGACGGTGCGTCGGCAGAGTTCCGCTCCCGGGTAGCGGTGGGCGCCGCGCAGGGTCTCCCGCTTGAGGGTGGCGTGGAAGCTCTCGCAGGCGGCGTTGTCGGCGGAGGTGCCGACCGCGCCCATAGACTGGGTGACCCCCAACTCGCTGCACAAGTCGGCGAATTCACGCGATGTGTACTGGGCGCCGTGATCGGAGTGGAACACCGCGCCGTTCAGACCGCCGCGGGTTGCGGCTGCCATCCGCAGGGCGTCGGAGATGAGTTCGGTGCGCATGTGGGCGGCGATGGACCAGCCGACCACCCGGCGGCTGAAGCAGTCCAGGACAGTTGCCAGATAGAGGAACTGGCCGTCCCCGGTGGGGAGGTAGGTGATGTCGCCCATGTACTTGGCTCCGGGCGCGGGGGCGGTGAAGTCCCGCTGGAACAGGTCCGGGACCGGTGTCGCCGACGGCTCGGGGATCGTGGTGCGGACCCGTTTGCGCAGGCGTATGCCCTGGATGGAGAACTTGCGCATCACGCGGGCCACCCGTTTCTCGTTGATCTTCCGGCCGTCGGCGCGGAGTTCGGCGGTGATCCGCGGAGAGCCGTAGGCGCCGTCGGAGTCGGTATGGACGGCGCGGATCTGTTCGGCCAGGGCCTGGTCGGCGGCCTGCCGCGCGGTCCGTGCGTCGGCCCCGTCCCGCCACTTGTAGTAGCTGGAGCGGTTCACGCCCAGCACCTGGCACAACCGCTTCACGCCGAAGGCGTCCCGGTGGTCGTGGACGAACTGGAAGCGGTTCACCAGTTCGTCTCGCCGGCGAAATACTTGGCTGCCTTGCGCAGGATGTCCCGCTCGGTGGCCAGCTTTCGCTCGTTCGCCTCAAGCTCGGCCACCCGGGCCTCCAGCTGCCGGATCCGCTCGTCCGGGTCGGCGGACGGTGCCGGCTGTCCTGCCCGGGCCGGCGCAGCCCCACCTGACCGGGCGGCCGCGGGGGCGACGCCGCGACGCTCCCGGTCCCGCAGCACCCACTCACGCAGAGTCGCCCTGTTGATGCCCAGGTCAGCGGCGATGCTCTTGTAGGTCGCCCCGGGCGTGGACTCGTACAGGGCCACGGCATCGGCCTTGAACTCGTCCGAGTAGTCCTTCATCGCCATCGGCGGTGTTCTCGCTTCCTCCGGATCAAGCAGATCCAGTATCAGCGTGTCCACCACTCAGGGGGAGGCCCCCCCCACGCGTAGGGACTGAACGTGACCAGTTCCACCATGTGCTCGAAGTTGCCGGACTGACCCTCACACGTAGGGACTGATCAACCTCTCCCGCTGGCAGGGGGAGCAGCCGCTTGGGTGACCCCCAGGCGTAGGGACGGCACATCGTGCCGTCTGCGCGCTCGTCGAGGCCGTGGGGCTGACCCCTACGCGTAGGGACTGGACTTCGTCTCGGGCCCGAGCGGGTAGGTCGCCGCGGGGTGACCCTACGCGTAGGGACTGGGTCGGTTCGCGACCATCCAGACCGAGGACGAGCTGGGATGACCCCCACGCGTAGGGACTGGACGGGCTGTGGGCCGCACGGGGGCCGGTGTGGGTGGGATGACCCCCACGCGTAGGGACTGGACGGGCTGTGGGCCGCACGGGGGCCGGTGTGGGTGGGATGACCCCCACGCGTAGGGACTGGACTCTTGCTGACCTGCACGGCTGTTGCCGTGTGGAGGGGATTCACCAAGGCGTTGATCGTCGAGCCGTACATGGGTTGACCCCCACGCGGGTAGGAACTGGACCTCCTTGAGTAACTCCAGGCGGATGAGCGGTGGGGCGGACCCCAGGCGTAGGGCCTGGGCTCGGTGAGCTGGCCCGTTTGCAGAGCACGGTAGGGCGGACCCCCACGCGGAGGGACTGGACGCCCAGCCCGGCGAAGCCATGCTTAGCGAGGGCGGCTGACCCCCACACATAGGGACTGGATCAGGCCGAGGTGTCCATCGACCCCCTGCGGACGGGCTGACCCCCACGCGTAGAGACTGGACGTCGACCCCGCCGTCGGCCTCACGTTGGACGACGGCTGACCCCCACGCGTAGGGACGGGGCGATCGGCAGCATCCTGGTTCTGCTGCTCACCAGGGCGGACCCCACACGTACGGACGGCACCAGGTGCTGGTCTTCTTGACGTGGGCCCACTGAGGCTGACCCCCACGCGAAGGGACTGGACTTCCCGCATGGCGCTGATGAGGCTCGAGTTGCAGGCTGACCCCCACGCGTTGAGGACTGGACCCCCAACACAAAGGAGGCCACGATCCTCAGCCCGGCTGACCCCCACGCGTAGGGGCGGCACATGGCCTCCCCATGTCCCAGCGGAACTACAAGGAATGACCTCCACGCGTAGGGACGGGGCGACTCCATCACCAACGCCTTGATCGTCAAGCCGGGCTGACCCCCACGCGTAGAGATGGCACCCACATTGACCTGCATGGCTATTGCCATGTAGACGTGATTTTACTGGTATTAGTGCGGGTATGGGGAGTTTTTCTGCTGGAGCCCATATGCGCGGGCTGGCTGTCGGTGGCAGTGTCATGAGCGTCGGGGTTCGGGTCGGGACGGGGTGGATTTGGCTGTGACGGCAACTCCTGCCGGGCGGGGAGGGCAGGTGCCAGGGGCCGGTGTGCGCACAAAGAGACGGGAAGCGTGCCTCCCGTCTCCAGTACGGCTGGTGGGGAAAGGTAGTACCCGGACGACGGGTGCGGTGGAGAAGACCGCACGACCCCCACGAGCTGGAACTGGCCAACGGCTGGCGGTTCCCCGGTGCGAGAGACCGCAGGAGTGGCCTGGTTGCTTGGACTCTATCCCCTTCAGGGAATGTCTGCGGAGGTATCGGCGGATTCAGAGACAGCCTGCGTCTATACGGTCGAGGCTTGTGCGCGACCACCAGCCAGGGCACTGGCACGGCACGTTCGTAAGAAGCAGGGGCGGGCCTGCCACCGGAGCCCCAAGGAGCCCATGCCGCCAGCGGGGTGGAGGAATCGGTGGTCGTCCGGAAGGAGGGATGAGCCGATTGTCGCCGCCCCTGGCGTTCGAGCGCCGGCTCCAACTCTCGCAGGCCGGCCAGCTGTCGGCCAGCGGTGTGCCGACTGGGGATGACGGGATCTGTGGCCATGCGGTTGAGCACCGCCGGGGCCAACGGTTCACCGATGCGGGTGATGGCGAAAGCATTGCTGTGCTGATGTCCTGAGCCGGAACGTCGGGGGAGGGGCGGCTGTATGGGGGTTGCCGAAGACAGCAGGCCCGGCGGTCTGGATCTGACACCGTGGGGCAAGTACAGCCTGCTCTACAACCTGGTCTATCCGCTGCTGTTCCATCAGCTGGATACGGCCGCTGTGATGGGGGAGTTGTGGGACCGGTACCTGACGCCGGCGCAGCGCCGGGTGATCTGCCGAGGGCTGGGTCTAGGGCCGGCCGAGGCGCGCTGCGAGGTTATGTTCCTGGCGGGCGCCCACGACATTGGTAAGGCGAGCCGGTTTCAGATGTGCGAGCGGGGCGCCTGGGCGCAGGTGAGCGATGCCCTGCAGGCGGAGGCAGGGCCGTGGCGGCTGATCCGTCACGAACGCGCCTCCATGCACGCGGCCATCGAGCTGCTGGCCGATCTCGGCTACCGGCTTATGGGCAACGCCAGTCCGGCGGTTCGCGCGGCCCAGATCCTCGGCGCCCATCACGGCCGCTATCTGCAGTGCGATGTACACGGCGCGGCCAGCCCTCAGCGAGTGCGGCTGGATCTGGGCGGCCCGTTGTGGCAGGACTTGCGCCGCCGCTACCTCGCCCAGATCCGCTATCTCACGGGCGCCACGACACCGCCGGCGAGGATCTCCGCGGAGGCGGCGGTCCTGCTGTCGGGGCTGGTCATGGTCGCGGACCGGCTGGTGAGCCAGCCGCACGTGTGGATGCGCCGTGCCATGGCCCAGACCGAGGGAGCGCTGGTGCACTGGATCAGCACGCGCCACCCCGCGAGGGCGGACGCCGAGGAGGGGTGGGCGGCGGAGGTGGTGACCGAGTCCGGGCTTGAGCGGGTCTACCTGCCCCACGTGCCCTTCACCCAGGCCCATCCGCACACCGGCGGCCCGAACCGGCTGCAGGCCTCGGTCCTCAGCCAACTCGACCCGGTGGTCAAGGAGCAGGGGGCGGGCATCCTGGTGGTCACCGACTCCACCGGCACCGGCAAGACGATCACGGGTCAGGAGGCCGCCCGGATCTTCAACCGTCACTGCGGCACCTCGGGGATGGCGGTGCTGCAGCCCACTACGGCCATCGCGGATGCCGCCTACGAGAACCTCGTCGACTACGTGAGCGCGCACCGCCCGGAGCGGGCGCCGGTCTCGTTGGTGCACAGCCATTCCTGGAGCAGCGCCGCCTACCACGACAAACGCCTGCTGGAAGCGGCCGGCCAGCTGACGCTGGACGAGTACTTCGACGAGCACCACGACAGGTCCGGCCGCCCCGAACACCTGGTCACCGTTCCCGACCCCTTTCTGCGCGGCTGGGACCGGGCCTTGTTGGCCCAGTTCACCGTCGCCACCATCGACCAGGCACTGATGGCCGTTCTGCCCGTGCGCTACAGCGCGCTGCGCATGCTGGCCCTGTCGGGGCGCACCGTCATCCTGGACGAGATCCATGTCGCCACCCCCTACATGCGGCGCCTCACAGCCCGGCTCGTGCACTGGCTTGCAGCCCTGGGCACACCGGTCGTGCTGCTGTCCGCGACGCTGGAACCGGCCGCGGCCCGGGAGTTGGTGCACGCCTATCTGACGGGCGCGGGATTGCGGGCCGGCCGGCTCGACGGCCTGGATACGGGCGTGCCCTACCCGGGCTGGCTGTTCGCCGCCGCCCGCGACGGCGCTGTCACCCGCATCGATCCCGGCCATGCGGCCGCCCACGCTACTGCCACCCGCCGTACCCTGACCCTGTGTCACCAGCCCGTGATCGCGATGCGGCTCGGCACCATCGAACGCTCTGCCGCCGCCGACGAGCGGCTCCATCACATCGCCGAGGAGATCCGCCTCGTACCGGCGGACGGCGGCTGCGTGATCATCGTCTGCGCCACCGTCGCCGACGCCCAGGACACCTACCGCTACCTCGCCCGCCTGCCCTGGCCGCGCCCCCGCGAAGACTTGGTCCTGCTGCACGCCCGCTTTCCCGGCCACCAGCGCGAGGCCATCACCCGGCGCGTGCGCACCGAGCTCGGCCCGGCCGGAAGGCGCCCCGAACGGCTGGTCGTGGTCACCACCAGCCTCCTCGACATGAGCTTAGATCTCGACTGCGACCTCATGATCAGCGATCTGGCCTCGCTGGCCCGGACGCTGCAACGGGCCGGCCGGCTGTGGCGCTTCGAGCGACTGTGGCAGGAAGAAACCGGTACGGGCCGCTCCCGCAGGCCCGCCTGGATCCTGGAGCGTGGGCCACGGCTGACAGTCCTGGAACCGGTCGCCGACGGCCGTACTCACCTCCCGTCGTGGTGGGGCCAGGGCGAGCCGGCCTTCGAACTCCACGCTGCCGCACACTTGCTTAAGTCCTCGTCCGCGCTCATTCTCGACCTGCCCGCCCAGCTTCCCCATCTGCTGGAGACAGCCGCTACCCGCATCCCCGGCACGCTGACCGCCCTGCACGCCGCCTACCAGGCCGACCTGCGGGCCCACGAACACCTCGGCCACGAACAAGCCGTGCCGCCGCCCGCCCGCACAGGCTCCCTGGCCGACCTCTACCGCCGCCCCACCACCGCCGGCACGGCCCCGACCCGGGAAGGCGCCCGCCCACGCCGCCTGCTGGCCTGCTACCGCCAGCCGGACGGCTCGCTGCACCTGGACCGGGCCGGTGCCCACCCCCTGCCCGACAGTCCCCGGCTGCCGGCCCCCGCCATCCGCTCCATCCTCGACCGCACCGTGAACGTCCCAGAGGACTGGCTCGCCGAGGCCCCCGCCCACCTGCCCGAATCCTGGCGCCAGCACGCGCTGTTGGCGGACCTGACCCTCCTGATCCACGACGCCACTGCTGTCGGCCCCATCCGCTTCGCCAGCCACCTCCTGCACCTCGACCCCGTCCTCGGCCTCGTCCACGACGAAGCCCCGCACTGACGGACGGCCGTACCCCCCCCAAGCCACACCTGTGCGCGGCCCGGCCGACGCCAGGCCGCACCAGCCCGGACTCAGCGTTCCGTGGGACTGCGGACGCGGTACGAACCGGGAGGCGCGTACGCCGGAGCGTGCGCCCGGAGCGGGCTCCAGGACACGCAAGGAGCCGCCGCACCGCTGTGACCAGGCACCTCTTCGCGCACGGGCTTATACACCCAGCGACGGCACCACGTGCCGAAATGCTCCATAACGGGCCCGCTGTTCGGTGGGAGTGCTTCATTGAAAAGACACCTCAGGGCAGGCACGCCTCGCATCCACCGCACTGCACTCCGTCTGCTCTGTGCACTGCCTGAACGTCTTGTCCACACCCGATCCGCCCGGCCCGCGCCGCCACAGAAGGCCACCGCCCCATGCCCAGCGCACCCTCCTACCCCGTCGACCAACGCCCCTGCATCCCCGTCCTCCTGAACCAACGCCACCACACGCTCGGCATGCGCGAGGTACTTCTCGAGGCACACCGCATCGAGGACCTGGCACTGCCCCATCCGCCCGCCTTCTCCGGCCTGCTGCGGATGCTGACCGCCATCACCGCCGATCTCACCGGCCTCGACGACCCGGACCTGTCCCTGGACGAATGGCACGAGAAACGCACCACCCTGCTCACCAGCGGCCACGGACTGAACGCCACCGACGTCCACGACTACTTCGACCGCTACGTCTGGGACCTCTACGATCAACACCGCCCCCTGCTCCAGGACCCGCGCCTGGCCGAGCAGTGCACCAAGACCTCCGGCATCAACCGGCTCGTCTTCGGCCGGCCCTCCGGCAACAACCTCGCCTGGCTCAGCGTCCACACCGACACCGCCCCCCGACCGCTGCCCAGCGACGAAGCCTTCTGGCACCTGCTGATCCAGCACTACTACGGTGACGCAGGCCGCTGCACCACCCGCAGCGCCGGCCCCCACACCAGCGGCCAGGCCACCGCCGGACCCCTGCGCTCCACCCTCTCCTTCCACCCCCGCGGCGCCACCCTCCTCGAAACACTCCTGCTGCACCAGTTCCCCTACACCGGCAGCCCCCTGCACCACCCGGACGCCTGCCCCTGGGAGGAACCCGACCCGCCCGACCCGGTCAACCCACCGCCCCCGGTGACCTGGCTCAAACGCCTGCTGACCGGCCGCTCCCGCCACGCCGTATTGCTGGTTTCCAACCAGGACGGCAGCGCCGCCACCGACTGCTACCTCACCTGGGCCACCCAGCACCCCGCCTACCCCGCCACCGACCCCTACCTCATCATCGACACCCGAACCCGCGACCAGGCCAAGGACCGGGACCAGCCCCGCCGCGCCGATGCCGACCGCGGCGAGTGGTGGCGCGACATCGACGCCCTGCTGCTGTCCGGCGACGAAACCGCAACCCAGCGCCGCCCCACCGTCTTCGGCACCCTCAACGACCTGCCCCAGACGGTACGGGCCCGGCTGCGGGTACGGGTGTGCGGCTTCGACCAGGACGGCCGCTGCACCAGCCGCATCTGGTACACCGCCCTGACCCCACCCATCTGGAACCGCGCCGAGGAACACGACCCGCACGCCGCCCGCCGGATCGCCGCCTGCCGACAGGCCGCCGAACACCTCGCCGCCCTCCTGCGCACCCAGGCCAACACCGCCTGGAACCAGACCCGCACTCCCACCGCCGACGGCGCACCGCCCGCCGCCCGCCGCCGCTTGCCCACCAGCCGGTGGGCGCGCGAGGCCCTGGCCCTGTACTGGCCGCGCGCCGAAAAGACGTTCTGGACCCTCGTCAACGAGAACCCGGACACGCAGCGCGACCCCTATCCGGTCTTCGCGTACGCCGCCGTGGACGTCCTGCGCCAGGTGACCCTCCCGGACCTGGCCCGTCACCGGACGGCCGGCCCCGCACTGGCCCGCGCGGTGCGCGCCCTCCGCGCGGCCGCGGCTCCCGACTCCCGCCGCACGAAAGCAGCCCGCCGTGCCCAGCCGTGACGACTACCGCGCCCACTGCGACGCCTACGTCAGCACCGTCCGCACCCTGTGCACCACCCCGGAGATCCGCTCCGCACTCCAAAAGGGCCAGGGCAAACCCGTCGACCAATGCCAGCCGCTGCACCGCTTCCTCAGCAGCCCCACCCGCACTCACCCCGACCGGCGCGCCCACTACACCCTTGCCTGCCTCATCGCCCACGAACGCCCCGAGCGCCACCCCGTCATCGCCACCCCGGACCCCGAGCAGCCCATCGCCTGGCCAGCACGCCCCAACCTCGGCGCCACCCTGGCCCGCGCCGCACACGGCCGCACCGACGGCCCCCACGAAAAACAACTCCAGGTGCTCATCCGCCTGTCCGAGGACCTCCTCCACCGGCGCCTGCCCGGTCTGACCCGCCAACTCCTCGGCGTCGACTGCCCACCCGACTTCGCCGTCCTGCTCGCCGACCTCACCTACTGGAACAGTAACCGCCTCAGCGTCGCCACCCGCTGGCAGGACGCCTTCTACCTCACCGCCCCCACCCCGCCCACGGCTCCACACCCCAACCCACCGGAAGAGAGCAGCACACCGTGACCACCCCCCAACTCGCCCGCTACATCGACCTCCACATCCTCCAGGACCTGCCCGCGTCCTGCCTCAACCGAGGCGAATACAACGAACCCAAGACCCTCATGATCGGCAACGCCCAGCGCGCCGCCATCTCCAGCCAGTGCCTCAAACGCGCCGACCGGGACGACCTGGAGAGCCTTCTGGCCGAGCCCGCCGCCCGCACCCGCCAGCTGCCGCCCCGCCTGGCCCAGGCACTGCGCGAGGCCGGCTTTCCCGAAGACCTCGCCCGCTTCGCCGCCACCCAGATCCCCCGCAGCGCCACCAGCGAAGGCCTCGCCACCGACCCGGACGCCGACGACCGCACCCTGGCCATGCTCTACGTGCCCGCCGACACCATCATCGACGACCTCGCCGCCCTGTGCGCCCGCCACCGCACCGCCCTGGAAAAGGGCATGGCCAAGGAAGCCACGTCCACCGCGAAAACCCCCGCCGCCCACCTGCCCACCGACGAGGTCGTGAACCTGCTGTGCCAGCGCACCGCCAGCATCAGCCTCTTCGGCCGCTTCCTCGCCGGACTCGCCGACGCCCACGTCGACGGCGCCGTCCAGATGGCCTGGGCGTTCACCACCCACACCAGCGATCCGCAGCCCGACTTCTTCGTAGCCCGCGAGGACTGGGCCGAGCCCGGCGAAGCCGCCAGCGCCCACCTGGACACCGCCTACCTCAGCGCCGGCGTCTTCTACCGCTACGCCAGCGTCAACCTCACCGAGCTGACCCGCAACCTCGACGGAGACAACCGCCGCGCCCTCGGCCTGCTCGCCGCGTTCACCGACGTGTTCATCACCGCACTGCCGCAGGCCAAGAAGAACTCCACCGCCCCCCACACCCTGCCCGACACCGTCCACTACGTCGTCCGTGACCGCCGCCCCGTCTCCTACGCCTCCGCCTTCCATCAGCCCGTCAAAGCCGAACGCCACGGCGGCTACCTCGCCCCCTCCCGCAGCGCCCTGTCCCGGCACGCCGGAATCATCACCCAGATGATCGGCGCCCGGCACCGCATCGCCCACGGCCACGTCACCCACGCCCCCGACCCCCTCCAACACCTCGGCGACCACCACACCAGCTACGACACCCTCATCGACGCCCTCACCACCGCGGCCGCCGCCCCCGCCACCACACCCCGCACCTACACCGCGGCATGACCATGCCCGACACCCCTACCGACACCGCCCCCCGCACCCCAACGGCCGGGCTGCTCCTGCGCCTGGCCGGTGTCCTGAGCGCCTACGGCACCGACACCGCCTTCACCCGTCGCGGCACCCAGCCCCACCCCACCCGATCCGCCCTGATCGGCATGTTCGCCGCCGCAGCCGGCCGCCCCCGCGACCAGGCCCTCGACCCCCTCGACCTGCCCGGCCGCCCCTCCTACACCGACCTGGCCTTCACCATCCGCATCGACACACCCGGCACCCCCTACACCGACTTCCACACCACCGGCAGCGCCCGCCCCCGCCACGAACAACTGCGCACCAGCAAGGGTGGCCGCCGCGCGGAAGGCAAAAACACCCACGTCACCCGCCGCCACTACCTCACCGACGCCTGCTTCACCGTCGCCGTCCACGGAAGCCCCGCCCTCATCACCTACCTCGCCCACACCCTCGAACACCCCCACTTCGCCCCCTACCTCGGCCGCCGCGCCTGCGTCCCGGACGAACCCCTCGTCCTCACCCCGCCCCTGACCGACCCGCTCACCCACCTCCTTAAGCACGCCCCCCTCACCCTCCCCGCCCCTCCCGGCCCCGACGACGACCGCATACCGGTCACCGTCTGGTGGGACACCCCGCCCTCCCACCCCACCTCCCACCGCGAACTCGCCGACGAACCCGCCGACTTCACCCCCCACCGCCGCCGCCACACCGTCCGCCCGCACTGGAGCACCACCGAATACCTGCCCGCCACCCTCTACACCGGCACCGACCCCCTGCCCGCCCTGGCCGACTACCGCCACCGCCTGGAGCAGCCATGCCCACCGCCACCCTGACCTGCATCCACCTCAACCTCGCCCACCCCGCCGTCCGCCGCGACCTCGCCGACTACACCTGCCTGCACCGCACCGTCATGCAGCTGCTGCCCGACGACCTGGGCCCCCACCCCCGCCAGACGGCCGGAGCACTCTTCCGCCTCGAACGCGTCACCCCCCAGCCCCTCCTGTACATCCAAACTCTCATCCCACCCGACCTCACCCGCCTGCCCAAGCACTACGGAACGGCCCAGACCTGCGACCTCACCCCCATGTTCGAAGCCCTCACCGCCGGCCGCGCCGTCCGCTACCGCATCACCGCCAACCCCTCCACGCGCAGCCGCCGGACACCCGGCCCCGGCGCACCACCTCTGCCCAAACACGGCCGCATCCTCGCCCTCGACGACATCCCCGCCCACGCCTGGTGGCAGCACCGCGCCAGCCAGGCCGGCCTCCACCTCAACACCACCGTCAGCGAACGCCACCCCTTCCGCCGCCGCCGCGACCGACCCGGCCCCGTCCACCGCCTCCTCCAGTTCGACGGCACCGCCCTCATCACCAACCCGGCCGCCCTCACCAACGCCCTGCTGACCGGAATCGGCCGGGCCAAGTCCTACGGCGGCGGCCTGCTCACCCTCCGCCCCGCCTGACACCGACGGAACACCCATGCCCGCACACCGCACGAGTGACGAGGAACGCGCCGCCTCCGTCACCCACCTCCTCGCCCTCGAAGCCGCCGGCACCCCCCTCACCTCCCCCCGTCTGAAAACCGTCGCGGCCGCCCACGGCTGCAGTTCAAAGAGCGTGGAGCGCTGGCTCAAACGCGCCCGTGACAACGACGGCCACTACCAGCGCAAACAGCGTGAAGCCACCGAAGTGACCGAACGGATGGAAGACGAACTGATCCGCTGGTGCGGCAACATCTCCTCCGCCCACCAGGCCCTCACCGACGACGGCATCCTGACGCTGAGCTACTCCGCCTTCTACCGCGCCGTCATACGCACATATCCGCGCAGCTACCTCGATGGCCTGCGCGGCGGTGAAAAGGCCCGCCGACGCCACGACCTGCACGGCTCAAACCGTCACCGCGGCCGCCGCAACGACGCCTGGGAAGCAGACCACAAGGAAGCCGACGTCTGGGTCAACGTCAACGGGACCGCCCGCAAACCCTGGCTCACCCTCTTCGTCAACTGCTCCAACGACGGCATCTGCGGCTGGGCCGTCACCCCCCACACCCCCAACAGCCAGGCGATCATCGTCGCCCTCCACCATGCCGTGCAACGCGGCGGACCCCACGGGCCTTTCGGCGGCGTCCCCACACTCATCCGCGTTGACCGCGGTACCGACTTCCTCAGCGACGCCGTCCACCAGGCCATGGGCATTCTCGACATCGACCGCGTGGACCTCCCGCCGCGGCGCCCCGATCTCAAGCCCTACGTCGAATCCCTCAACAAGTCCTTCAAGAACATGCTCTTTCGCGGCATGCCCGGCTACACCGAATGCCCCAGCCCCGACACTACGGCCGAATCCAAGCCTGCACCCATTGAAGACCTGCTGACCTTCGAGCGATTCACCGCAGAGGTCCGCCAGTTCGTCCACCGCTGGAACCACAAGCACCGCGTCCGCAACCTCGGCAAACGCACACCTCTCGAAGTCTGGAAGGCCGACCAGACCGTCATCCACGACCCTCCGCCCGCAGCCCTCAGGCGCTTCCTCCCCTTCGTCCGCCGCACCTTCACCATCACCGGCACCGGAATCGAGTGGGCGGGCCGCCACTACCTCGAAACCTGGATGCGCAATCTGGGTGGCGTCCGCGTCCGCCTGCGCCACCTGCCCGGCTACTTCGACACCGTCGAGGTCTACGACGCCACCAGCGACAAGTACTACGGCACCGCCCGCTGGACCAACGCGGCCAGCACGCACCTGATGCGGCGAGTTCGGGAAACCAACGCAGCCGACGCCGCCCGCCTGAGGAAGGCCGCGAAGAGGCGCCCCAAGATCGTCGCCGAACGCTTCGCTGCCACCGCGGAATCCGCCCCGCCCCGGCTGCTCACCACCCTCACCACCGAACAAGCCCGCCAACACCTGCACGACACGCGTGACACCGACCCCCTCGCAACCCCAAGGCCCGCGGACGAGAACCTCCCCGAACCCACCGGTTCCTGGACCAACACCCGACCCCCGCAGCCCCCCGCAGACACCGACGACAACCTCCCCGCCCCAACCCCCTCCTGGATCACCCCCTCCACCCCACCGGCGAACGAACCGGAAGACACCCCATGAACCCCAGTAGCGCCGGCCACTACCTCGACCTGCCCAACGCCAACCTCGTGGTCACCCGCACCGTGCTGCGCACCCAGAAGCAACTCCAGTTCGCCATCGACCACAGCGCCATGCTCTGCATCCACGGCGGCGTCGGCCTGGGGAAAACCCTCACCGTCCGCACCTGCCTGCGCGACCTCGCCCCCGACACCACCCGGCTCTTCCAGTTCCACCGCAACTGCGCCCTCAGCGACGTCCAGAAGAAAGTGGCCAGCGCACTCGACGTCCCCACCAGCAGCCCGGGCCTGACCACCCGGATCGGCGAAGCGCTGGCCGAACGCCCCTACGTCCTCGTCTTCGACGAAGCCCAAGGACTGACCATCGACGCCCTCGAATGGATACGCATCAACCTGTGGGACACCGACCACAACCGCCCCACCATCGTCTTCGTCGGGGCCGAAGAAACACGCAGGAACCTCCGACGCCGCTCCGCCCTTGCCTCACGTATCACCCTGTGGCCCCGTTTCACCCCCCTGCACCCCACCGAAGTCACCGAACACCTGCCCCGCTACCACGTGACATGGAGCAAGGTCTCCGAGAAAGACCTGCTCTGGCTCGACGACGCGGCCTGCCGCGGCAACTTCCGCGACTGGGCCAAACTCACCCTCACCGTCCAAGAACTCCTCACCGAAAAGGGCCTGCCCCCCGACGGGTTCACCCGCGACATCGGCCGCGAAGCCCTGTACACGTTCGACCCGTCCGATCTTCACCTGCCGTCCGCCGACGCTGACGGGCTGTGAGGCGTACAGCGTTTGTCCGCCTTATCGCCTGCCGCCGCGGCACCTCGCCTCGTGGCTATCCCGTGGCGTAAAGCCGCCTACCAGAAACTGAACGGTTCACGCAGCTGCCCACCGCGCCAGATCCGTAGCACTGGACGGCCGAACGTGGGGGAGGGCCGACGGCTCTTGCGTGCCGATCGGCCGCCAACTTGTCGGCGATCCAGCCCGAGGGTAGGGACGAGGACGCCCTCGAGCGTTGGCAGGTCCCCATCCGCGCCTACCAAGAGCGCGCGTGATGAGCCATGTTGCTCGGTCGGTGATCAGGGCCGGATGGGTGATCACTCGGCGATAGCCAGCCCAGGAACCCGCCTCCGGGTTCCTGGACCGACTGATGGTCCTGCGGTCAGGCGTCCGACGTCGGCTTGAGCAGGCGCACATCGCCAGCCCTGCCGTTCTTGATCACGAACTCGACCTGCTCCCCGGGTTTCGGTGCACGCGAAAAGACCTTGAAATCCTGGCAATGAACCGGGACTTCGCGGCCTCGGGCCACGGCGATATAGCCCATGCCCTCGCGCGCGTCGAACCACTTGATGCGGCCCTTCAGCACTGCATCACCCGGTGGACGGGCCTGGGCCCGCTCGGGGACCAGTTGCTCATTGTCCCACTGCTGCTCGCGGCGGGGCATCACCCGTGCCCTCTGAATCACCTGGTTGAGGCCATCGCCCAGGCTGATCACGTTATGCAGGGAGTCCACTGCGGAGTCGGACACGGCCGCGACGTACTTGTCGAATGCCTGGTCCTGCAGCTCATCCTTGTCGAGGTCGTCCCATGGAGTGCTCATTCGTCACCCCCCATGAACCAGTCGCGATTGTCGTTGAGAGCTTCCTTGAGCCTTTTGCGTGCCAGATGAAGGTTCGAGCGGACACGGCGGGGATCGACGTGGAGCAGATCCGAGATCTCCGGAATGCTGAACCCGTCGTAGTTCCAGGCCATGACTTCACGCTGCCGTTCAGGCAACTTTGCGATGGCATCGATGACGTCCTTCTCCTCGTCGAGGAGCTTGAGCTGGTCGAATGACGGGAAGTAGAACCATTCCGCTTCAGTAGCCCGCCGGACGTCCTCGCTCGAACGCTGTTTCTGCGCCCGGTAATTGCGCAGTGCGGTGGCCCGCACGTACTTCGCCGGGTAGTCGATGCTGTCCCACCGCTGAAACGCCTCCGCGAATGCGTTCTGGGTCGCGTCCCATGCGTCATCCCACGTCGCACCGTTCTTGTACACGAACAGGACGATGAGCCTGACCTCTGAGGCGTAGAAGTCGGTGAAGCTCGACTGGCCGGCCCATTGGTCTGCGGAAGAGTCCGGGTCGTCGGGCTTTTTCATGTCCAAGGCGTGCTCCTTGCGGATTCCAGTCCTTGGGCTTGATGGTGCCACTGGGTAGCAGGCCAGGAGCACACCATGGAGTGTTCCTCTCCGGAACTGGACCAGGCGATCACGCCACCACCGGGAAGCAGGGGAATAACCGCCTCAAGGAGGTCCTGGCGTGATCGTGCTTCCTGCCTGCTGATCCAGGCCCTGAGGAGCACGCCTGGGTACGGGTAGAGATATCGCAGAGCCAAGAGCATTGCGCTCAGCCCCACCACGGCCGGTTCGGCCATCTGAACCTCCTCGCTACGAGACCGGGTTGTCAGGCGCAGTCACTAAGTAAGAGCGAGACGATCACCGATTTATCAAGTAGCTGTCGAGTGAAGCCATTTCATGGGGGCTGCGGCGCAGAGCGGTCGGCCAGCCCGGCCCCGCCGCCGATCAGCCGATCAGCTTGTGCAGCACGGGCACGCTGAGCCGAAGGGCCCCAAGGCCGCGACGACGGTGGCGGACTTCTCGGAGAGGAAACGGGCCCGAGTCCAGGGCGCGACTGACGTCGCTGGGTGCCGTTGGCGACCCGTCCCAGGAGGCCAACCCCCTGCGTCTGGTGCAGGCGTTGGGCGGGACCTCGGCTGTCAGCGCATGCTTGCGGGCTCGGGCCGCGTGCTGATTGGCGGGCACCCCGTGGAGTCGACACTCAGGTGCGGGGTCACCAGGGTCGTGTGGGACGTCGTCACCCATCGCCTCTGCGCGATCATCACGCTCCGGCCAAAGCTCGCAGATGCTTTCGGGCTCACCAGGTTCGCCTTGGACGTCCATGCCCACACCCTGCTGGCCTCGTTGAAGTCTCGCCGACAGCGGGTGAGGCGCTGCCCCGGACCACGCCCCCGATTTTTCCTCGCCAGTTCACATCCGGGCCTCGGCGCGCCTCTAAGCGAAGTAGAACCGTTGGCGATCGCGGTGGCCCGAAGCCGCCAGCAGGAAGGAGAACGCATGGACTCGGTGACGGCATCGGTGCTGATGGTCCTGGCTGGCTTGGGCGTGCGTGTCGTCGCCTTGGCGTTCGAGGAGACTCGGGCCCGCTGGCAGGACCGCCAGGAGCAGGTGCGGCGGCGGGAACTCGCCTTGCTAGCACGCTCGTTGCCGCGAGGCAGCCGACTGGACGAGGTGCGTGAGGATGGAAGTGAAGTCCATCTCGTGATCTCGCGGTACGGCGGATCGAAGGAAGGTGGATCGGCGTGAAGAGTCAGGAACACAGGCCCAGGAGCGAGCGCGACCCCCTGGCGGTCGCCATGACCGTAGAAGCCTCCAGCGCGGGACGGCGGGAATCGTCCCGGAGCATTGATGAGCCGATGACCGAGTACGAGCAGGCATTCAGCCGGTTCTACCGGGAGCTGGTTGTCCCGCTGACCGCCTACCTGGTATCCCAGGGCGCCTCGGCGCACCTCGCCGCCGAGATCGCCCAGGACACGATGCTCAAGGCGTACCGGAAGTGGCACGAGATCCACTGGCACAAGAGCTGGGTGTACAAGGTGGCGTACCAGGCCTACGTCCGGCACGTCACGCGCGTCGACGCGGAGCCTTTCGAGGAGGTACCCGAACCGACTCCGCTGCTACCCCGCCCCGACCAGGCGGAGGCTTGGGCACAGCAGCGAGAAATCATCCATCTACTGCGGGAACTGCCGCCACGCCAACAACAGGTGCTGGCCCTTCATCACGACGGCTGGACCACCGGGGAGATTGCCGAACTCCTCGGCATCGGCAACGCGACGGTGCGCCAGAACCTGCACAAGGCCCGGCTGGCCGCAGCCCGTTACATCACGGGTCGGAGGGAGGAGTGATGTCCAACAACACGGCGACCGGCGCGGCCCAAGCCGTCGACCGATGGCTCAAGGACCAGTACCTGCAGCTGCGTTCAGGACTGTCCCTTCAACTCGACGTCGACAGCGGCCTTGGTGAAGCACGCAGCCATGCGCGCCAGGCAGAGCTGGTACACGGGCTCGACCGCATCCTGGCTCCTGAGGCAGGGCTCGCGGCGATCTTGCGGCCCCGGCTCCGGCGGATGCCCGGACTACCTGCAGCCGTGCAGGACCAGTTGGCGGAGCACTCGCCGATGATCCGTTCCCTCCGTGCTGTCTGCCCTGCGACCCGGTTGTCCGTCCGTGCGAACCCGGACACGACTCCCACAATCCTCGGCATCCTGCTGGTGCGGGTCCTCGACCTTGCCGTCGCGCTCTCCCTCGATCACGACCGCAGCCACGCTCGCGCCCGCGACCTGGCGCACGCCCTCGCTCTTGATCTCGCCCGAGTCCGTGACCGTGCCGTTGACCCCGGCGTGGCCGGAGCCCATTCCCGCGCACTCGAACTCGCCCACGCCATCGACGTCGACATCAACTTCGACCTCGACCACCTCGCCCGCGACATTGCCGGCGACCAGGCCCTGACGCTCGCCCACAGCCTCGCGTCGGGCGTCGAAGCCACCCTGGCCGACGACCTCGACCAGCTTCGCACCCGTGATCGTGATCGGCTCCGCGACCTTCTGCGTGCACGCACCCGCAGCCGGGCTCTCGCCGCCACTCACACCCGCGCCATCGCGGCCCTGCTTGACCTCACTACCACCACCGGCCTTGCTGACGCACTCCTCTCCGGCGCGCTGGACGATTTCACCAATGATGACCTGAGCGAGATTGAGCTCACGGGAACTGACCTGGTCGGCATCCTCTGGTCGGCGGACGGCACCCGCTGGCCACGCGGCACAGACATGGACGAACTACGGGCAAGGTCCCTGGAGACGCCCCCCGACTCCGGTGTCTATGTCGTGACTGAGCCCCCAAGGGTTGGTGCCCGGCAGTGAAGGCGCGGCCCAGGCGGCCGATTCGCCCTGGAGGACAATCTCGTCCTCCAGACCCCCAGTCCGCAGCCCATCTCCTCGAAGAGCTCGTACCTGCCCGGGACATGAGCGGGAACAAGGACTTCCCTGATCTGTGAGGCGGTCGGATGGCTGCCGGTTACTACGCGTGAGACAGGCGGGATCACCGTGTCATTCGGTCGTTGTGTTGTACCGGATGTGAGGTTGAGTGTTCTGGGGATACTGGGGACCGATTCTGACCGTGTTGTGTCCGATGGTGGCCGTTATGCACGTGCAGAGCGGTCGGATACCGCAGCGATGTCATTTACGTACCGTAGTGGTAGGCATTCGTTTGAGTGAGCATGTAGCGTCCCCCCAAACACGCGAGTGAGCCCCGGCACGGCGGGATACCAGACCGGGGCCCAACTCAACTCTCTGCTTCGACCAAGGAGTTGGAATGCCCCCTGACCGAATCTCCGCCTTGGGCCAGTCACTGGATCTGAACTGGCCCAAGCGGTTCGACCGTAACATCCCGCAGTGGGCCGCGGTTGAAACCCGCGATCTGCGTGACAGGGAAGTCAACATGCAGGTAGGGGCATTCATCGCAGCCCCTGTCCTGGGCGTTGTGCTGGTCTTGCGGCCCGAGATGTACGAGCCCGCCGCGGCGGCGGTCTGCATGCTGCTGGCCGCCACACGCCGCTCGCACGTGCGCTACCGGCGCCTTCGCACCGCCTGACGAACAGGTGTCCGCGGCCTGGGCAGCCGCAGTTGCCCGGGCCGCGGACACCCGACCTGCGGCGCACACGCCCGCCCGGGTACGGATCGGGGAGAAACAGGACCTGACGGCTTCTGCTGAATCTCCCTATTTCCGCACCTCCGCCTGCTCCGGCAGCACGCCCGCGGAAGGGATGCCCCTGTCATGACGCCGAAAGACCCCGGCCCTGCCCACTGCCTCAACCCCGGCTGCGGCAACCTGATCGACCGCAGCGCCGGTTCGGGACGGCCACGCCACTACTGCAGCGACGCCTGCGGCCGCGCATACCGCAGGGCACGCGAGAAGTCACCGACTCCCGACGCCCTCGCTCACAACGACTTCGCCCACCAGGTCGCCGACGACCTGGCCCGTGTGATCACCCACATGCTGCACCTGACCCGCGCCCAGCAGCCGCTGGCCGCGCTGACCCTGCTGCGCACCGTGGAGGCAGACCTCGAGGACCTCAAGGCCGGCCTGGTACAACAGGCCCGCGATCAGCGGCAGAAGAACGCCGACATCGCCCAGTGCCTGGGCCTGCTGCCCGAGCAGCTCAGCCGCAAGCTCTCCGCCGACACCGTGCGCCGCCGCATGGACAGCCGCCCGCTCCGCACCCGGACACGGGTACGTCTGCCGCGCCAGGCCGCCCTACCGCCTGCGACCGCACCACGGGCCGTGTCGGCTCCCCGCATCCCGGGAGCGCGCCGTCTGGCGGCCGGCGGGGGAGAGGCGACCGTGTCCCGGGCCAGAGACCCCGACCGCCATCCGGCCGGCCCGGCATCCGTGCTCACACGGGCGCTGTCCCACCTGCAGCGCCTGAGCGGCAAGACACTGCGTGAGCTCGCCGATGACACCGAGGTGTCCGCCTCGTACGTCTCACGCGTCCTGTCCGGCGAACGGTGCCCGTCCTGGAAAGTCGCCCGACTGCTCACGCTCGCCTGCGGGGGAGACCCGGCCGAGATACAGCCGCTGTGGGCGGCGGCCCGCGGGCAGGCCCCCACCCAGCGTCAGAGCCTGCCGGCCGCCCTGCGCGGCCTGCACCTGGCCGCCGCCCGGCCCCGCGCCGACCAACTCGGCGAACACACCCGCCTGACACCGCATGCCATCACCGGCATGTTCAACGGCACCGCACTGCCCTCCTGGGAAGACGTGGAGGAACTGGCTCACGCCCTCAACGCCGAGGCGCAGCCGCTCCGCCCGCTCTGGAACGCCGCATGCGCCGCTCTGGCCGGCCCGTCAGCATCCACGGCCGGCCCCGTCACCGAGGTGATCGGATGACCACACGCGCCCCACACCCACCAACCCGGCCCCCTTCCGCGCAGGCCCGCATCCCGCAGTCCCGCACCAGTAGCAGCCTGCCACGCGAGCCGGTCAGCCTTGTTCCGGCACTGCCGCCCGCCTTCGAGGCGTTCTGCGCCCTCCACCGCGACAGCTACCTCGACTATGCCGGTGCCCACCTACCGCGGCCACAGGCCCGCCGCCTGGTCTGCAGCCTGCTCGGCGAACTCGCCGTCGGCTGGCTGGACATCGTCAGCAACCCCAACCCGCCGGCTCGGGCCTGGACGCTGCTCCACGCCCGCGTTCAATGCGCTGCCTCCCCTCCGGCCGTGCTGGAGAGCTGTCCCGCACAGCAGTACGACGCGCTGGTGCTGCACTGCCGGCTCGGCTACAGCAGCGCACGGGCCGCCGCCGTGATGGGCGTGGACCCCAGTAAGATCCGCTACTTGGTCTTGTCGGCGTCAGCGGACCGTCGCCAGGCCGTACGGCATCTGCATCCCGAGTCTCCAGCATCCCGTGCAGCCTGACGCCCGAGCACATCGGCATCAGGCAGTTGAGCACCTCGGACCTGCGTGTGTTCAACGCAGCTCTCGCTTGCGAGTGGTTGTCAGGCGGAGGGAAGTGGCTCCGACTCGTCCTGCGGGGCGGCCTCAGCGATCTCCGGGGTGGTGTAGAAGACGGAGCGGCCTTGCTTGGTGCGCTGCGCCTGGTTCTTGGCCACGAGTCCTTCGAGCGTGAGGCGCACGATCTTGGCCTTGATCTCCCGCTCGGGATGCTGCTGTTCCAGTGCGGTGCTGATTTCGGCGGCGGAGCGAGGCTCGTGCTGGCCGTTCAGATAGTCGCGGACGAGCTCGACGAGCTTGGGCGCGGCCGACTGCGCGTCCTGCGATGCTTCGGTGTTCTTCTTGCCAGTGCGCTTTGAGGTCGGGGTGGCGGACTTGCCGGCCCGCGCCCGGCGGCTCGTGCTCGGTGCGGCCGCGGTCTTCCGCTTGCGGGGAGCGGGCACTGGCGCGGCCTCAGGGGCAGGCTGGGCGGGCGCTGTGGGGACGCCGAGGGCCTGCTGGATGTTCACCAGGGTGGTCTGGTCCTGCTGCAGGGCAGCCAACTGAGCTTGCAGCGCTTCGATTTCACCGCCGATACGCTCCTGTTCCTTGAGGTTGCGTTCAAGGTCGCCGGCGACCTGCGCGCCGTACTGCGAGGTCAACTGGGTCGTACTGGCGGTGGTTTCGGACATGATGCTCACATTCCTTCGCGAGGGCTACCGGCCGGCAGACGCCGGACCATGCCGTGTACGGAATCGCATTGCGTGTGCTGTTCATCCTGGTGCCGTGCGAGCAGCAGTGGTTACAGCCGCACAGCTGTGTCGTAGCGATAGTACGGAAAGACATGTGCGTTGTTCTCTCCTGCAGGTGGCTGAAATCTGGCAGGTGCGGAGTTCGGCCGTGGTCAGCGAGCCGACCTGTGTGCAGCGGCAGGTGTGCGGCGTAGAGGGGAAGCCGGCTGCCAGTGCACCTCGTCGGTGTCCTGGTGATGGCTCCAGGCGGCGAGGGTGCGCCTGGCCACCAGCCGGTCGAGGAGCTCTCCGGTCTGCTGGGGCGAGTGCCCGCACAAGCGGGCAAGAGTAGCCATGTCCGGTGCGGGATGGGCCGGTGCGGTGTAGGCCGCCAACGCCAGGGCGGCCAGCCGTTGCGCTGGGGCTTCTGCAGCGGTGGCGGCAAAGGGGCTGGGCTGCAGCGCCCAGTGGGCGGCGCGCCTGCGCGCGCTGAGACTTGGGGCCTGGTCCAGTAGGGCGTCGTCGAGCAGCCGCACCTGCAGGCCGCCTGCCCGGGGATCGGGAATGCCGAGCCAGCCGCAGTGTGTGAGTTCCTGCCACACCTCCGGGCGCCGGTGCAGGCGCATGCCGCGCAGCAGGCCGGCCGACAGCCGGACGCGGCCGTGCCGGTCGGCGCGCAGGGCGCACTGCAGGGCGAGCAGCCGGGCGGCGGGGGAGGTAACACTGGGGAGGGCGGAGGCGAGGTAGGTGAGCATCTCCCGGACGCGTTGCCTGTGTTCGTCGTCTGTCTGCGGCCGGCGGGTGCGGGCGGGGGCGCTGTCCGGGTGGGGGCTGCACAGGGTGTCCGGCACGATGGCGGTGTGGCTGGTGGCCGCCGTGCAGGCGGCGCAGGTGTCGGCGAGCCGCCAGGTGCGGCCGCTGCGGTCGCGGGTGAGGGCGAGCAGGACGGGCCCTGCGCAGCCGCGGTGGCGTGGGTGCCAGCAGCAGCCGCGTTCCCGGCACTGGCAGGTACGCAGGTGCGGCGCCAGTGTGTTGGCGCGGGCGTGGTGGGCGAGATGGGCCAGGGCGGCCGAGCGCGCGGAGGAAGCCTGCAGGGCAGGCGTCTGGGCGGTGCAGTGGGGACACCGGAGGGACGGCCCGCCAGCCTGCGGCCGCAGTTCCACTGTCCAGATGCGCCGCACGTGGGTGTGCGTGCCGGCAAGCCTCATCGGCTGGTCGTCCTCCCGTCACTCCGTGCGGCGATGGCCAGTGCCCGGCAACCGGGCGCCAGAACCCCTGCAACCGTAGTGCGGCCCCCTGCACCGTGAACGTCACTCCCACTCCGACGGAAAGTGCAGGAACTCGCACTGACGGGGCAGGGTACTGCACCGTCGGATGGTGGGGTGACGATCTTGCCGCCCGACCCCGACCTCACCGGGCTGCGCGTCGTGCTCGCGCGCCTGCGGGCCGAACGCGGCTGGACCTTCGACGAACTCGCCGACCGCAGCGGCCTCGCCCGGCGCACCCTCATCGACCTCGAACACGGCCGCACCAGCGGCAGTGTCACCACCTGGCACGCCCTCGCCCACACCTTCGACGTGCCCATCGAGCACCTGCTGGGCGCCCTCTGCGACAACCACACCCCGCCCGGCACACCCGGCTCCTGACCCCCTTCGCACCCGAGGGGCGCGCCCGGTTCCAAATCACCCGAACCGACGAACACGCACCAAACACATGCGCGAAGCATGGCCTCCTTGTTCGAGACCATTGGGCCGACCGCGGGACAAGCTCCTCGACATGCAGCCCGCCCCGGCATGTCGTCTGGCACGGTCCCCGCCATGTACCCCACGCCCCTGCCGGGCCGCCACCGGGACGGCAGCCCACGCCTCGCCCACCACCCACGTCCCGTGCGCGTCGCCGCCACCAGCCCCAGCCGGCTCCTGCGCGCCGGCCACAGCACCCGCTGCCGGCACTGCGGCCACCGCATCGACCTCTACCAGCGCACCGACCGAGGGCCCATCGCCCTGCACCCCGCCGAACTCGCTGTCGCCCACGTCCCCGAAGCCTGCCGCTGGCACCTCAGCGGCGGCCTCGTTCACCCCCACAGCGACGGCAGCAACTGGTGCCGCATCCCGCATGCCCTCCTGTGTCCCGCCCGCACCCCCACCTGCCCAATGAGCCCTTTCCTCGAGAGCGCCCGCCGCGACCTCGCCGTACGCACCCGCCGCCTCATCGACACCGGTGCACTCACCCCCGCCCCGCCACCCGCCCACACCGCCTCACCCGACGATCCGGCTCACCCCGGCAGGCCCGTCGTACAGCTCCTGCTCGTGCGCTACCTCGCCCCCGCCCCGCTCGAAGCCGTCCGCTGCGTGGCCCAGACCCGCCACCGCCACCGCTGCACCCACGCCGTCCAGACCCAGGACCGGCCTGCCGGCCGCTGGAGACTGCTGCCCACCGGCCCTTCCTGCCGCAGCCAACGCGCCCTGTCCGACGCGCTGATGGCCGTCTACGACCTGGGCCACCTGCCCCACACCGAGCAACTGCGCTGGCGCGCCCAGCACTGCCCCACACACGCCGCCACCCCGGGCACCGCCGACATCGCCCTGGCCGCCTGGCAGGTCTTCGACCCCCTGCTGCACGCCGCCCACATCCGCAGCAACCTTCCGCACCCCGAGCCCTCCCCGAGGAGCGAGAGCTGACCGTGCCGCACCACGCCCTGGAAATCACCCTGACCCGCCCCCTCTCGGCCAACACCCTGCGCCGCGCCGCACGCGAACTGCCGCTCGCCGCCAACCACAACGCCACTCGGCTCATGACCCTCGTACCGGCCAAAACCCCACACCTTGCGGCCCGCCGACTGCGCCACCGGCTCGACGCGCGGCTGCCCATCGCCGTCCTCACCACGCACTACCCGGACACGGACGACCAGATCCTGCTCAACATCGCCTTCCCACCCGCCCTCCACGCCGCCATCCGGCACTCCGCCCGCCAGGCAAGGCAGTCTCCGGAACTCTTCCTGAAGCTGGCCCTGGACGATGCCCTGGCCCGACACTCCAGCGACGAGGCCGACCGCCTCGACCGGGCCGTGGGCAAACTCCTGGCCCACACCACCTCCGCTCACCTGCTCGCGGCCGTCGGGCGTGCCCTCAGCCGCCACCCCGGAGTGCCACGACCGTGAAAGCGACCGACGAACAGACCGCCGCAGCTGACGCCTTCCACGCCGGCGACCATGTGTCCCTGCAGGCCGGCGCCGGGACCGGCAAGACCACCACCCTGGCCCTGCTCGCCCGCAGCACCACACGCCGGGGCCGCTACCTTGCCTACAACCGGGCAATCGCCCAGGACGCGGCAACCCGTTTCCCGAAGAACGTGTGGTGCAAGACCGCCCACGCCCTGGCCTACGCCGCGGTCGGCCACCGCTACACGGCCCGCCTGAATGCACCCCGCCGCCCGGCCTGGCAGACCGGACAGGCCCTCGGCATCACCAAAGCCATCCGCATCGGCGAACGCGACCTCTCCCCGAAGACCCTCTCCTACGCGACCCTGCGCACCGTAACCCGCTTCTGCCACACCGCCGACGACGCCATCACCCGCCACCACGTCCCCCACCTGCGCGGCCTGGAAGACCGCGGCCTGCACAACGAACTCGCCGTTTACATCGTGCCGTTCGCCCAAAAGGCCTGGGCCGACCTGCAGCACCCGGACGACGGCGCGGTCCGCTTCGACCACGACCACTACCTGAAGATCTGGGCCCTCACCCGGCCGACGATCGACACCGACTTCCTCCTGCTGGACGAGGCCCAGGACACCAATCCAGTCGTCGAACAGGTCTTCCTCGCCCAGCGCCGTCACGCCCAGCTCGTGATGGTCGGCGACTCCGCACAGGCCATCTACCACTGGCGCGGCGCCAAAGACGTCATGACGGGCTTCGACGGCACCCGGCTGGCCCTGTCACGGTCCTTCCGCTTCGGCCCGCTCCTCGCCGACGAAGCCAACCGCTGGCTGGCCATCGCCGATGCCCCGATCCGGCTGACCGGCACCCCCGCGGTACCCACCGAACTCGGCCCCGTCATCCAGCCCGACGCAGTGCTGTGCCGCACCAACGTCGGCGCCATGGCCCAGGCCATGGACCTGATGGCCGCCGGACACCGCGTCGGTCTGGCCGGGGGAGGAGACAGCCTGCGCGCCCTGGCCCTTGCCGCCCAGGACCTGAAAGAAGGACGCCGCACCACCCACCCCGAACTGGTGCTGTTCCCCTCCTGGGGCGAACTTCAGGACTACGCCGCACACGACCCGGCCGGGCGCGACCTGCGGCCCTTCGTCGACCTCGTCGACACCCACGGCACGGACGCCATCCTGGCCGCCGTCGCCCAACTCGCCCCCGAAGAGCAGGCCGAGGTGACCGTCTCGACCGCCCACAAGGCCAAAGGCCGCGAATGGGCTTATGTAAAGATCGCCGACGACTTCACCCCGCCCAAGGACACCGATCAGCACGACGACACCGGCCGTGCTGTCCCCGGCCCGATCGACAACAGCGAGGCCCGCCTCGCCTACGTCGCCGTCACCCGGACCCGCTGCCGGCTCGACATCGGCGGCCTGTCCTGGATCCACGACCATCCCGATGGATCTCCCGGCACACATCTACCGATCAATCCGTGTGCCCACCCCGCTCCTGCTGAGGAGCGGCTGCCGCATCCCGGGTAAAACGGTTGCCCACGGGTTGGCAGAACCAGTCGAGGGGGCGCAAATAGGCTGTCAGTCCGCTTTGTCGGCGGCCAGTTGGGTTTCCCCGCTGGGCGGCCACTTGGTGTACACAGCGTGAGGTCACCCTCGGCGGCGCTCGCCCCACCACGGCAGGATCGGGGGCAGGTCGCTGAGCTCGCAGGCGGGGCGCTTCGGCATCGGTGACTCGCCGTCGTCCCCGTCCCAGCGGCGTGCGTATTGGTCCGGGAGGTTGCCCCAGCCCCAGTAGGGCATTGGGCGGTCGGGGGCCACGCCGAGTTCGTCGATGGGATCGATGGGCTTTTCCGCCACCGTGCACAGGTGGGCCCACACGTCGCCCATGTCGAAGACATAGGCGAACTGTTCGCCGGGCTGCAGCCTGTTCAGCTTGGTGGCGTGGCCGTCCACGGTGCCGTCCGGTGCCTCGTCGTCCCACCAGTCCAGGGGGCTGACCCGGGTGCCGTCGGACAGCGTGAACAGGTGTAGGTGGGCCAGGTCCCAGCGGCCGAACGCGAGATCGATGGTGGTGGCGAACTGGGCGAAGGAGTGCGAGCGCGCGGCGGCGAAGACCCGGCCGGGGCGAGGCCACAGGTCTGCTCCGTGCCCGGAGACCAATTCCACCCGGATGGACAGCCAGGTACGTGCCACGACCTCAATCCCTTCAACCGCCAGGCCCGGGAACCAACACCGAGGCTACTGAGTGTGACTGCCCCTTGGGGAATCGAGCTGCCGTACATGGGGGAATTTCTGCTGGTCGCCGACACCGCTTCACCCGGTTGGGCAACCATTCTCGGTACGGGACGATGCTCACGGACGCTGGGTGTCCCTTGCCTGCCACTGCTGTGCCTGATCTTGCAGGGCCTCCAGTTCCGCACGCAGTGCCTCGTTCTCAGCTATCAGGTCGGCCTTGCTGCACCTGTCTGCGGGTGGCCTCGGGGCGGATCCTGTCCTTTGAGAGCGGCTTTTTGGTGGAGGTGCGGCGACTGGTCCCAGGGGTTCGAAGGCGACGATCACGGCTGGGTCCAGCCCACACTCAGGACAGCGCTCTTTGTCGCAGACCCCGCCATCGGGTCGTGGGCTCGTCTGGATACGGTTCGCCTCGATGATGTGCCCGCAGTACAAGCGCAACCGCCACCTCTGCAGCTCCCACCGAGGAGTCGGAGGCCCCAGGAGCTGACACATACGCTTCCAATGCTCCTCTGACCAGGCAGGAGCCTTGTCGAGCTGACGCTGGACCCACTCATGGATCCGTACAGCCTCTTGCTGGCGACGATGATCGGCCTTGGTCAGCTGGTAGTCCGCCAAGGGCACGCCGCAGCGCAGATATTCGACTTCCATCGCAAGGAGAGTAGAAAGAGCAGGCCCCTTTTCCGGAAGGAGTCCCCAGAAAGACACCCCTTCGGATGACTTGTGCCAGGGAGTTATGCAGGAGCCAGGAGCACAGTGATGTGAGCTGCGGGCCGTGGACAGCACCGAGTCCGCCCGTCTCCCTCTCTCGACAACGTCTTTCACACCGCATGGATATCCCTTCCCAGGCGTGGCCGGCCGTGAGTTCCGATGACCACGAATGGCAGCAACCGGTCGTCATCTGGCTCGATTTGCCCGAGAGAGGGCCGCTCGGCTGGCCTCCCAGCAGCGGCTGACGGACGTGCACCAGCAACACCGTGGGAGCAAGGCCGGTGAGGCGCGCCGCAGCAGCGCGTCGTGACCGAGTCGGTGAACAGACGTGCTGTGGAAGGCCCATGACAGCCGTAGGTACGGTCGGCGCGGTGGGCCAGGTCCTGTGAAGCGCGACTGCGCCGCGTACCACGCTGGCGTGTGGATGGAGGTGCCTGCTCCTGGACCCGCGGCTTCTAGCCGCTTGTCTGCCACGGACTGATCGGTGACGGAGGCTGAGACGCGGAGCCTCGTCTTCCGGGCGCTCCCAGCGCGCCGTGTGTGCTTCTTTCACGCCCTTCGTGCGCTCTAACTCGCCCTGCCTGAAGGTGGCTTGAGCTTCGTACGTTGACCTGTTCGCCTCACGCGGGGCGGCTCCGGCGCGGAATGGGGCCGGGTTCGGCAGCCGGTTGGTAAGGGGGACACGTGGAAGCCATCGCGCGGCAGGCCCGTCGGGAGATAGTGGCCGCTGAAGCACAGCAGTGGGCTGATGCTTTGGTCGACTTCGGCCCCTACAACACGTTGTTGCACTTCAAGGACACCAAAACGGCGTCGCTGGATGTGACCGACGCGAACGGGCAGGCCCTGACTTCGCTCCTGGCCGGACGCAAAACCCGCCTGGCTGCCTTGTTCCCCGCTGCCGCCGACCACGGTCCTGCCTGCACTCGGGCACGGAGCCTGCGCCGCAGGATGGTGGAACTGGACGAGGAGCAGGGCATCGAGGCCGGGCGCCTGGCTCTTGGCCTGCTGCGCGTCGACCCGCCGCCCACGCGCGGCAGCACCCCTGTGTCGGCGCTGCGCGCCCCGCTGCTGCTGCAGCCTCTGGCCATCCAGCCGCGTACCGCGTCCGAGAACGACTTCGTCCTCGAGACGGCCGGCGAGGCGGAGATCAACCCGGTGCTGCTGTACGCGCTCAGCCGCCACTACGGCATGGACGGCGACACGGAAGCTCTCGCCGACAAGGTCTCCACCGCACTGGAGGAATGCGCGGACCCGGCCGACCGCATCCCCCTCGCCTACGAGATCCTCGAGGCCGTTCTCGTCCGCAGCAACCTGACGGCCGAACTGGAAGAACGCATCGTGGCGGGCGTCTTCAGCTTCGACCGGCTGCCCATGGTCCAGGACCTGCGTGGTGCCACCGACCTGCTGGCCGACCACCCGGTCATCGCCGCGCTGGCCGGCGACCGGGAAGCAAACCGTGCCCTGGCCGAGGCCACCGGCCCACGCACGCCTGCCGGCGCCGACGACATCCCGCCCCGCTCGGACTACCTCGTTCTCGACGCGGACGCCTCCCAGCAAAGGGCCATCAGCGCCGCGCTGGCCGGCTCCCACCTGGTGATCGAAGGACCGCCGGGAACGGGCAAGAGCCAGACCATCGCCAACCTGATCGCCACCTTCTCAGCCCAGGGCAAACGCGTCCTGTTCGTCGCCGAGAAACGCGCCGCGATCGAAGCCGTCACCGACAACCTCGCCACCGTGGACCTGGACGGACTGGTCTTCGACCTGCACGGCAACAAACTCAGCCGCCGCCAGATCGCCCAGCAACTCCACGACGCCCTGGAGCGCGCAGGCCAGCAGGCTCCGCCCCGCCCGGCCGACCTGCACACCGGCCTGGCCCACTACCGCGAGGAAACCCTCCGGCACATACAGGAGTTCCACCAGCCGCTCGATCCTTGGCAGGTGAGCCCGCACCAGGCGATCACCCACCTGATGGGCTGCTCGCCCGCCCACCACACCCGCCTGCGGCTGCGCGGCTCCGCACTGCGCCACCTCCACGGCGAGCACCACCGCCAGACAGAGCAGGACCTGCGGACCTTCGTCGCCAGGAAAGGACTGACCATCCGCCGCGGCGAATCCCCCTGGTCCCACACCCAGGCCCGCACCGAGGACGAACTGCGCGCCGTGGTGGCCGGCCTCGACCAGCTCACTGGCACAGCCCTGAGCGACACCCGCCGCACCCTTGCCCACCTGGTGGACACCGCAGGCCTGCGCCCGGCCGACGACCTCCAGGGATGGCAGGCCCTGCTCACCCTGCTGCAGGACGTCACCGCGACACTGGCCCGCTTCGAAGCAGCCGTCTTCGCCCCCGGCCTGGACGATCTCATCGCCGCCACCGCGAGCCGCGCCTGGCGCAAGGAGCACGACCGGACCATCAGCTGGTTCAACCGCCGGAAACTGATCAAGAAGGCGCGTGGCTTGACCAAGGACGGTCTGCGCGAACGCCCCGCGCTGCACGCCGCCCTCCTCCAGGCGACCGACCAGCACACCCGCTGGCAGGCACTGTCCGTGACCGGAAACGCGACCCCCTGGACCGTCCCCGGACTCACCGGCGCCCTGGCCGCGTTCACGGATCTGCAGAGCCGTCTGGCCGCGATAGCCCTTTGCGTGCGCTGGGACGGCTGGCAGACCGCTCCCGTCGACGATGTAGACAAAACCATTCAGCGCCTCGACGGCGACCGCGACACCCTGCTGCGCATGCCCGAACTCAACCAGCTCACCGACCGTCTCGAAGCGGCCCAACTCGGCGGCCTCCTCGACGAGCTGGCACACACGGACGCCGACCCCGACACGGCGGTAGCCACCTTCGACTACCTGTGGTGGTCATCGGTGCTGGAGGAGGCGCACATGCGCTCCGCCTACCTGCGCTCCTTCACCCGCCTCGAACACGACCACGTCGTCGAGCAGTTCCGCCGCAACGACCTCATCCACCGCGACAGCAACCCCACCCGTGTCCGCTACGAGGTCGCCGTCCGGCTCCGCAAAGTCCGCGACGCCCACCCCGACCAGAACACCCTGGTGCGCACCCAAGCTCGCCGCAAGTCCCGGCACCTCCCGCTGCGCAGGCTCGTCGAGAAGGCCCCTGACGTGCTGCTGGCCGCCAAGCCGTGCTGGGCCATGTCGCCCCTCGTCGTCAGCCGTGTCCTGCCCGCCACCCGCCTGTTCGACGTCGTCATCTTCGATGAAGCCAGCCAGGTCCTGCCGCACGACGCAATGACCTCCATCATGCGCGCCCGGCAGGTCATCGTCGCCGGAGACCCCCACCAACTCCCGCCCACCACCTTCTTCCAGCGCGTCCTCAGCGGCACCCAAGAGGACACCGACGACGACCTCGACGACGCTGCGCCCCCGGCCGCCTACGAATCCCTGCTGGACCTGCTCTGCAGCCGCCTGCCCCACGTCCACACCCTGAAATGGCACTACCGCAGCCGCGACGAACGCCTGATCGCCTTCTCCAACCACACCATCTACGACGACCGGCTCGTCACCTTCCCCGGCACCACCCTCACCAGCCCCATCCGCCTCGAGACCGTCGACGGCCACGCCCAGCCCGGCCAGAGCGGCTCCGTGCCCGAGGAAGTCGAACGCGTCGTCGAACTGGCCCTCGACCACGCCACCCACACCCCCCACCTCAGCCTCGGCGTCATCACCATGGGCCAACGCCACGCCGACCGCATCAACCTCGCACTGCGCCACGCCCTCCAAGACCACCCCGAACTCCAGGACTTCTTCAGCCCCGACGCCGGAGCCCGGCGCCGCTTCTTCACCAAGAACCTCGAACAGGTCCAAGGCGACGAACGCGACGCCATCATCCTTAGCATCGGCTACGGCAAAGCCGCCAACGGCCGGCTCTCCATGTCCTTCGGCCCGCTCAACAACGACGGCGGAGAACGCCGCCTGAACGTCGCCATCACCCGCGCCCGCCAGTCGATGACCGTCGTCAGCTCCTTCACCCACCACGACTTCGACCCCGGCAAACTCAAAAACACCCGCAACCGCGGCCCCGAACTGCTGCGCGCCTTCCTCGAGTACTGCTCCCACGGAGGAGACCTCCAACGCACCGGAACCGCACGCACCGACTGGAACCTCAACGGCTTCGAACAGCAAGTCCTCGCCACCCTCGAAGCCGCCAACGTCCCCGTCACACCGCAGTGGGGCGTGTCCGGCTACCGCATCGACTTCGCCCTCGGCCACCCCGACCACCCCGGCCAGATGATCCTCGCCGTCGAAACCGACGGCGAGCGCTACCACAGCGCTCCCAGCGCCCGAGACCGCGACCGCCTGCGCCAGGCACACCTGGAACGACTCGGCTGGCGCTTCCACCGCATCTGGGCCGCCGACTGGTTCACCAACCCGAACACCGAAATCGACCGCCTCCTCGCCGTCTGGCATGACGCCGTACGACAGGTCGACGCAACACCCGCCGATCCCGCCCCTACGCCCGCTCCGGCAGCACCCCCGCCTCCAGCGCCGGCCACACGCCGTCCTCGCCCCGCCCTGCCCGCGGCGGACCGCATCGGCGACTATTCCGACGCCGACCTGCTGGCCCTGGCGTCCTGGCTGTTGAGCGACGGATTCCAACTCGACCGCGACACCCGCATCAACCAGGCCATCACCGAACTGGGCTTCAAAAAACGCGGCCGCGTCATCGTCGAACGCCTCACCCACGCCTTCGAACAGGCCCAGCGCACGGCAGACAGGGAGACCTCGCAGTGAAACCTCTCGATCCCCTCACCCTCGAACGGATCGCCCGCCTCATCGTCGACATCGACGGCCCCTTCGAACGGCGGGGCTATCAGCTCACACAGCTCCTGCAACGCGCCGCCTGGCCCCAGCCCGCCGAGTACGACGGCTCACCCCGCATCCCCTGGCTCTCGGACATCCTCACCAGCACCGACGACCCGGCCGCCGTCAGTCGGCTCCTGTGCCGTATCTGCGACCCGCTCGAATACGACGACGGCCTCGCCTCCGCCGACCTCGTCCGCCAGACACTCAACACCCATCTCGCCGCCGAACAGCTCACCGTCACCTACGTCTCCCACCGCCCCGTTCTGGGTGAACTCGGCACTGACGGCCACACCACCGTTTTCATCGTCCCAGACGATCTCGAAGGGCGCATCCGTCCCCTCGTCAGCAGCGAAGATTTCCTCCAACAACTCATGGCGCGTGTCGTCGAGACCCAGATCTGCGAACAGCACGGCGCCTACGGCATGGCCCTCATCGGCATCGGCAGCTTCACCGAAGCCCTTCTCCTCGACGTCCTCACCCACCGCGACCCCACCCTGAAGCAGGGCTTCCCCCAGGGCAGCGGGAAACGCATCGCACCGGAGCGCGCCAGCTTCGCCCTGCTCTTGGACACCGCCCGCACCCGCGGCTGGATCCAGATGGACGCCCACGACTTCATGGCGATCGTCCGCGAGTACCGAAACTTCGTCCACCTGCGCAAACAACGAGAACGCGGCGTCATACCAGACAGCTACACCGTTGGTATGTGCTGGGGACCTGTTCTCGCTGTTCTCAACGACCTCGAGACCAGCGGATAGGGCGGTGCTTGCATGACACCGCCGACAGCACCGCCGGGTGCGGGAATACGACATCACGGCACCTCTCGTCGGGTTCACCGTTCAGTGGCTGCTGTCCTGCTGCTTGCGGCGTCGGCGGTGTTCGCGTTGGGCCTGGGCACGGGCGCATTCGCGGGTGCAGTACTTGATGCCGCTGGTGCGGTTCTGTCCGTACTCGGCCCGGCCGCGCTGGCGTACGAAGTTCCGGCGGCAGGTCTCGTTGGCGCATTCGCGGATCGTGGCGTCTTCGGCGAGATGGTTGTACAGCTGCAGGAAGACCACCGACAGGATGGTGGGGTAGCGGTCGGTCAGGCTGCCGATGCCGATGCTGAACGGTTTGAGTGCGGCGTTCAGCTCGCTCACCAGATCGCCGATCTTCATGTCCAGAACGAGTTTGCGCAAGTGGTTCAGGTCACGCGGCCATGCTTGCTCCCGATCCGAGTTGTCGGAACGCCACCGGGCCAGCCGTTCCTCACAGACGTCAGGCTCGATGAGCGTGTCGAGTCCGCCCTCGCGCCGCAGGGCCAGCCAGGTGGTGATGGCCGCCTGTGCCTGTGTGACGTAGAGCGTGGCCAGTTCGCCATGCAGGCAGAATGCCCCGTGGCGCGGGTGTTCGCGCTCGGTGAGTTCCTTGAGGCGTTCGTACTCGTCCTCGTCCCAGCCACCGGTGTTAATGCTGCCGCCCAGGTCTCCGTAAGTACGCATCATGGTGGCCACGGCGTCGAGATCGGCGGGGTCGAGTTCCATGAACTCACGCAAGTAGAAGTCCTCTGGCAGCGGAACGGTCTCGCCCTCGGAACGCAGATGAGGCTCCCAGACGATCCATCCGCCGTCGGCTCGGGCTCCGGGCACGGGCCGCAACTCCGGTGCGGGCACTGGGATTCCCGGCCAGAGCGTGGGACGAAAACGTGGGTCTACGTATGCCGCCATGCGGGGCATCATAGCGGTAGAGGAGTAGCACGAAAAGGGAGTTGTTCGTATCACGCAATCCGAAGCTGTGGGAGGGGCAGGCGTGGTGACGCACTGGCAGGACCGCAAGAAGGTCGGCGATGCACACGAGCGACGCGTCGCAGTTGAACTGCAAGCACGCGGCTGGACGGTCCAGCGCTGCGGGCAGGGCACATACGCCCCCGCGATCCAGCAGGCCCTGGCACGCACCGACTCAACACTGCGCTACTTCCCCGACTTGATAGCCGCCCGCGACAACGAACTGATCACCATCGACGCCAAGGACCGTATGCCGAGCACACACACCAACCGTTACGCGATCAACACCGCCACCCTGAACGCCGGCCTGCTCTTCACGGCCACCCACGCCCCAACGCCGCTCTACTACGTCTTCGGTGATCTGAAAGTCTTGACCCCTTCTGAAGTCCAGCACTACCGCACGCACGCTCGACACCACCCCAGCGGAGTCTGGGTCATGGTCGAAACGCGCCAGGCCCACCCTTTCGAGGAAGTCTTCGGTACGAACGCCGCGCTTGCTGCCTGACGGCAGGCAGACACTTCCACCTAGGCTCCCGCGCCGTGCGTGTCGATGGTCGGCAGCCTCGCCTCGCGAGCACGCCACTTGGCAGCTGGCCCGGGGACGGCAAACTTCCTACTCACAGGGGCGGCAGCGGGAGCAGGATGGTGGATGCGGCATCGAGGGAAGGAAAGCTCGTCTGCAGCAGCCGGGAACAGGCTCAGCCAAGAACCAACACAAGACGTTCACGGTGCCGCTGGCCACACCGGAATCGGTCCGACCTGGACCCACGTCGGTCTTCGGTTCCGGTTTGAATCGGCCCCAGGGGAAGCAGTTCGCCCTGTTCAGCGGAGGGGCCAGTTCTAGCCGGAAGTGGCTGCGTCCGGTTTGTCCTGGAGCCACGTCGGGCCGGAGAAGTGGGGCCAACTGCGCCGATAAAGCCACTCAGTCATCCCGACGGAGGGGGCGGCCCGCCCCAGCGTGCGCAGCAGCCTGCGGTCAACACCCCAGTCTGTCGACGACACGCCAGTGGCCCATTGGATGCCCGCCCTCACGGCGACTCCGTCTCGAGCGGCCAGCTCAGGGTGGCCAGCCCCGTCGGACCGCCGATGTGTACATGCTGCCTGCGGCCGGGGGTGTAGACGATGTTGGTGACTGGTGCCGCGGTGAGCAGGGAATGCACGAGGCGGCCGGTGAGGGGGTTCCACAGCCGCATGCCGGTGCCGTTGCCAGCTGCCAGCAGCCAGGTTCCCAGGACGTGGGGGAGCGGGGTCATGACAGCGGTGTACGGGGTGTCCATCCGGCTGATCGGACTCCGGTCTTGAGGGTCCCAGATCACGATCTCGTGGGGCGTGGCGATGGCCACCGCGGCACGGCCCTCGGGCAGAGGGATGAGAGACAGCGACGTGACTGCGGGGCGGTGGGGCAGCGTGCTGTCCTCGACGAGTTCGCCATTGGCCACGTCCCACACCAGCAGCCGGGAGCGCGCGGCCCCCATCACCAGGCAGCGGCCGGTGGGGGAGGGCAGCGCCAGCAGCGCGGTGATGCGCTGCCCGCTGTCGGGTAGTCCTGCCACCTCGCCGGTGGTGGCATCGACGACGACCGCTCCGGTGTTGCCGGCCACCACGACGGCGATCCGGTCGTCCGGAAGCCGCACGGCGCAGCAGCGGTTCTCCTTGAACGAGCCGCTTGCGATCGGGTTGGCGGCATCACGCCCGACGTGCCACAGATGAATGGCTTTTTCGTCGCCCACGACTAAGGCGGTCTCGTCGCCCGCGCCGGGTACTGCCTCCAGGAACGTTACGGGCTCGGGGTGCTCGTAGTGCTCTAGGCGTTGGCCTGTCGCAGCGTCGAGGATGTCCACGATGTAGGCAGTGGGGACGGCGAACCGCTGTGCGCCGTCGGCCGGTGGCAGTGCGGTCATCATGCGTGCTGTGGCCAAGGCGCGCGGCGGCTGGTTCACCGCAGTTCGGTGGATGGGAAACGTGCTCCGTCCGGCCCGGTGCAGCAGGATGCCCTCGTCGCCGCTCACCGCGAGCTTCCAGTTTCCGTTCGGGGCTGAGACAGCGGCGAACATTGCTCGTGGCTGTGCCGGATACGTTCCCACCCGTCGTGCCTCGGGCCGAGACACATCCCATACTTCGATGGACTCGTCCGTGACAACGCCCGCCAGGCGGGCACCGTCTGCAGCGGTCACGCTCACCATGCGCTGGCTTGCGTTGGTCGGTCGGCCCGCCTCGTCGCTCCAGAAAACGGTGGGGACGATGCCGTCCTGGAAGGGGTCGAACAGCATCACCGGCTGGTTCTGGCCGAGTACCGCGAGCAGATCGCCGCCGGACAGACCCCGTACGGCCGCGATGGACAAGTCTGCGAAGAGCGGCACATCCAAGGGGAGCACGTCCTGCATCAGGGGATCGAAAAGCACCCACCCGGCGCGATACAGCTTGAGGAGGTGATAGCCCCGGCCTTCCGGGTCACGGACCCAGGTCAGCCGTTCCGGGAGCCGGGCACCGTCGGGCAGGCGTACCGGGTGGACCGCGTCTTCCGAGGGCTGCCACACGAGCAGTTCGTTCTGCCTGCTGGCCACCACCATCGTCCACCGGGCGTCACCATCGCGTGCCACAGTCACCATGCGCACGCTGTTCCGCTCCAAGCCCGCCAACTGGCGGCCCGAGAGCGGGTCGAACACCGCTGCGCTGCGAGGACCGGCCGCCACCAGGAAGGGACGCCCGCTGGTGCCCCTGGCGAGGGTCAGGGCGTGTGCCGCACCCGTATTGATGTGGGTGAGCTGCTGGCCCGTCGCGCTGTCCCAGACGCCGATGCCGCTGCGGGCGCTGGCGGCGAGCAGCTGCCGACCGTCCAGCGTCCTGAACGCGCACAGGGCGTGTACCCGGCCGGAGGGGGAGGCCACCACGTTGGCACGCCCCTGCCAGCGCCCCCACTGAGTCTCCAGGGCCGCACCGGCGGTGCGGGCGAAAGAAGAAGGCGACGGCACCATGTTGTTGTCCCAGTCCGGCGCATCGTTCGCCGCCAGATGGAAGGCGATGCTGCTCAGGCGGGACAGGACATCGACAGATGCATCCAGGTAGGGCTCGATGAGCCCGGCCGCCGTGAGAACCCTGCGCTGGGTGTGGCCCACCGGCAGCGGCAGGCCCAGCCGTCCACGCAAAGACCCCGAGCTCTCCCAGACCGCCAGCTCCACCGGCATGATCGAATCGTCAAGTACATGACCCAACTCTGCGTGGGCCACCGTGTGGCGGCGCACATAAGGATGCGGTGCCAGGCGTCCGCCCTGCTCAGCCAGGCGGGCGCAGGCCTCGGCGATGGCACGGTGGACCTGCGGCACGGGCCGCAGGCCTTCCATCTCAGCAGCCCATTTCGCAGGAAGGCCTGCAAGAGGCTCCCCGATCAGCAGGTCCGGCTCGGTCAACAGCACCTCGGCCACCCGCTGGTGGACGGGCCGGTAGGTGACCCGGCCGTCCTCCTCACCGGCGGCGAGGTAGCCGACCAGGCGGCTGTGGCGGACCGTGCGGATCACCGCATCGATCTCGTCGGCTGGCGGTGCAGCCGGGCCGATGACCGCGGCGGCCACCGCCGGCCACACTTCCGCCCACGGCAGCCCCGCGCCTTGGGCGAAGGCGGTGGCCCGCAGCACCGCCAGCAGCAGCGGCAGGCTGATGTCCTGGTCCCTGGCTACCTGCCGCACATCGCTGGCCAACAGCGCCGTCGTCCCGGCCAGCAGCCGGCCACGCCAAAGGGGATCGTGCACGTCCTGCCGGCCGATCGCGGACCTCAGCTGGGCGGCGGCCAGCCTGGCATCGAGGAACGACGGCTTCACGGCCTGCGCGATCACCGAGGCCACCTCGGCAGCCGCCGCGCCGTGACCGGCATACGGGCTGTCCGCAGCCGCCTGCAGCACCATCTCTACATAGGCGGTGATGTCGGCGACGGTCTGGGCCCCGTCTGTGCGCAGCAGGTCCAGCGGCACGCTGCTCTCGCCCATCCCCGCCTGCAGCACGGTGTACAGGAAACCCAGCAACTGGTCGGCCGCCGCATCCTGCAGCTTGCCGCCCTCGACGTCCTGGGCCGAACTACGCATTCCCAGTACCAACCGCACCGCCGGTTCCCCGTCCGCACCCCGCAGCCGGGCCAGCGGGGCGATCACGTCGGACAGGCAGGCAGTCGGTTCCTGCGCCTCATCCAGACCGTCGACCACGAGTGTCACCGGCTCCCGCACCTCCGCGCAGACTGCGGCCACCCGGTCCAGCAGTGCCTGCAAGTGTGGCTCGCCCCCGACTCTCTCGGTGCCGAGGGCGGCCAGCAAATCCTCGATCAACGCCAGCGACGACTTTCCCCGCGCCAGCACGGCCGCGTCCACCGCACGCGGCCGCGGCCGCAGCGGTGCGGGAACCGCCTCCACCATGCCCGCGAACCGGGTAACGAACAGCGGATCGCTCAGCGTGACCAGTCGGGCCAGCAGCGCCGACTTGCCCGAGCCTGCCGCCCCGGTCACCACCAGCACCCCAGCCCCGGCATGAACGAACTCCAACAGCGCCTGCATCAGCGTCTGGCGACCGCTGAAATACCAGCCCGGATCATCGTCATCGGTACGGCCCGAGGCGCGGGCCAGCCAGTACTGCGCCAGGGTGGATGCCGACAGCGACACCGGCTGCCGGGACGCCTCCACGACCTGTTCCCGCGGCTGATAGCGCGGGTTGGGCAGGCACAGGCTCGGCTCGTCGCGGCGCGAGTCCGGCCACACCCACAGCGCCCGCAGCAGGTCGGGGTTCTCATCCTCGACCGTGTTGAGGAGCTTCTCCCATTCCTCGAACGACAAATGGGACGCGGTGAAGCCGGCCGACTCATCCCTGGCCTTGTCCAGCGCCAGCTTCAGCAGCCGCGTGAACTCGCCCCGGTACGGCTCCTGTTCGAAATCACCGCTGGTGATCACAGCGAGAGTCTTCAAATCGCGCCGCTGCGCGCACAACTCCTCAAACAGCACGCCCAGTTCGCTCTTGAGGCTGCCGGCGAAGCACGAGTCGACGAGCACCAGTACGTGCTCCGCCTCGCTGTCCATGACCTGCGTGATCAGCTCGCTGGTGGGAAACGCGGTACCCAGCAGCCGACCGGGAGAGGTGTGGCCAAAGGTCAGGTAATGGCGCCGGGACTGGCCGCGCAGGCCGTGCCCGGTGATGTAGACGACCAGCGCCTGGTCCCACTGCGCCTGCGCGAGTTCCTGCTCGGTCAAAAACAGCCGCAAGTCCTCCGGCTGCGTCAGCTCCTTGGGCTGTGCGACCTCGAACCGCCGCTCTGCGTCCATCGCGGGATCGGCCAGCCAGCCGGTGATCGTTTCCACCTGCTTCTGGATCCCCGCGGTGAAGGCCTCATCCTCGGTGAAGTACTCGTCGACCGCAACGACCACCAGCCGCCGAGGCCACGGCGCCACCCCGTTCAACTACGCCCCCTCACGCACACGTTGCTCAGCACTCTAACCACCCCGGCCAGACCGGGGCCGCGACACGGCTGCGGCCTCGGCCGGATAGGATCCCGGCAGCCACCACTCCCACATCTGCGGGACAGTAGGCTCAGGGGGAAGATCAGCGTGCACATCGTCGGTATCCACGGCATCTGGCAAGGCAACACCAACGCCGTGAGACTCTCGGCCGACTGGGCCGGCGCCCTGACCAAGGGCCTGCGCACCTACCATGGGCCCGCCTGCCCCATCCCCCCGCTGACAGCGGCCTACTACGGCAACCTCTTCCGCACCCCGAGCAACCGCCTGGGCGCACAGGACGCCACTCCGCTCGTCGATGACGCCGACCCCTTCACCGACCAGGAAGAGGCGTTCGTCCTCGACACCCTCGCCCTGTACGCCCCACCCGGCCTCGATCCCGAACAGCTCCAGACCGAAACCCTCGGTCTGGGCATCCCCTACATACCCCGCCCCGTCGCCCAGGCCGTGGTCGCCGTCGACCACAAGATCGGCCGTGACATGGGGCGGCGCCTGCTGGTCTTCGTCCGTCAGGTCTACCGATACCTGCACCACGACATCGGTGAGCGCATCCGCGCCGAGGTCCGCACCGAACTGCACCGCCCCGGGCCCCGCTTGGTCATCGCGCACTCCCTGGGCAGCGTCATCGCCTTCGACATGCTCACCCGCGACGACACCGGCCCAGGCCCCGACGGCCTGACCACCCTCGTCACCTGCGGATCCCCCCTGGCCTGGCCCACCATCCGTCGTTCGCTGGGCCAGGACGGCGCCCTCGAACTGCCCGACGGCATCGACTGGCTGAACCTCCACGCCGCCGGTGACCTGGTCGCCCAGAGCGGACTGGCGGCCGTCGCTCCGGCCGTCCGTGACGAACTCGTCCGCAACGGCATCACCGATCCGCATACTGCCGTGCGCTACCTCGAGAAGCAGCCGCTCGCCGACCTCATCGTGCGCACCACCACCGCGTAAGGCCACCAGGGCAGGTGCAGACGGGTGCGCCTTGAGGGCCGGACCGCACGGAGACGGTCGCCGGGGCGAACATTGCTGCACGCGGTGGCAGTTGAGCCTCACAGAGGGTGCCGCAAGGCCCCCCTGACCTGTTCTGGCGCCTTTGCAGTGCAGTTGATCGCTCTCTGCACCATGTTGATCAGTTGGCCTGGGGTTGACGGAGCGTGTTGCACGCCGGGGGCGGCAAGATGCCCTACATGACGCGGGCCGCGCCGGGCGGCTGTGAGCCCGTGTTCGATCTACTCCTGGACAGTCAGAAGGGGCCGCCTTGCAGAGGGAGAGTGAAGATCAGGAGGTTCCCTCCGGCTCACCGGTGAAGATGAGTACGTCGCAGAAGTTCGCAGCGTTCAACTCTGCTGCGGTGACCGGGCTGGGCTCCTATGTGACCAGCGGGTCGTACCTCGTGATGTGCACGGCCGGTGTGCTGACCCTGATCCTGCTAGCCGTGGTGTTCGTCGTAGCGGGGAGGTGACAAGGGGGGTGGTGCCTGTGCAGGCACCACCCCCCTTCACTACGTCCGCTCTCAGGCCGTTGCGGTCTCGTGCAGCGACCAGCGTTCCAGGCGAATCCGCTCGGTGGTCACCTGCGGCGATCCTTCGCCGTGCCCCTCGTCCCTTAACGCCGGATTGGCCTCCGCCCGGGACGGGACGCCCAGCTGGGGGCCGGAGCCCGGCCGGAAGAAGAGCATGGCGAAGGCCGCGTTGCCCAGCAGGCGCAGAGCAAGCCGCTTGTTGAACAGCACGCTCTCGCACAGGACTTTCACCTGCGCGGGAACCACCTCAGCCAGGTAGCGGTCGGTGTCGGCCTCCAGGTCCCGGGCGTCCTCGTAGACGGCCCCGATGAGCCCCGGCCGGTGCTGGAAGACCCAGCGGCAGTCGTGCGGATAGCGCGCTGCCACCTCCGGTGGTTCCGGCTTGGGGCCGACCAGCGTGAGATCACCCCGAAGCAGATTCCACAGACGCGGAAAGTGCTCGACGGCCTCCAGCCACCTGCTCGTCCGCGACGGTGACTGCGCACTGTGGTACTTCAGCAGGCGAATCGGGTAACCGCCCTGTCCGACCCTGATGCTGCGGTCGATCACCGGGCGACCGCTTCGTGCCACGATCGAAGCCGTGACCGCCATCAGCGGCGCGGTCACCAGCATCGCCACCACGGCCACGGCCACGTCCACCATTCTGCGGCTGAGGGACAACGGCACGGGCTCACACACCAGCCCGGTGATCGCACGGCGTTTCTCCGGCCGCCGCAGCAGCATCACTGCGGTCAGGACGAAGGAGGCGACCATGGCCGCGATGGTGACCGCATCCGATGTCCCGCCCCTGATACCGGCGCCGGCAAGAAGCTGCCGCAGCGCCAGAACTGTCGCCGTCATCTGTGCGGCCAGCACCCACCGCAGACCCAGGCGCGCCGACTTGCGGCGTGGCGGCGGGCAGGCGCCGTCCGCGAGATCCAGCAGATCACGCTGGATCACCAGATTGGTCAGCGTGTCGTCCCCCGACTCGTGGCTTTCCACGGCGGCCTGGGTGAACGCGCTGACCTTGATCTTCAGCAGCAGCTCGTCCGTCTTCTGCGGCGTGATGACCTGGTCGGCGGCCGCATCCACCTCGGCCATGTATCCGCAGATGAGCGCCTCACCCACCGGATCGTTCTCCTCGGAGAGAATGACCCGGTAACTCTGCCGCGGGATCCTCATGACGTCCCAGTTGCCGAAATCCTCCACTATCACTTACCCCCCAAGTCACGCTTCGTCTCCAACTGAGCGCCGGCCTCACTCAGTTCGAGTGCCTGTTCATCGGCGATGGCCCTCTTCAGCCGTTTGCGTGCATGCCGGATGTTCGAACGGACCGTGGCGGCTTTCTTGTCCAGCAACTGGGCGATCTCGTCGGGCGAGTAGCCGTCATACAAAAACGCCATCACACGGCGCTGCTCCTGGTCCAACAGGCGCAGATGACGCAGCGCGTCATCGTGCTCGAGCCCTTCGTATGCATCCGCCGCACCCTGTGGGGCGGGCCCCCAAAACCCTCGCACGGCGGCCTCGGGCGCCCTGCGCAGCCGGACCTCACTGTTGACGTAGGCACGCTCGGCGGCCAGACGGCAGTAGGCGCGCGGACTGCGGATCTCGTGCCAGCGGGGCAGGAGATCGATCAGCACGTCGGAGACGGCGTCTTCCGCTTCCTCCCAGGAGGCTCCGAGAGTGGCGACGAACCGCACGAGTCGTTTGTGCTCTGCCCGTACGAAGTTGGCGAACTCGTCATACCCCTCTCGTCCCTGGTCGTGCCTGGATGATGCTGGTTCACCGGCGCGCCTTACCATCGGGCCGCCCTGGCCGCGTTGCTCATGACCGTGAGGGGAGCGAGAGAGCCGGGACGTGCAATCTCCCGTGCGGCTTTTTCTTCTCCTGCCGTGGCGTGCCGCGTTGATAAGGGCGGGTCACCGGCGGAAGCCGTCACGAAAACCCTTTCAGCTCGGCGGGAGCGGCACGCAGTGTCGCCCGGGCACCGACGGCCGTCTGCGACGGGGTGTCAGTGCGGCACTGCATCAGGCATAGCGCACCGGCGCCCCACTGGTGGGCGGACCGGCCGTCACCGCTGGCCGGCCGGGCACAGACGACGCGGCCGTGATGCCCGGCGGGCACGCGGGCGCCTTATACCAGGGGGCTCCGACAAACGCCGCTGCGCAAGGCCGGCCAGGCCCGGATCTGCGCGAGTAGAACGGCGGTTCAGGCGGCAGTTGGCGTCTGACTGTGGCGCAACACACACCACTGGGCGCCGGTAGGGAAAGTCCTGGTGAGGCTTGCCTTTTCAGGGGAGCGGAGCGGACATTTAGGTCAAACGCCAGGTCAATCAGCAAGCCGTGTAGAAATCGGCCCGAGTAAAAGGCATGATGGGACGTGCAAACCCGGAGTGCGTGACATGTATCACACTTTGTGAGCCGTGTGACCGTTCCGGGTTGCGGGAGCAAATAAAAGAGGGCCTCACCCACCGCCCTACCACAGACCGTGGGTGAGACCCTGGCGAACCCCGCAGGTGGCCTCGACTCTCTTGGGTCGAGGCCGTCGCCGTTAGACGGGCCAGTTGCCCAGCATCGCCACGGTGAAGTGGACGACCGAGTAGAACTCGGCGATCCACACCAGGATCCTCCAGAACCTGGCGGCCGCACGGTACGTGACGGTCCGCCGGATCTCTCGGATCCCCGCGGTGACCCTGGAACAGCTGTGCCCGACCGACCGAAGCGTCCGTCGCGCCCACCTGCGCAGGTTCCGAATCCTCGTCAACAGACAACGGCTCATCGGAACCGCCTTTCCCTTGGGTTCGGGGCCCTGTTGCCCCTAGGGAACCGCAGGGACCATGGGAAAGGTGAGACGACGATATCCGGCACAGGGGCGGACGAACGACTACGCAGGGCAATACGTGGCGCACGCCACATGGAGGAAGCGTTGACTCCGGACAGCCCCCTGCGAAACATGCAGGTCAACCCGGAACCAGCCAGTATGTTCTGACGTCCGGTCATGTGTCTTGTGTCGAGTCGCGACGCGCCCGGACTGCACGGAAGACATAACTGCCTGAATGTGGGCGGCTACTGACAGTTTCGTCAATTACGGAGTGTCATGTTCCCCGGAGCAGTGGCGAGTTGAAGCACGGCCTTGCCGTCGGTGCGCCGGAGCGCGACGAGCGGCAAGGAGGGCTCCAGCCGCATCTGCGACGACGCGCTCGACGCCGGCGACCGCCGGTGTAGCAGCGGCTGGGCCTGCCGAACGCGGCCGACCTCAACCGCGCGATCCTCGGCTACGACGACGTCCCAGGTTTCCTGAACACCGTCCTTACCCGGCAGGGCTACCGCAAGGGCGTGTACGAGATCCCCAGACGTTACCGGCGGCATCCCCTCCATCCGCAGCGACGACAGCGCCGGACACGCATGAGCCCTGGCGCCCCCGCCGCTGAAGCGGACGCCCGTATGCCCAAGCCCCGGCGGGAACTCCCCGGACCGTCGATCGACGCCGAGCACGCCCAGCGCCCCGTCCATCCCGAGCACGCCGCCCGCCCCACCGACACGGTCGACCATCCCCAGGACACGGGCACGGCGGAGCTCACCGCGACGGCGGGCGACGCCTCCGCCGAGAAGATCAGCACCAAGGCCGAGACCAAGGCGGAGAAGGCCATGGCCGAGGTCCGCGGTCCGCTCCACCACCGATGCCACCTTCACTGGCGGCGAGAAGGTTGCCCCGATCCCGAGCAACACCACGGCGTGACCGTCGCCGGAGCGCTGCGGGCGGGGCGTGTCCGTCCCCGCCCGGCCGACGGCGAAGCCCCTGAACCTTGCAGCTGCGAATGAAGTGAAACGGGCTGAGGCGGACCTGGCACCCGGTGCCGCAGGGTGTAGCCGGACTCACCGCCTTCTGCCACTTCGAAGCGACGCCAACAGCTCACCCCCCCCC